>DAIOGT010000052.1:13335-23312 GCA_036745095.1 Pyrinomonadaceae bacterium
GAGACCCAAAAGCGGGTCGCGGATGCCACGGGCTTGTCCCGTGGAGATTCACGTTGGTTCCTAGAATGTGTGGAATAGCTGGATATAGTGGTAGAGAAATCGCCGGGCTGATGCCCCGCATGATGGATGTCATCCGCCATCGCGGGCCCGACGACGACGGCAAATTCGACGCTGAGAAGATCCATCTCGGCATGGTGCGGCTGTCAATCATTGACCTCAGCGGCGGCCATCAACCCATCGCGAACGAAGACGGTTCCGTTCACGTCGTCTTCAACGGCGAGATCTTCAACTACGTCGAGTTGAAAGCAGATCTGGAAGCACAAGGTCACCACTTCAAAACAAACAGCGACACCGAAACAATCGTTCATGCCTACGAAGAGTACGGGACCTTCTTCGCGCACAAATTGAACGGCATGTTCGCGATCGCTATCTGGGACAGCCGGACTGAAACCCTTCTCGTCTACCGCGATCGTTTCGGTGTAAAACCGCTTTTCTATTCAGCCCTTAACGGTTCGCTTGTCTTTGGTTCTGAAATCAAAGCGGTACTGCGACATCCATCCATCAGCCGTGAGATGGACCACGAGGCACTGTCTCACTATCTCTCGCTGCGCAACGTTCCGGCGCCATTCACGATCTACCGTGACATACGAGCCTTGTTGCCGGGTCAGATGTTGACGTGGACCGCAGCTCAGGGCGTCAAAGTCGATCGCTGGTACAACCTGCCGACCTCGATCCTTTGGACCGATGATGACGAAGATGTGCTGGTTGAGCGTATCGACGAAATCCTGCGTGACGCTGTCCGCCTTCGACTTAGGTCAGACGTCAACTACGGCGCCTACCTCTCAGGCGGAATTGATTCGTCGAGCGTCGTCGCAATCACGACCGAGTATTCACCGGCTCCCGTAAAAACCTTCACGCTTGGTTTTGCGGATTCCCCGGACCACAAGCGTGACGCGTATTACGCGCGGATGATTGCCGAAAAATATGCAACGGAACATCACGAATGCGTAATGAGCGCCAGCGACCTGCAAAACGAGTTGCCCGTCGTCGTTCGCCATCTCGATCAGCCATTCGCCGGAGTGATTTCATCGTTCTGGTTGTCACGCTTCATGAAGCAATACGTGACCGTCGCGCTTTCGGGTGACGGCGCGGACGATATGTTCGCCTCTTACGGCCATCACCGTTTAGTCTGGCCGCTGCGCCAGTTACGCGACTCAAGTCCTCACGTTGATCTAAGTTTTTTCAAAGGTCGAGAAGACTTCGTTAGAAGTCTCGCGCAATATCAACCGTGGGAATGGCGGCTCGCCTACGGCGCATTCATGGAACACGAGAAACACCGACTGCTCTCGCCTCTCGGACACGAAGCGATGATGCCTTACGACACGAGGGAGTTTCTGAAAGAGATTTACGAGCGTTGTGATCCGGAAACCGACGATTTGAACAAGATCCTTCACCTGGACATCAACACCCTCTTGCCCAATGAAATTCTCTATTTCAACGACATGCTCTCCATGGCGCATTCAATGGAGGTGCGAACTCCCTTTCTCGACTTTCGTTTGGTCGAGCTGGCGTGCTCGATTCCCGGATCATTGAAAATACGCGACGGAAAACTGAAATACATTCTGCGAAAAGTCGCCGCGCGTTACGTTCCTCAGGAAGTTTTGGATCGACCCAAGGAGGGTTTCGTGCTGCCGAAAAATACCTGGCTGCGAACAGGAATAGCGAGGTTGCCTCACGACGTCCTCAGTCCCGAGCGACTTGCGCTTCATGGTTATTTCGAGCCTAAACAAGTCAACTCCTTGATCGACGGTTTTCTTCGCGGAGACGACTCGCTCACATTCAAGCTTTGGACCTTGATTGTTTTTCAAATCTGGTACGAACAGAATCTCTCAGCCTAAAGCCGAGTATATGTTCACGTTGTCTGCAAGAAAGTGTCTGCTTGTTTTTCTGCTGGTTGCGATTTTCTCTCTCGCTGGTGGTTTCTTCATCGGTCGTTATCGCGGGCGCACAGCTGGACCGCCACCGCAAGCCGAAGCAATTCACCTGAATCGCTATTACCACTTCACCGAATTAATGAAAGACCCTGCGATCGAGAGTGAATTGCTTCGTTATAAATCGGCTCACGATCAGAGTGTACAAGCCCTGTTCATCATGCGGCCGGTGGCGCGAAAGCCCGAGCGGCTCTTCTTTTTCTTCCATGGTATGGACGGCGATTGTGGAGACGCAGTTGTCGTTCGCGACCTCGTTAAGAGACTAAACGCGAGCGTTATCTCCGTCGGAGGACGAGGCCCTTCGTGGGTATCGAACGCGTTTATCGCCGATGCGGAACAGGTCATCAGAGATCGGCGGAAGGATTTCGCAGGCTATTACCTGATCGGTATTTCGATGGGTGGAACGCAGGCACTCACGCTCGCCGGAGTCTTGCCGGACGACTTGCGCGCTTCTGTGCTCGGAGTGATTGCACTTATTCCCGGTAGCAACCTACCCGCGATCGCAGCCACTTCATCCAGCTCCGACGTCAGGCGAACGCTTCAGGCATCAGTTGGTGGAAACGCACAACTCCTCGAACAGCGAAGTCCGCTTCAGTTAATGGATCGTTACAAGCCGGATCTGCCGTTTGCCATTTTTTATGATCAGCAGGACACGCTTCTCTTGACGGGCGAGCTGGAAAAGTTTGTCGATGCCTTGCGTCGCAAACAGCATCCGGTCACCACTTTTGCAACTTCCGGAGAACATAGTTTTTCGTTCAGTGATTTTGATTATGAGGAAGTAATGGAAAAACTTGGAAGTAATGCGATAGAAAACAAAGTACCGCTGCTTACTAATTAACAACAGAGGAATTTCTTGAAATCTGTAAAAGCCGTACTCTTCGATTTTGGAGACACGTTGGCTTCGTTAAAGCCTGCGAAGGAGGAGCTGTTTATCTCTGCCGCGCGTTCTATCGGACTGGAGCTGACGTTTTCAGCGGTCCAACGCGCTTACGAGATCGTCGACTTTCACAACAAGTATTCGTCAGTACACGTTAAAGACCGCGACGGCTTTTACCGCGTCTACAACGAACAACTTTGCTGGGCACTCGGAATCTTCGGGCACTTCAACGAATTACAGCCTGTGTTAGCGACTTCCTTCAAACAAAAGAAACACTGGCAACTTGTAGAGGGAGTTCCACACGTTCTCGACGTTCTACAGCAGCGAGGAATCACTTTAGCCATCGTGGCAAACTGGGACCGAGACCTCGCTGCCCTCGCAGAACGTCTCGAAATCAGCCGGTTTTTCTCCGCAATCGTGTCGTCACAGGAAGCCGGGGTCGAAAAACCTGATCCGGCGATCTTCAAGCGTGCCCTTCAGGCCCTATCGCTTTCTGCCGAACGAGACACGATTTTCTATCTAGGAAATGAATATAAAGCCGATGTCCACGGCGCACGGACCGCAGGATTGACTCCAATCCTCATCGATAGGAATGGCCTCTATCCGCACGCCGATTGTTTGCGGTTTACGTCTCTGCTCCAATGGATCGAGGCAGTAAAGTGATAAGCGGTACTTATATACAACGACGCAATGTCTTCTTTGCGGCTTTGCGCGAAATGACGCTATGATGGCGCGCTTCATCAATGAACTCTAAAGCACAATCATGAAAACAATTCTTATAACCGGCGGAGCTGGTTTCATCGGCAGTAACTTCGTGCGGCACCTTTACCGGAAGTATCCAGACTACCGGCTGCTGGTAGTGGATGCTCTCACGTACGCCGGTAACGTCCACAACTGCCCGGATGGCGCCCTCGGATCGAAGCGTTATGAGTTCTGGTACGGCGACGTCCGCAACGGCGAGCTGATGGATACGCTTGTAGGCCAGGCCGACATCGTAGTGCACATGGCGGCTGAGTCACACGTCACGCGTTCGATCTACGACAACAAGCTTTTCTTTGAGACCGACGTACTCGGGACGCAGGCCGTCGCAAACGCCGTGGTGAAGCATCGCGATCATATCGATCGGTTCATTCACATCTCGACTTCCGAAGTCTATGGCACCGCGTTGACCGAGCGGATGAGCGAGGAACATCCGTTGAATCCGATGAGTCCTTACGCGTCGGCGAAGTGTGGCGCGGATCGTCTCGTTTACTCTTACTGGGCCACTTACAACGTCCCGGCAGTTATAGTCCGGCCTTTTAATAACTATGGACCATACCAGCATCTCGAAAAGGCAGTGCCGCGTTTCATCACGAGTGTGTTGCTTCGCGAATCGTTGACTGTTCACGGCGATGGCGAGGCGGCGAGAGACTGGCTGTTCGTCGATGATCACTGCGAGGCTTTGGATGCGCTGGTCCACGCCGACATCTCGAAGATACGAGGACAGGTAATCAACATCGGCACGGAACGACATCGCAGCGTGTTGGAAATTGCTGAAGCAGTGTTGCGCGCGATGGGACCGTGCGATAGCCAGGTAGAATTTGTCGGCGGCCGCCCCGGACAAGTGTTTCGACACACCGCAGACGCTTCAAAACTCAAGAGCCTGATCGACTGGAAGCCAAAACTCAGCTTCGAACAAGGACTAGAGCGCACCATCGGCTGGTATCGAGACAACGAAGCGTGGTGGCGCCCGCAAATCTGGATGCGACACATTCCCATCGTTACCGCATCCGGCAAGAGGGAGATGCATTGATACTCGAGCTGAGATCGTTACTGTGACATCAACCACGACAAAGAACGTTCCATTCTTCATGCACGATCTCGGCAAACCCGAGCTCGATGCCGTGGCCGAAGTGTTGGCAAATCCGATACTTACTACCGGCGCGTGGGTGGAACGTTTCGAGAAACAGTTTGCGGAATATCTCAACGTCCGACACGCGATTGGCGTCACGAGTTGTACCGGCGCGCTGCACCTCGCGTTAATCGGACTCGGCGTTGGACCAGGCGACGAAGTGATCACGACCCCGATGACGTTCATCGCCTCCTCGACTGCGATTCTCGAGGCCGGCGCCAGACCGGTGTTTGTCGATGTCGAGCCTGATACCGGCAATCTCGATGTGGCGAACATCGAAGCAGCGATCACCGAACGCACGCGCGCGATTGTTCCCGTCCACCTTTACGGGCAGATGTGCGACATGCGCGCCATTCGAAAGCTCGCTGACAGTTATGGGTTGAAAGTGGTCGAAGATGCTGCGCACTGTGTCGAGGGCATGCGCGACGGCGTACGCACTGGCGAGCTCGGCGATGCTGCGTGTTATTCGTTCTACGCGACGAAGAACCTCACGTGCGGCGAGGGTGGAGCGCTCGTCACGAACGACGATGAGCTCGCGGCGAAGGTCAAACTGCTGCGTCTGCACGGCATGAACAAGAACGCGAACGATCGTCACCGTGAGGGCTACAAACACTGGGACATGACCGTCTTCGGCTGGAAATACAACATGGACAACATCCAGGCGGCGCTGCTGCTGCCGCAGATGGACCGGCTCGAAGATAACTGGCGCAAACGGCGCGAGCTCGCGGAGTATTACGAGTCGAGACTTTGGGACATCCCGCATCTTTCACGACCAAAGACGTTGCCGGGGGTGGATCATGCGCAGCATCTGTTTACGGTTTGGATCGGCGAGGGCAAACGCGATCACGTAATCTCGCAGCTTCAGAAAGCGGGCGTGGGCGTGATGGTTAATTACCGCGCGATCCACTTGCTCAGCTACTTCAGCGAGACGTACGGTTTCAAGCGTGGCGACTTCCCTGTTGCGGAGGGTATCGGCGATGCCACCATCTCGCTTCCCTTCTACCCCAACATGCCCCTTGAAGACATCGACCGTGTGATCGAAGTGCTGCGTGAGATTTTGTATTAGCCGCAAAAGACACAAACACACAATGAGTACGACAAGGCCACTGCGAGTGCTGCACATTATCGATACTCTCGGCGGCGGCGGTTCGGAACGGCTGGTGTGGGACATTGTGCGTCTTTCGGATCCGGCGCGTGTACAGCACCGCGTTGTCACGATCTTTCCCGATGGTTATCTTGTGCCGTTTGTTTACGCGGAGCCGCTGCGCGAACTGGGAGCTTATGTCGGGAAGGTCGCGGCCGCAGTGAATACTTCGCAAGCCGCGGTAAATGCGACGCCTTCACGCACGAGATCAGTGGGCGCGAAATTGCCTGCCGTGTTGAAGAAACCATTGGTACGTCTGTTGAACGTTGGCTTTTCCATCCGGCAAAAAGTGAAGCACGCGGCGGTGCATGTTTCCTCAATGCTGAGCGTGCCCGCGGAGTACTTCCGGTTCCGACCAGACGTGGTCCACACACACGGATTCTACAGCTTCAAATACGGTTTGTTGTTCAAGACCGTGTGGCGGCGTCCGACAGTGCACATCGTTCCCGCGTTGTTCTCCCAGATGGAAGCACAGGGCACCGGCTGGCTCGTGAATCGGTATCGTCGCTTTCATCATCGCGTGGATTACTTCACGCTCGAAACCGGTTATCGTAACGAGCTGCTGAGCATCGGCGTGCCGGCGAACAAACTACTCGGTATTGACGGCACGCTCGACCTCGACGCAATAGAAACAATCCGACTAGAGCGCGCGCGCCATCGCCGTGATGTCCGTCGCAAGTTGAACATTTCGGAAGACGCGATCATCGCGCTTGCTGTCGGTCGTTTAGATCCGAGCAAGGGCCACTCGCTCGCGCTCGAAGCACTTCCGTCGATGCTCGAAAAGTTTCCAAACTTGCATTGGGTCGTGTTGGGTGAAGGCGATCAACGTCCCGAGCTGGAAAGAAGAATCGTTGAGCTCGGCGTTGAGCAACACGCGCACCTGATCGGTTTCGACCCGCAGCCACTTCCTTATTACGCGGCTGCCGACATCTATTTGCGTACGACAACGATGGAAGGTGAGAACATTTCGAGTCGCCAGGCGGTTGCGATGGGTTTGCCAACGGTGGGCTTTGACACCTGCCCGGAGACCGACCTGATCGCGAAACTCGGTCACGGCATACTCGTGCCGAACGCCGACACCGCCGCACTCGCCGCCGCGACGTGCCGAATTCTTTCAACACCGGATCGCGGCGCGGCGCTGGGCGCGCGTGGCGTTGACTATTGCAAGGCGCACATGGGCATTCAAAAACACCTCGACGATCTCTTGTCGGTGTACAATCAACTGCACGCGAAGGGCGCTCAGCCCGTCAATCCTGAGAATCCTGTCATCCTGTCTAATCATTGATCAAGACATGAATTTGCCGCCGGAATTACGCTGTATCACTCACCAGCAACCGTTAACTGAGGCGGGCTCCGATCTGACTTGCTCCAGCGGATGCCGGGTCCCGGTGGTGAGAGGGATACCGCGTTTCGTCGAATCCTCAAATTACGCGGCGGGGTTCGGCCTGCAATGGAATCAATTTAAAAGGTCTCAGCTGGACTCCTACACCGGCACTACGATCTCAAGAGATCGTCTCACGCACGCTTTAGGTGGAAGCCTTGCCGTCTTAAAGGGAAAGACTGTTCTGGAAGTCGGTTGTGGTGCGGGCCGTTTTACTGAAGTTATGTTGGCAGAAGGTGCTCGAGTTGTCGCTTGCGACCTGTCGACCGCGGTTGAGGCCAACTACTCCAATTGCGGCGGCCAATCAGATTATTTCGTCTGCCAGGCCGACGTCCGCGCATTACCGGTTGCCTCAAACTCTTTCGAATTTGTGGTTTGCCTCGGCGTCATTCAACACACTCCATCGCCCGAGGAAACGATTGCCGCCCTCGCGCAATGTGTCAAGCCGGGAGGAATGTTGGTAATAGATCATTATGGTCCAACATATCCGGCCACCTTCTCGCGCCGCTGGTTGCGCAGCTTACTGTTACTTCTCCCACCAGCTTCGGCCAAATCGCTGGCGCTCTCCCTCGCGCGTTCATTGCTGCCATTGCACAAGTTGGGCTGGAGTCAAAAGCGCGGCCGCTGGCGTTTGCGACGACAGTTGCAGAGACTCTCACCATTAGTTGATTATTACGACGTCTATCCACAACTCGGTGAGAAAGTTCTGGCCGAGTGGGCGTTGCTGGATACACACGACACTCTTACGGACTACTACAAACACTTGCGGACTGTCCCGCAGATCGAGGAGTGTATGCGTTTGTGTGGACTGGTCGACATAACCGCATACCACGGCGGCAACGGCGTCGAGGCACGTGCCAAACGTCCAGCATCGCCGGTGCTGGGTGACTACGGTCATATCAATGCGGGCCGAACATCCCTGAGGAACTAGATGCAACGACTCAAATCTCTTGTCCCACTAACGATAAAGATTAAGGCTCACTCGCTCGCGAATAACATTTCTTCAGTAGTGCGGGACATTTCTTTTTGGCCCAACCGGATTAGTCATCAGTTGCGCGGGACGCCAGTGCCTTCAGGTTATCTAATCTATCTGATCTCACAACACCGCAATCCTGATATTTATGTTCGCAGCGGTGAAGTCTCGGCGCAGCAGATTCGTGACCTGCTAAAACGCAATGGCGTTGAGCTCGAACACTTGAATGCGATTCTCGACTTTGGGTGTGGCGTTGGCCGCGTTGTCCGCCACTGGAAAACCCTGCGTGGGCCAGAAGTGTATGGCACGGATTACAATCCCGTATTAATTGATTGGTGCCGGAAGCATCTCAGTTTTGCTCATTTTCAGTGCAACACTCTTGCGGCCAAGCTCGACTATGAAGGAGAAAAGTTCGATCTCATCTACGGTTTATCGGTCTTCACGCATCTTCCTGAAAATTTAGCGGATGCTTGGCTCAAAGAGTTGCATCGAGTCCTCAAGCCTGGTGGTTATGCATATTTGACCACCCATGGAGCACACTATTTCGCAAGCCGTACTCCGGAGGAGCAAGCGAGGCTTGCCCGGGGCGAACTAGTCGTGGTGGCCTCAGATTCTGCCGGTAGTAACGCATGTGCGACATTCCATCCCGAATCCTATGTGCGTGAGCACTGGACCCGCTGGTTCAAGGTGGTCGATTTCAGGCCGGGCCACGTTGGAATCGCGTCGGAGCAGGATGTGTGGTTATTGCAGAAAGCGTGATCGAGCTACTTCGCGTTCGCTCAACTCCGATCGGACGCGCGAAAAGTTATGTGTGGAATCTGCGGAGTGTGGGGTGAGGGGCGCGCGGAGGTAGGCGCGATGGTCGGCGCACTGCACCATCGCGGTCCTGACGACAACGGCGTGCTCGAAGACACAAATGTCACACTCGGCATGACGCGCCTCGCGATCATCGACGTCAGCCACGCCGGACACCAGCCGATGCTCTCCCCCGACAATCAGATCCGCATCGTCTACAACGGCGAGCTCTATAACTTCCGCGCAGAACGAGCGCTCCTCGAGAAACTCGGTTACACATTTCGCTCAACTTCTGACACCGAAGTCGTGCTGCGCATGTACGAGCATTACGGCGACGACTTCCTGCTGCGGCTGCGCGGCATGTTTGCCCTCGCGATACACGACAAGCGCTCAGGTCGCGAACGCCTGCTGCTGGCACGCGATCAACTCGGTATCAAGCCTCTGCTTTACGCCACCGTTCGCGGTCGCTTGATCTTCGCTTCCGAAATCAAAGCGCTCCTGGCGAGTGGCCTTGTCGCGCCTGAGATCGATCCGGTTGCGCTTCGACTCTTGCTAACGCACGGCGCGATTGTTCAGCCCCACACGATCCTGCGCGGCGTGAAAATGCTCCTCCCGGGTCATCGCCTGATCGTCACGCAAGGACAGGAGCCACGAGCCGAACGGTACTGGTCGCTCGCCCTCGACCGGCGCCCGGATCTCCGCGCGCGCAGCTATGAAGAACAGGTTGATGCTGTAAGAAGCGCACTTGAGGAGTCTGTCAGTTTGCAGATGATCTCGGACGTTCCACTCGGCGCATTTCTTTCAGGCGGCCTCGATTCGTCACTACTGGTCGCGTTGATGGCGAAGAACACGAGCGGTGAGCGTCTGAAAACTTTCTCTGTCGGCTTCGAAGCCGAAGGCGAGCACATCGATGAAACCGATCACG
>DAIOGT010000052.1:23412-25045 GCA_036745095.1 Pyrinomonadaceae bacterium
ACTTTCTCTGTCGGCTTCGAAGCCGAAGGCGAGCACATCGATGAAACCGATCACGCGCAAACGACGGCGCGTTTTCTCGGCACCGATCATTCGCGCGTCGTCGTGCGTGGCAAAGACGTCAGAGATCGAATTGAGCAGATTGCTTTCGCGCTCGATCAACCTACAGTCGATGGCGTCAACAGTTACTTCGTCTCCATGGCAGCGCGGCGTCGCGTCACGGTCGCGATCTCCGGGACTGGCGGCGACGAGCTGTTCGCCGGTTACCCATGGTTCGAGCAGATGGCGTTTGAAGAAACGCTCCGGCAGTCGGCGCCGTGGAAGTCGGCGGCAAAGACTCTGCTGACTTCAGTCGCGCGCCAGCCCGTGCTCGATTCACTCGTGCCGCTGCGAGGCGGTTATCGTTTTGCGAACTGGCGCGACGATGCGGGATTTCTGGCACGTTATTACGCGGCGAACCCGATGTTTGAGGCGCCGTGGACAGCACGGCTGCTCGCGCCGGACTTGCGAGGCGCAGCCCAGGCCGGACGCTCGCCGCATTACGACTTGTCCTCGATCGATGAATTGCCGGAGGGTTCTGTAATTGAGCGCGTGACCGGCTTGTGCGTGCGTGGTTACACTGCGAATCAATTGCTTCGCGACATCGATGCGGCTTCGATGGCACACAGTCTTGAAGTACGCGTGCCTTTTCTCGATCCGGTGATTGCGGATCTCGCGCTCTCACTTCCCGATCAGGCTAAACTCGGCGGCGGTCCACGTTCGTCAAGCGACGCACCACGCAGCTATCGCGAGGCGGGCACGAAACGAATCCTGCTCGACGTCGCGAAAGACCTGCTGCCATCCGGTTTCGACACGCGCCCGAAGACCGGTTTCTCGATGCCGTTTAGCTCCTGGCTAAAAGGCCCACTGCGCGACGTGTTGCACGACACGCTCTCAGAACGAACGGTCGCGAAACGTGGCTGGCTTAACGCGGAGGCAGTTGCCGGGACGCGCGATCAGTTTTTTTCCGGCGCTGGAGACTGGCCGCAGACTTGGCTGTTAATGATGATCGAGCTCTGGGCGCGTGAAGTCCTGGACAGACTGAAGCACTGATGAACGGCTCAAATCATCATGGTTTCAACTCCGACCCGTTTCCGCGGCGGCCGCGAATTCTCTTCATCGGCCTCGGCGAAAACACTCACACACACTCCTGGATCGATCTGCTCGAAGGCGCGGAGTTCAACGTTCGACTCTTTTCAATGCCCACCGGCTCGCCGCCTGACGCGTGGTCAGTTCGCACTTACGTCACGTGCTATCACGGTCCGCGCGTGAGAACGAACACGCGCACACCGCTCTATCCCGCGAACAGTCTTCAGCGTTTTGTGAAGCGACAAACGGCGCGGGCTTTCGGCATGGGAGACGTCGAGTCAATGGCGGGTCAATGGCTGGCGAAGATCCTGCGTGAATGGCAGCCGGACATCATTCACACGCTCGGGATCGAGCAGGGTGGCGAGTTTTTTCTTCACGTGCGACGTCGTTTTGGTTTGGAACACATCGGCAAGTGGGTGCTGCAAACACGCGGAGGATCGGACCTGGCGTTGACACATCTCGATCCGGAACGTCGCAAGCAGCTTGTAGACATTCTCGGCGCATGCGA
>DAIOGT010000052.1:25145-26459 GCA_036745095.1 Pyrinomonadaceae bacterium
TGGTCGTTGCCGGAAGCGATTCGCCGCTCGTGCCGGCCTCGTGAACGCGTGGCGCGCGCGGAAGTGCTGGAGCTGCTGCCAAAAGCACGCGTGATGCTCGCGCCCACGCTGATTGATGGCATTCCAAACTCGCTATACGAAGCGATGGCGTGTGGGGCGTTTCCGATTTTGTCGCCGATCGAAACTGTTACTTCAGTCGTGAAGAACGAAGAGAATGTTCTGTTTGCGCGAAACCTGTATCCTGACGAGATCGCGGAGGCACTCGGGCGCGCGATGACTGACGATGCGCTCGTTGATGCAGCGGCAGAAAAGAATCTCGAACTCGTGCGCCGCATAGCAAGCCGCGATCTGATCCGACCGCGCGTAATTGAGTTCTACGAACACCTGTTAAGGAGAGTGTAGTGAACCTGCTTCTGCGATTGTGGCGTTTACTGCCCCGTTCCTCTCAACTCTCAATCATCACGATGGTGCAGCGGAATAAGGCGCTGTACCGCTGGCTCATGTTCCGCCACGTTGCAGCGAAGGACCTACTCAACGGCAATTACGCTCACTTACCGCCGCCTAAACTGCGCTATCTCGTGAGTGCGTCACCAGACGCCGAGCATTTCATCGTGGTCGGTCAGAGGTGCGCCGCCGATATCCAGTCGGCGCTTCAGAAAGTCGATCGTGAGTTAAACTCATTTCCTCGAATTCTGGATTTCGGGTGTGGCTGCGCCCGCACGTTGATACACATAAAGGATTTGGCGCCGGGCGCACAATTCGACGGTGCGGATATCGATTCAAGAGCAATTGAGTGGTGCAAACAGAATCTCAGCTTCGCGCGCTTCAGTCTGAGCAAAGAAACTCCGCCAATCGAATACGCTCCGGATACTTTTGATCTGATCTATGCGATCTCAGTGTTTACACACCTGGATGAAGATTACCAGTTTCGCTGGCTGGAAGAGCTGAGGCGCATTGCGAAGCCCGGAGCGCTGCTGCTGCTGACGGTCGACAGTTCTCGCGTGGACGAGAGTGGTTTCGTATTTCAGCGTTCGTACGAGGAAGGGCTTTTTCCCGCGTGGTATCAGAACGCGTTCCATTCCAAAGAATACGTTTTGGAGAATTTCGGGAAGTACTTTGACGTGTTAGGTTATTTTCCGCGAACACTGAACGACCTACAGGACATCGTTGTGCTTCAAAAACAATAACAGGCTCGTTTTCACACACACAGATTCGTTAACATCTGCGTAATCTCTGGATAAAGAGTATACTGTCATCCCGTATGCATGAAGTCCGTCTGCCGGCCGAGCCTCTCGTCGTCATTCAGCCAAGTAA
>DAIOGT010000053.1:0-9090 GCA_036745095.1 Pyrinomonadaceae bacterium
GCCGGTACAGCCGGAGTCATGACACAACGCGGTAAAGACATTCGACTCGAGCGCGGGCAGCACATGAAGATTCGCACCTCAACAGATACGGGCGTTCTGTGAACACGGGACGACGTGACCTTAAAACGGGGAGAAAGGGCAACGTATCGCCCAGTCTCCCCGTTATTACTTTGCTCACCGATTTCGGAACCGCTGATTACTTCGTCGGTGCTGTCAAAGGCGCTATCCTGTCAGTCAATCCCGCGGCCGTAATTGCCGACATCACGCACGAGATACCGGCGCAGGATATTTCCGCAGGTGCGTTCACATTGCTCGCTGCTTACAAAACGTTTCCAGCAGGGACGACCCACGTAGCGGTTGTCGATCCGGGCGTTGGATCTTCACGACGTCCGGTCATCGTGAATGCCAACGAGCAATACTTTGTTGGACCGGACAACGGTCTCTTTACTTACATTTACGACCGCGAACCTTCACACCGCATCTTTCACATTACTTCTGAAAGTTACTTTCGACCCGAGCCGAGTTCAACTTTTCACGGTCGCGACATCTTCGCTCCAGTTGCAGCCGCACTCTCGCAGGGTGTTGCGCCCGAAGAGTTCGGACCAGAGATAAACGATGAAGTGCGACTGCCTTCGCTTGAAACGCCGCTTCGGATCATTCACATCGATCGTTTCGGTAACTGCATCACGAACATCACGAGCGATGGTTTGAAATCGGGTGAAGCTCTCGTTATCAATGGAAGAACGATAACTGAGTTTCGAAATTTCTACGGCGAGGGTTCTGCTACTGAACCGTTTGCGATTTGGGGCAGTGCCGGCTTTCTTGAGATTTCCGTTGCTGGCGGATCCGCGGCAAAAACCCTCGGTGCGAAGCGCGGGGATCCGGTCCTGGTGTCACCCCGTTGATACGGTGTTAAATATAAAAGGAAACAAGTATAGGTTAATTACCCGCATAGTTTATCGAAGCAGGACAGTTCCCGCCGATCTTTTCGTGTGATCACTGCGTGCGGGCGGCGGCTTCTTTCGGTATCGCTGAGGACATGTAGTAGCCCTGACGCGAGCTCACCTGCAGCTTTCTGGTTTTGCCTTTTTGATCCTGTACCTTTACACGAACTTCGAGGTTGTGCATGCGGCCGTCGTCGACCTCGTCTTCGGCGAGTGTGAAACCGAGACTGTAACGCGCGGTCAGGTTTCCGATGATCTTTTGTAATCCGGCGCCGTAATCCTTCACGCGGCCAACCTTGACTGCCTCGCCACCCGACCGTTGCGCAAGTTGCTTCGCGCTGCCGTATAAACTCATTCCCAGCCAGCCGGCCACCGGCTTACCAATCGGCATCAGAAACTTGAACAGCGTGCGCATCTCGACGGTCAACGAGTTGAAGATCACGTTGTTGCGAATGAGAATCTGCTCCGTCGCGTCACGGTCCTCAAAGAAGATCGGCGCAATCCCATCCGATACCCAGACGATCGAAATTTGCGAATTCGGCCGTGTCTTCTCGGCCTTTCGGGTGGCGTCCTTAACAGCCGCGGCCATGTCGTAGACACCGCCGAGATCCATCGTGACCTTGCCGTCTTTACTCACTCGCTTCACATGGACGCTGCCGTCGCGCCGCGTCTCGCGCGTAACGGTGCCACCGTTGCGGCCGCGTATAGTTTCCGTTTCAACGATGTCCTCCGGTTTGCCTTCACTCTCAGCAATACTGTTCTGTGTCTTCACTGGGGAACCATTTGGTTCACACAGAGCCGGTACACCCGCGAGAGCCGCAGCGAGTTGGGCACGGTCATTTGTAAAATCGGTCAGCCACATTCGCTCCTCATCTTCAAACAGGTCGAGAGCGAGAATCGCCACTTCGTCACCCGGCGGTAGTTTCGCCAGCTCATCCTCCATCGCCTTGAGAATCTCAGTGCGCTTGAGAAACCGCCCGGCGCCGTCTTCGCGGAGGTCGAGAATCAGAATCAACGCGAGGGGCTTGCGGGCCTGTCCTTCACGCGTGAAGTAAGAAATGTTGCGGGGCTTGCCGTCGTCGAGCACTTGAAAGTTTTCAGGAGCCAGGTTTGAGATCGGGAGATTGGTCTTCTTGTCTTTCACGAGTGCGTCGAGAAACACGACGCGCGTTTTGATCTTGATGACGTCTGCAACTTCCTGCGCGTCAGCCGAGAGAGAGGCGAATGTCGCAAGGACGAAAAACAGCAAGAGGTTAACACGGTATCTGTACATAACTACTCCTGATCGTTGATCGTTGCTTCCTGGGTGATGGCTTTGCCGGTGCCTTCCGGATCTTTGAGCAACTGCGCGAGGTTCGCGGGAGAGAGTGTTACCTGGACCACGGTGGCGTCACGTTGCTCGATGGTGATCACGAGGACATGAAATTTGTCGCCAGCGTCTTTGAGAAAAATGTAGACCTGTTCTTCGTCAGCCGGAGAAAGTGTTTGGACCAACGGCATCCAGGTCACGTTCAGCGCCGCATTCAGCGAGCCGCGAAACTTGATAAAGTCGCCTTTGAAGTTCTGGTCCTCAAAAACCGCGAGCTTAACACTACCCGCTTCCGCAATCCGTTTTGCTTCGCCACCCTTGATGCGGGCCGCCGTGGT
Organism: Pyrinomonadaceae bacterium; assembly: GCA_036745095.1. GTDB lineage: Bacteria > Acidobacteriota > Blastocatellia > Pyrinomonadales > Pyrinomonadaceae > PSRF01. The sequence continues at coordinate 2,592 of DAIOGT010000053.1, forward strand.
GGCCACTTTCATCCCCGCTTTTGCGAGGAAGGGAATGCCGACGTGCTTCACGTGGTAGAACTGTTCAATCATCTTTACGACTGAGTTGAAGTCGTCACCGTTTGCGTGAACGACGTTCGCGGTCGTTAAGAAGAGCATCACGACGAGGATTCGTGTAGCAATCGCTTTCATCGCACCCCTCACTTCTCGTCGTCTTGCTTGGCTTTAGGTTTTGGCGACTCGATGCCGAGCTCCGGCACGCCGAGCTGTCCTTCGAGTTTGGCTAGCTTGTCGAGGTCGACCGGGCCGACGATGTTAACGATCGTAAGCTCCCGATCATCTGAGTGCAGAACTGCAAGACCACTAACCTGATCGGCGTTGTAAAGCAGGTAAACCTCGAGCATTCCTTCCTTCTTGCTGGTGACGTTTACGAGCCGCGTCCAGCCGGGAGTGCGGAGTTGCGTGCGAATGGTTTCAACATCCGCAACGGCGAATTGCCCGTCAGTCTCAAACTCAAACCTCTTGACGTAAATGCCTTTGAGACCTGCGACCAGCTTTTTGACTTCTCGTTCGTCTTCGTTCTTATCGGAGAGGAGCTTCGCGGCCGCGCGCATCAATCGCTCATCGATGTTGACTTCGACCGTTTGACTCGCCTTTGCGGCGAGATGATCGAGGCTGCCCATCTGGATTCGGGAGTCCTGGGCTTTCGCGACCAAACCCGGCGCGAGGACGAGGAGAAAGGCGATCAGCGACGTTCTGATATTAAGGTAAAAAAGTGGTTTCATAACTACTCCGTTTTCATATGGACCAAATGCAATTTTTGAGAGGTCACTCTCAAGGCGTACATCAGTTGTTCTTTCGCTTTGAGAGCTGCGTCGCGGTCCCGTTTTCGTAACGCTGACGACGCGGATCTCTTTCTCTGAATTTTCTTTGGGGCCAACAGAGGTGGATCAACCGCGGACTTGTTTACTGGAGGTTGGGGCGGAGCTGGAGTTTCCACCTTCGCTTGTTGCTGCGGTACCTCGTCGCGCGAACGCACGCTCAGCCAAATGCCTGCGGCCAGTAGCGCGAGCAGGATTGAAGCGGCGATGGCTAGCAAGGGAAAGTAATTGCGACGGCGTGGCGCCTGCACCTCCGCTGGAATCGCGATCGGCCTGGGCTCGTAACGCAAAGTGCCCAGAATTTCTTCCAGATGTTGTATCTGCGGATCGGGCTGACCAGTTTTGTCCCATAGGTAATCGTCGTTCATACGCCCTCCATAAATCCGAGCCGCTCGCGCAACAGCTTCATCCCGCGGTGCAGGTTTACTCTCACTGACGGGGCGGTGAGCCCCGTGCGTGCTGCGATTTCGGGTCCGGTCATTCCCTCGACCAGTCTCAGCACGAGGGTCTCGCGGTAGGCCTCCGGCAAACTGCGGATAAGCTCAAGGATTTCCGCCGCTTTCGAATCGTGCGTGTCGCTACCGCGCAGGTCGTCGTTGATCTCCACTGTCTCTTTCGACCGGCGATGGAAATCGACTGCCCGATTGCGCGCGATCATCGCTATCCACGGCCCGAACGCTGACGCGTCGCGCAACGTGTGGAGCTTTTTGAACGCGTGCAGAAAGATATCCTGGACAAGATCGTCAACCTCGGCTCGGGGCACACGAGCCAGCAGAATGCCGTGTACGAGCGGCGCATAAAGGTGGTAAAGGCGTGCGAAGCCATCCCGGTCGCCTTCCAAAACCGCCCTGACCAGCACGATTTCGACCGCCGGCTCTTGCGTTTGCTCGGCGGCGGGTGCTTGGGCGCTGGTCAGAAGCATGTCGGCGGTCGCGTACATTGGACGTCTCGTTGTGGACACGATTAAGACGGGAGAGAGTTGAAGACTGTTAACAGACGCGTTACGCCTGATAGTCAGCAGGACGGATGCTTAGTACGGGCTCGACGGTCGCAGGGTTTTCTTCCGAAGTCATTTGCTTGAGTTCGGGCGTTGCCGAAAGCCATCGAGTGCGCCACAAAAAGATTGTGACCAGAACCAGCGCGATAGTGCAGGCAATGCCCCCTTCGATACCGTAATTACCGCCCGTTAACCATCGAGGTCCGGTGTCTTGCGGGTTCAGCAGGGGATCGGATACTAGATTGATACCGCTGATCGGCAGTCCAAAAAACCAACCCAGCGCCCAGTTCCATGACCAATGAACGCCGAACGGCAGCCACAGACTGCGCGTTCGCAGATAAGCCGCGGCCAGCCAGACCCCTGCGAGGGCGGTGTTCGCGAATGTGACGCCCGGCACAACGTTTGGATTCGAAAGGTGAACTAGTGCAAACGGTACGGAGGTCAGCAGCACGCCCAGCCATGCAAGCTTCGCGCGCGTGAGGGTTTGCAACCCATAGCCCCGGAACATCGCCTCTTCCGCAAGCGCAGCCAGGAACAGCAACGCACCTGACGAGGCCATCGATCGGATGATCGAGGACCATTCAGTATCGCCAATCGAAAACTTTAATCCCTTGATCGCGATGGCGACCGCAATCACAAGTGAAACAAACCCGATCGCCACTCCGAATAGAAGATCGCGCAACCATCCGGAGTGAAACGTCAGGCCCAACGAGCGCCAGGGAAGTCCTTCCAGATAACGCGCACAAAGGTATCCGGCGCCGAGCGCCGCGCCTAACAGTCCTCCTCGGAAAACCAGTTCAGCAATCGCCTGTCTTCCAGGTGAGGGACCGACCAGTCCGCCGACCAAAAAGACGAGGCGCAAAACGGTGGCCATCAGAAATGAAAGCGCGAAAAACGCTGCCGCAAATATCAGTACGCGCCAACCACTTCTGAGCCGGCCAAACTCGTTGATGAAGACTTTGTGCATCGGGCGCTGCATTCTAGCCTATGCTAAACTTTTGCCCAACTTCATGAGTGACAATCGCGACAATCTGACACCGGAACGCCGAGAGCGTATTCGACGGCGTCGTCGCATGTTGTTGTGGGTCTTGGGCGGGACGGTGGTGTTGTTGCTCGCGATTATCGTGTCGCAGCAGCTTTGGCTGTGGACCGTCGTCAGGCCTGATACGCCGGCCGATGCGCTCGTCCTTTACGCTTTATCAACACTCAATTTCGTCGCGTTCGTCGTTTTTCTATTTATCTTCGTTCGCAATCTGCTGAAGCTGCGTCGCGAACGCAGAGAGCGTCAACTCGGATCGAAAGTCAAAACACGCCTGCTGGTCTACTTCATTTCGATCAGCTTTCTGCCGATCACGGCGATGGCGTTCTTTTCTTACCTTTTCCTGAACCGCTCGCTCGAGAAATGGTTCAATCCGTTTCCGGATGAGATTGTGCAGCAGGCGACTGAAGTCAAAAATCTGACGTTGTCGAGCCAGGATCAAACGCTTCGCGACACCGCTTCGCTGCTCGTTATGTTGTTGACTCGGCAGACGCCCGAGGAACGACGTGCGACGATGGAACAGATCGTTGCTTCGGGTCAGTTAGTCGGAATCGAGATCGTGGGAAACGACGGCTCGGTCGTGACTCAAAGTCGCGCGGACCTCACCGCAACAGACGCCGAAGAACTCGAAAAACTATTCGGCGAAGCTCGCAAGTTCCGTAGTCCGAGCGGCAGCAGTCTCGTTGATGGAAAAAATTTTGACGCACTCGCAGTGCCTTTGAATTCATCGGAGACCCTCGTCATCGCGCCGCAAAAACGCGCGGCAAACGATTTGACGGACCTGGTGACGGATTCAGAGAGAGGTTACCAGAATCTCGTGAGGCAACAACGGCGTGTTCGTCTGCTGGGTCTTTCAACGCTCGGTTTGATGACGTTGATCCTGCTCTTCGTTTCGAGTTGGGTGGCGATTTATCTCGCGCGCGGTATCGCGACTCCGATCAAGGCGCTCGCCGAAGCCTCGAAGGAAGTCGCACGCGGCAATCTCGCGCATCGCGTCACGACAACTATTGCCGATGATGAATTGGCACTGCTGGCGGAGTCGTTTAATCAAATGACCGCGCAGCTCGAGGAGAATCGCAGCCGCATCGAGGCGGGCGCCGCGGAGTTGCGTGATACGAACATGGCTCTGCGCGAACGGCGCAACTACATCGAAACAGTGCTCCAGTCGTTATCGACCGGCGTCGTCTCAATTGATGAAAACGATCGCGTCACCACGTTGAACGCCTCGGCGGTGCGGATGTTGGCGTTGCGAGAAAGAGCTGAAGACAATCTGAAGCTCAGTGGTCTGATTGGGAGTGAAGACTGGTTGGTTGTCGAGCGGCTCCTAAGTCGCGCGCGCCGGACGGGGAACGCTACTGAACAAACACAGTTGGAGAGTGGCGGTGCAAATAACAATGGACCACTTCCAGTGTCGCTGACGGCCACGGCTTTGCGTGGTTCGAAAGGCCCGCGACGTGGAGTGGTTTTAGTTATCGAGGATCTTTCCGAGTTGCTTGCTGCGCAACGAGCCGCCGCGTGGAGCGAAGTGGCGCGACGCATGGCCCATGAAATCAAGAACCCGCTGACGCCGATTCAGCTTTCCGCCGAACGAATTGCGAAGAGTTACGGGCGGGCTACGGCCAACGGTAATGGCGCGGGCGATCATAGCGACGAGAAGCGCGTTGGCGCGGTGATTACCGAGTGCACCGAAACGATCACGCGAGAAGTGGCGGGGTTGAAAGCGATGGTCGATGAGTTTTCGCGATTCGCGCGTCTGCCCGCTACGCGACTCGAACTTGCGAGCCTCAACGACGTCGTCACGCACGCGGCGGGTTTGTATGTGGAACGACTTGATGGCGTGGTGTTGACGCTGGATCTCGATCGCGGGCTTCCACCGTCAATGCTGGACGTAGAACAAATCAAGCGAGTGTTTGTGAACCTGATCGATAACGCAGTCCACGCACTCGCTTCGACGAGTGGCGATAAACAGATCACGATCGTTACTCGTCACGATGCCGAAAGAAGTCTGCTGCGCGCTGAAGTTGCAGACACGGGGCAGGGAATCGAGCCCAAAGATTTCCGCCGGTTGTTTGAGCCTTATTTTTCGAGACGTGACAGCGGCACCGGTCTCGGCCTCGCGATCGTGCAACGAATCATCATGGAGCACGGCGGCCACATTCGCGCGGATCGAAACAAACCACGCGGTGCTCGTTTCATCATTGAACTACCGGCCGGCTGACGCATCTTTTGTGTCTTTTCGTGGCTAAAAATGGACTCGATTCTTATCGTTGACGACGAGCGCGGCATTCGCGACACCCTCCGTGCAGTGATGGAGGACGAGGGCTTCGTCGCCGACGCCGTCGCCACCGGCGAAGAGTGTCTTAAGGCGCTCGGACGTCGCGCCTATGGCTGCATCCTGCTCGATGTCTGGCTTCCCGGAATCGACGGTCTCGAAACACTCAAACAATTGCGCGAAGCAGGCTCGGACGCCGCCGTCGTGATTATCTCCGGTCACGGCAACATCGAGACTGCCGTGCGCGCGACAAAGCTCGGTGCGTTCGACTTCATCGAGAAACCACTCTCAATCGAGAAGACCGTACTCACCGTTCGCAACGCTTTACGCCAGCAAAAACTCGAACTCATCAACGCCGACATGGCGGCCGCACTCGCGAAGGAATACACGATGGTGGGCGAGTCTGTTGCCATGCGCGCGTTGCGAAAACAGATCTCCGTTGTCGCTCCAACCGATGGCCGCGTCTTGATCTACGGTGAGTCAGGAACGGGAAAAGAACTTGTCGCACATGCAATTCACGCCGAATCGCGTCGTGCGGCGGCGCCGTTTATCGAAGTCAACTCCGCGGCGATCCCGGAGGAGTTGATCGAGTCGGAGCTATTCGGCCACATCAAAGGAGCGTTCACAGGCGCGACTGCTGCGAAGAAGGGCAAGTTTGAACTTGCGGACGGCGCGACGATCTTTCTCGATGAAGTGGGCGACATGAGTCCGAAGGTGCAAGCGAAGGTGCTGCGCGTCCTCGAAGAGCAGCGCTTTGAGCCGGTCGGAAGCGGGACGTCGATCACGGTGGACGTACGCCTCATCGCCGCGACAAACAAACGTCTCGACGTCGAGATCGAGCACGGAAACTTTCGCGCTGACCTGTTTTATCGTCTGAACGTGATTCCGTTTGAGCTGCCACCGTTGCGCGAGCGTCTCGAAGACGTGCCGCTGCTTGTCGATTACTTCAATCAACACTTCTCGAAGGCTTACGGTAAAAAGCCGAAGCAGTTTCTGCCCGAGGCGGTTGAAGCAATGCAGTCGTATTCATGGCCCGGCAATGTGCGCGAGCTACGCAACACGATCGAGCGCGTCGTGATCATGCATCCGGGCATGAAGGTTTCGGCAAACGACTTGCCGCCGCAGGGTAAGGAAGAACCGCCGGCGGCCTCGTTTCGCTTTCCGTCGTTTAAAGAAGCCACGGAGGCGTATCACCGTGAGTTTATTCAACGAAAGCTTGAAGAGGCGGAGGGCAACGTCTCACGCGCGGCAGAACTGATGGGTGTCGATCGCAGTCACCTCTATCGCCGCATGCGCGCGCTCGGCATCCAAAACCGATCCTAGCCACAAAA
>DAIOGT010000053.1:9190-12482 GCA_036745095.1 Pyrinomonadaceae bacterium
ACCTCTATCGCCGCATGCGCGCGCTCGGCATCCAAAACCGATCCTAGCCACAAAAATCTCTTAGCCACAAAGGGCACAAGAAACACAAAAGTGAATCCGAATTCAGAGTTGAGAGTACCTTTGTGCTTTTTGTGCCTTTTGTGGCTACTGAATGGCTTCGCAGATCAGTTTCGCCGAAACTCTTACCGAGATCGTGAACGCGAAGAACGGACCGAAATCCTGCGTCGCGGGCATGCTCGTCATGAAGAGGCCGTTAATCGTCGTCTGAAAGTGTTCGTCGAGAACGGGAAAACCGTTCCTCGTCTCTAGTTGATCCAGAACGCCGGCGAGGATCGGCAGTCGCGCAATATCAACTCTGTAACCCGTAGCCAGCACGATCTGATCGCAGGTAATCGTCTCTCCATTGCTGAGCCTGACGTCTAACGCGCCATTTTTCTCGACACACTCAATTACTTCGGTTCGCGGCAGCACTTGCACGCGATCATCGTTTAGTCGCGACTCCAGCCACGGCTCAACTTTTAGTCGCCCCTCGGCCCAAAGTCGGTGATTGATGTCGTCCTTCTCAGTTTGAGACAAACGACGAAACCAACTCGGGTTGTCACCAATCGCATCCACCAACTGATTTACCCACGACCAGTCAGCAGCGGCGAATGCAGGACTGTCGTGGCGGTGCGAGATACAGACCGCACTCGCTCCGGCCTCGATAAGTAGTGCTCCCCATTCAAACGCGCTCTGTCGCCCGCCAATGATCAGGTATCGCTTGCCGCGCGCTGAGGAGAAATCGACGAAGTCGCAAGTGTGAACATATCGCCCGGCAGGCAAACGAGACTTCAATTCGGCAGGCACGTTCGTGAAATGCTTGAAACCCGGCGCGATGACGACGTTGCGTGCTTCGATGGTTTCACCGTCCGCTGTCACAGCATTGAAGTGGCCGTTTGCAACCTCGAGCCGCTGAATGTGCCACGGAACGGTCGAAATCTGCTTCTTTTTCTGAAACCACTCGGCATACGAGTGATAAAAATCGAGCGAAAGTGGTTCGACATCCTTCGCCGTCTGGCCTCGTTCAGCCAGGAAATTGTCGATCGTGTGGATGTTAGTTGGATCGAGATGCCAATCACACGCCGAGCGCAGGTACATCCCTGCGGGCATATTTTGCTTCCAAAACTCCATCGGCCGGCCTGCGACAACGTGGTCAATGCCGAGATGGGAAGCCTGTGCGGCGACCGCAAGTCCGAAGGGTCCCGCACCGATGATGAGCAGATCTGTTTTGTGTTTCGACATCGTGAAGATGTTGTCACCTCAACATTTAACCGATTGACAACACATCTGCAAATCGCTTATCAACACTATTGAGGTATTGATGGATTTTACTACTAAAGAATTACTCAAGCGTTACGCAAAGCTGGCGATCGGGCAGCCGTTTTCACCAGTGTTGCTGAACATTTTGGTGACATCAGTTTGCGACATGCGCTGCACACATTGCTTCTTCACGGACGAGCTGGACGATCGGCCGCGCAAGAAGCTCCAGATGAAGACGCACGAGATCGAGCGTATCTCGGAAACACTCGGCGGCAACCTCGGCGTGCTGATTCTCGCGGGCGGCGAGCCGTTTACGCGGAAGGATCTTCCCGAAATCGCGCGCGCGTTTCACACCAACAATAAGCTCGAATCCATTTACATCATGTCGAACGGTCAGATTCAAAAACGAATCTTTCCGGACGTCACGCGCATCCTGCAGGAGTGTCCGACCCTGAACGTCACAGTCGCGCTTGGTATCGATGGACCAAAGCACGAGCACGAAAAAATTCGTCAAAAACCCGGTTCGTGGGACATCGCGATCGAGACCGCACGCCAGCTTCAGGCGATCAAGAAGGAGTATCCGCGACTGGACGTGCAAACGTGTACCTGCTTCATGAACTCAAACCAGGACACGATTTTCGAATGGTACGACTTTCTGAAGTATGACCTGAAGCCTGACAAAGTCAACTTCAATTACATTCGTCCGCCTTCAGCCGATCCTAAGGAGTTGGACATCGATCACTCGCGCTACGCAGCGCTCGCGCAGATGATAGACGACGACTCTCGTCACGCCGCAATCAAGAACAACTACGGCGGCGATGCGGGTTTCTTCAAAGCCGCAATCGACATCTACATGCACGGTCTGATTGCAAAGACGCAGGAGACTCAGACTGCGCAGATGACGTGCTACGCGGGTACTGCCGGCGGCGTGATCTACGATGAAGGCACTGTCTCGTCATGCGAGAACCTCGATCCGGTCGGTAACCTGCGCGATTTCGATTGGAACTTTCAAAAGCTTTGGCTTTCGCCCGCAATGCAGGCGCGTCGCAAGAAAGCGCAGGACGGCTGTTTCTGCACGCATGAGTCGAATAGTTATTACCCGTCGCTGCCGTTCAATCCCGGACATTTGATCCAGATCAAGAAGCTGGAGCGGGAGATGAAGAAGGCGCGTAAGGCGGTTGAGAAAGCACAGCACGCCGGAGTGCCGGTGGCCGATCTCAATTAGCCACAAGAGGCACAAACACCGCTTAACAAAAATGGCACAACAGCAACGCATCCCGAAGATTCTGGTCCTCTCGTCTGATACCGGCGGCGGACATCGATCTGCTGCTGCGGCGATCGTCGCGGGTGTACAGAAATTTTTCGAAAGCGAGTCGTATGCGATTAGGGTCGTCCGCGCTGTTGAAGAGTCGCATCATTTGAGTGCGAAGTTAGTGCGTTTGTACAACTGGATACTGCGCAACCGGCAGCATTGGATGAAGTATTTTTACTGGTGCATGAATCGCATCCGTCCGGAGACGAGCGAGTTTTTTCACAAACGCTGCGTCGGTTATGTCGTCGAGCTGTTTGAGCGCTGGTGCCCGCACATCGTGGTCAGCGTACACCCGTTGACGCAGCACATCTTCGCGCGTGTTTTGAAGGAGTTGAATCTTGCGGGACGTATTCCACTCGTTTCCGTGGTGACTGATCCGTGTTACGGATTCTGGAAAGGGTGGGCTTGTGACGACGTGACGCTTTATCTCGTCGCGAGTGAAGACGCGCGTCGCCAATTGATCGACTACGGCGTTGCGCCGGAGCGCATCAAGATTTCCGGTCTGCCGGTGCATCCGAAGTTTGCGTATCCGGGTGAAGAAGCGGCCCAGGCTGCACGCCGTGCACTCGGGCTTGATCCGGAAAAGTTCACTGTCTTCGTCAACGCGGGCTGGATTGGCGGCGGTAACATTCCGCAGATCTTCCGTGAACTCGTGCGTGGCGAGCTGGACGTGCAGGCGAT
>DAIOGT010000053.1:12582-25938 GCA_036745095.1 Pyrinomonadaceae bacterium
TGGATGTCAGACGTACAGTCAGCACTCGACGAGCTTGACGGCGCCCTTACAAAATCCAGTAAGAAGAGATAGCCGCGGCCTTGCCGCAAAATTGCCGGACGTATTCTTATGGCTGGCCCAACGCGTTATCTTTCCTCGCACGACCGCTCTGCGTTTACACCCGTGCATGCGGTCTGGGAGATCACTCTCGCCTGTGATCTGAAGTGTCACCATTGTGGCTCACGTGCAGGAAAGCGGCGTCCGGACGAGTTAAGCACTGACGAATGCCTGGACCTCGTGCGTCAACTCGCTCGCATGGGAACCCGCGAGGTTACCCTCATCGGTGGTGAAGCCTACCTGCGTCGCGACTGGCTCGACATCATCCGCGAGATCAGGAAACAGGGAATGGACTGCACGATGCAGTCCGGCGGGCTGAATCTCACCGACGAGCGCATCAAAGCTGCCGTGGACGCCGGTCTGCAAGCCCTCGGCATTTCGATCGATGGTCTCAAAGACGTTCACGACCGGTTGAGAGGCGTGAAAGGCTCGTTTGACGCCGCTTTCAAGGCGCTTCATTCGATCAAGAAGTACGGCATCACTTCCAGTGTCAATACACAGATCACGTCCCTTGTTATTCCGCAGTTGCGCGAGTTGATGGACATCTTCATCGCAGCCGGCGCGAAGAACTGGCAGGTGCAACTGACAGTTGCAATGGGTCGCGCCGCCGACAATCCGGAACTGCTGCTGCAGCCGTACGAGTTGCTGGAACTGATGCCACTGCTAGCCGAGTTGTATGAGGAAGGCGCGGACCGGGGATTTCTGATTCAGCCGGGAAACAATATCGGCTACTACGGGCCTTATGAGTCTGTTTGGCGCGGCAGCGGCGACGATCGCGTCTACTGGACCAGTTGTAATGCCGGACAAAACACGCTCGGTATCGAAGCGGATGGCACGATCAAGGGTTGTCCTTCGCTGTCAACTTCGACATACGCCGGCGGCAACATTCGCGACCTCAGTCTCGAAAACATCTGGTGGACGACGGACGAGCTGAATATCAATCGCGGACGAACGAGCGAAGAGTTGTGGGGCTTTTGCCGGAGTTGTTACTACGCTGACGTGTGCAAGGCCGGCTGCACCTGGACCACGAGTGTTCTGTTCGGACGTGCCGGTAACAATCCGTACTGCCACCATCGCGCGCTTGAGTTGTCGCAGCAGGGGCTTCGCGAACGGATCGCGCAGGTGGAACAAGCGCCCGGAACTCCTTTCGATCACGGGCGGTTTGAATTGATACTGGAGACGGCTGATGGAACTGCTCAGGCTTCCGCGGTTGAGAAGCTTCCGTTAGCAAATAGTCTGGTCCAGATCGGCTCGCCGCGCCGGAAGACACGAGGTAAGTCAGCGCGCATAAATCTCGTCCTTTGCCGTGGCTGCAACCGTCACGTGATGCCGGGAACTAAAACTTGTCCGTTCTGCGACGGAGACATCCGCACCCTTTCAAATCGTCACGCCAAAAACCTGCGGGACGCGAAAAAGGCCTTTCAGCGTCTGCTTCAACTCCTGCCCCCGCACATCGAGACTTACCAGTGACCGACCCGCCATGGATTTTAGGGATCAGCGCATCGCACAACGGCTCGGCGTGCCTGTTGAAAGGCGACGAGATTGTTGTCGCGATTCAGGAGGAACGGCTCACGCGTTTCAAGCGCCACCGCATTCGCGGCGCAGGACCGTCACGCTCCGTTGCTTACTGCCTGAACTATGCAGGCATCGAGCCTGCCGATCTCGATCTCGTGGTCCTCTGCATTCAGGGGCGTTCCAGAGACAAGATTCACGACATAACACTCGACCCTTTCTTAAACGTCGTCACGCACGCGATCCCAACGATCACGATTCCGCATCACTACGGGCATGCAGTGAGCGCCTTTGCTACGTCCGGCTTTGTTGAGTCGGCAGTTCTCATCGTTGACGGAGCTGGATCGCCCGTCGATGACTTCACATCTGACGAGCTGAAGCTGCTCAACGGCGATCCACGCGATAGCTGGGAAACGATCTCGCTTTACCACGCCTCAGGTACGAGTGTTGTGCCGTTGGAAAAGCACGTTGTTGAGCGCGGCGCGTGGCTCGTGATGCACGACGGTGAAATGCCTTTGTTTGGCAGTCTTGGAGGCATGTTCTCCGCCGCGGCGCAGCAGATTTTCGGCGAGCCTGCCGAAGCAGGGAAAGTTATGGGCCTGGCGCCTTACGGGCAGACAATGTTTCCAACCAGTGAATTCTTTGACGTCGCGAATGGAAAATTTTATTTCAAAGACACAGTGCCGCTGCGGTTTCGTTACGACGAGCGATGGCCCAATCGTCAGAGCGATTACGAAGCGCTCGCCGCATCGGTTCAATCAGCCCTTGAAGACGCGTTGCTTTACCTCGTGCAGCATCTTCGCGCACGGTGCCGCAGCGACAATCTATGTTACGCAGGTGGCGTCGCGTTGAATAGTGTGGCTAACGAACGGATCATCCGCGAGTCGGGTTTCAAGAACGTATACATCATGCCCGCGGCGGAAGATAGCGGCACCGCAATTGGCGCCGCTTATCACGGACTTTGGCTGCTTACGCAACACAACTCACAGCGCGCAATTTTGCACGATGCTCCCGGCCGCACTTACACGCCGGCCGATGTATCAGCCGCTCTGAACGAAACCGAGAACGTCCGCGTTGTTAACTCAAATGATGTGATCTCCGACGCGGTCGAGCTGTTATGTGACCAGAAGATCATCGGCTGGTTTGACGGTGGATCTGAGCTCGGTCCCAGGGCACTCGGACAACGCAGCATTATCTGCGACCCGCGACGGCCGGATGCGAAGGAGACGCTCAACATGCGCGTCAAGATGCGCGAGCCGTTTCGGCCGTTCGCACCGGCAGTGTTGCTTGAAGAGGCGTCGAACTGGTTTGACTTCGGAGATACCGCGGCGGACAGTCCTTTCATGCTGCGAGTCGTCGATGTGAAATCGGAGAAGAGAAACAAGGTGCCCGCAATCGTCCACGTTGATGGCACGGGTCGAGTGCAAACACTGACGCGCGAGAATAACGGCAGGTTTTACGAATTAGTGCGAAAGTTTTACGCGAAGACAGGCGTGCCTGTTTTGCTCAATACGTCGTTCAATCGCATGGGCCAGCCGATCATTGAGACGCCCGCTGACGCAATCGCGTGTTTGCTCAACACCGGTCTTGATTGTTGCGTCTTCGAAGATCGAATTGTTTTGAAAAAGTGAGAGTGAGATGTCGCAACCGGCGCCAGCAGCGCACTTCAATCTGTTTTTGCTCCGGAACTTTTTGGATACGGAGACGTGCGCACGGTTGCGGGCGGAATTGAGTGATGCTCCCACGACGCAAGCGCCTGTTTACATTCAAGGCTCTGAGGGCCTGGTCCACGAAACTGTTCGCAAGACCACTAGCGTTCATCCGGCGGCTGAGACGTTTTCCGATATCCATGCTCGACTGCTGCAACAGAAATCAGCACTTGAACAGCATTTTGGTGAACTGCTGAATGATTGCGAGCGGCCGCAGTTTCTGCGTTATGAAAAGGGTGACTTCTTCGTGCGTCACCAGGACGGTAACACGCGGCAGCTCGACTTCGATCACTTGCGCATCAGGCGCATTTCGATCGTTGTGTTTCTCAACGACTTTTCAACTGAGCCTAAAGACGGCTGTTTCAGTGGCGGCACTCTTAACTTTTACGATCAGACCGCGACCTTCGCAGTCGAAGGTGAGACTGGTCTGCTCGTAGCCTTTTCAGCCGACATCTTTCATGAAGTCTTGCCGGTGACGAGTGGCGAGCGCTTTACGATAATTAGTTGGTTTCGGTGACGGGTAAATCTGGCTGCGGATTATGGGGATTTCCATCACTGATTCTGGCGTTCGAAGGCGCTGATACTCTTTTCGAAACGCCATTGAAGAGTCGCTTTCTTGTTGCCATTGAGGAATTGCTGGCACTGAGCGGAGAGCGTATCGTTTTCCGGCCGGTCCGCGGCACAGGCGCCGGTTAGCTCAGACGTAAGAAAGTTCTTCCAGATACTCTCGCCGGTTACGAAAGCGTGTTGAAGACTCGTCCGCGCCATTTTCTTCAAGTCCGCATATCCCAGATTGTGATCTTCAACTGCTTTGAGATACTCGCGCGTGATCTCGGATCGGGCGACGCCTTCGTCATCTGTTGCTAGCGCGACCGGAACTCCCGCCGCGAGGTACTGACGGATCGGATGTTTGTCACCGCGAACTCCGAGTATGACGTCGTTACTCGTCAAACAGATCTCCACCATCACGTTGCGGGCAGCCATCTCCTTCAACAACTGCTCGGCATTTGTCTCGTGCATCAGATCGACTCCGTGTCCGATGCGTTCAGCATGTCCGGTCAGCACGGAATCGCGAATGTGGAACAGCAGTCCTTCCGGCGGCACGAGCCCCGGAACGAGTTCTCCTGCATGCAGCGTGATGTGAACTCGCGAGTAAATCGAATGGAAATAATCGAGCATCCGCATGTGCAACGGAAAATCGCTCATCGATATGGCGTTGTCTTCCGGTTGCACGAGGTTCAGGGCCACGACGCGAGTATCGCTACTGGCAATTTCAAAGGCCCCAAGCATCTGTGCAAAAACCTGTCCGGGCGGGTTAGTGCGTCCGACCTGGAAAATGTAGCGAACTTCGACATCGCATCCCTTATTGGCTTGGGGCTGGCCACAACGCAACACCTCATCGGCCTTTTGCTCGGCCTGGTCCAGATTCTTTTTTGTTGCCGCGACTGCTTTTTCCACCAGGCCGGCTTTCAGTAACTGCTGGCGCATGAGGCTGAAGTTTTCCTGCCACTTCAACGTCTCGCCCATCTTCTTCGACTCGCCGCCGTCAGGCGTGATCATGATTTCGATATAACTCACGTTGCCTTCGGCGGCTCGTGAACGTACCTCCGCCAGCATTTCACCTGAACGTGCGGTGAGTGCGCCCCAGCGTCCGAACGTGACAAAGAACTGATCGTGGCCGGTTTTGCCCGACTTTTCCCAGTTTCGAGTGGACCACGCGTCAATGAGCTTGCGATAGAAAACAGGATCGTTCTTCGACAGATCTTTACTTAGCTTAACCTGCGTCTTGGCATTGCACTTTTCAGCTACAACAAACGTCGCGGGATCGATACACATTTGACCGGCCGCTGCCCAACTCAGGAACGTCTCGGCATAAACGGCGCCGGAGAGGTGAGTGTGCAGGTCAGCGCCCTTCGGCATGCTTTTCAAGAACACCTGCAGCTTCTCTGGTTGATTGCGAATCGACTGGAACAATTGTGCGGTACGTTGTTCCGAATCGTTGCCCGTAGCAACAGCGCGACGCGTGCGTGCCGGGTAAAGCCAGATCAGCAACGTTCCAACCAGCACTATGACGAGCCATAAACCAGGCAGAATTATTCTTTTCATGATTTCGGAGGTGGTGGGTAGTGATAAGGAATCTGTGCGTTGGTCTCGCCGTTGCCGATGAGCTGATTGAGCTGAATCCAGGTTTGACGTTCGTGAACGTTTCCTTTGGGTCGTTTCACGTTCAGCGAATCGAGCAGTTTGAAACGGTAAAGGTCAACTGCCGTCCTGCAGATGTCTGCAAAGGCAAGATAGTTTTGGAGTGCGATCTTGTACCAGATAACCGAAAGGACTGGTCCACCGATGGCAACGAGAAGAAAAGCGGTTAATGAGCGCCTCAGGTAGATAAGCTCAATTGTCCATACGATCGTGAAGCAAACGGTCACCCAGAAAAGCGAAATCATGAAATCGAGTTGAGTCTTGGCGTCCACCAGCGTTGAGTAAAACTTCTCGTCGTCGATAAGGATCTTTTGCAGGCGCGACCACAACGGAGCGAGATTCATCTCATAACGCGAGCGAGCGTAGCCGTGGACCGACTCGGCGATATTACCCATCGCTGTCGGGGCGAGTTTAAAGCCGGAAAAGTTAAATTGTCTTTTGTTGAATAGCGCGACGTAATCGTTCTCGAGTCGTCGTTCAACGTAATCTAAACAGCCTATGAGAATTATCTGATCACGATTCAGCAGGAGCTTGTTGTCGAGGTCTGCATCGCCGGGAGCTCTTATGTCGACCGGACAGCTACTCAACTCTTGCTCCAGCAGTCCAAGCGCGATTTCGAATTCCTCCGCGCCAATGAGGTCATACCGCAGTCTTTTCTCTTCCAGCGCGGCAACGGCAATCGCCGCGTCGCTGTCTTCCGAATACAGGCATGGCCCAGGCGTTTGCTTGCCACTCACGCGCGCGGCACGCAGGTTTTTCACCCCGTTAAGTCTTTTAAAAGCGCGGCGCTGTTCGGTTTTTTCTAAAAATCGATTAGCTGATTGGTCTGCACGTCTCTGCTGACCCGCGGTCAATACTTTCGTCAAAGCTTCGGGTAAGTAACGACCTTCAAGGAACTCTCGCTGGAACAGGTTCAGAGTAGAAAAAATGTAGGCCGTAAGCGTGATAGCGATCAGGATGGGAAATCCAACCAGTGCCTGGCTGGCGGCGTTCATCGCGAAGTAACTTTGCGCTGCGAGGCGGAAGCTATCACTCAGCCAATAGAGCATCAAACCGTTAACCGCTGCGAACAACAACACCGGAAACAGGTTCGCGATGATGAAGTTCTTTGGTAGTAGCGTCCCGAGTTTTTCAAGCAACGTGCCGAGCATAGGTTGAACTCCTCACTCACAATGCACAGTGTACGAGCAGATGGAACAATTATTTTTTGGGACTATCGTCGCCGGCGGCAGCGAATGTTCATCCGGCCCGAGGCAGTAACAGTCAGCCGGGCTCGTTCGGATCTCACCAGCTAAACCTTCGTGAAGAGTGAGAATCAATGCACTTCCGAATGATGAATCGATCAAAACGTAGTCATGACGTACTGAAGTCACAAGCGACTGCCAGTTTCCCCATGTGTTATGCGGGGCCTTTGTGTCCAGACGCCGTAATGAAATCTCCATTCGAGTCGGCCGGTACACCCGTTCGCTGATTTGGACTTGTGATAACTCGGATAACTGATGGCCCAGCGCATTGAAAATTTTCGTGATCCGGATCAGTTCGAGTTTTTTAGCTTGTTCTCGGAGTACCGCGGATCTTTGCTGGATCCTCATCGCCCTCACGGCGTCTTTTAACAAAGCCGTTGCGGGAAGAATGGGTAAGTTAACGACGTCCATATCGCTCCTCTGGCTGATGTGGTTGAGAACGACTTCCGCTGGACCGCAGTCTGAACGTGAGACCTGGCGAAGTAAGTGACTTTCCCGGGCGAAACGGATAAGCGCGCAGACGCTAATACGAACGCAAACCAATGTCAACTATTTCTGTTGACAGGACCACGGATTAGCATTACGCTGCGCGCGTTCCCTCGTAAACCGAAACCTTTTTTCTGCCGCAACGGTCTCGCTGTTGCTGGCTCTCACTTGAAACCAAACTCAACGGTCCCATGCCTCAACAATTCAACCTATGCGCAATCCAGGCATAACGTTTTGGGAGAATATCCATGAGAGATAACTTAACTATCGGCAAGCCCGAGATTCAGCCAGAAATTGCTCCAGAAATTCGACCGATTCCGGAAGTCGCACCTGAAATCAAACCGATTCCGGAAGTCGCCCCTGAGATCAGGCCGATTCCTGAAGTTGCACCAGAGATACAACCAGAGATTGCGCCGGAGATACAGCCGGAGATCGCGCCGGAGATAAAGGCCGAGATTCGTCCTATTCCTGAAGTCGCGCCCGATCCGTACAGGCCGATTCCCGAAGTCGCTCCCGAAAAATCGAGACCGATTCCCGAAGTTGCGCCGCAGAAATCACCGCGACCGATTCCTGAAATAGCCCCCGAGAAATCGCCGCGACCAATTCCCGAAGTCGCGCCCGAAAAAGCGCCAAGACCCGTGCCTGAGATCGCGCCGGATAGTCCGAAGAAAAAATACTAAGAGCGGGAATGCAGGAAGTTCTCAAGCCAGTTGCACTGATAAGCATGCCGACACTCTCGGCACGCTTTCCGTCGTTTCAGCTAGCGCTGCTGAAGCCGACGCTAGAACAGGCTGGAATACCAGTCCAAACCTTTTCGCTTTTCATGTACTTCGGAACATTCGTCGGCTGGCGTATCAACGAGACGCTGGCCGACGTCTATCCGAGCATGGTGGGCGAATGGCTTTGGACCAGGGCGGCTTTCGGCGACTTTGCAATTGACGACGAGTACTTCGAGATCTACCGCAACAACCTCGAAGCTATTTGTCACAAGGCCGGCTGCACGCTCGACGATCTGCGACGTTTGCGTGAAACGGCGGCGCCGGCGTTCATCGAGTTTTGTATGAACAGCGTCGATTGGAGTCGATTCGGCGTGATCGGCTTTTCCGTTGTCTTTCAACAAACGCTTGCAAGTATCGCACTGGCGAACGCGTTGAAAAAACGATACCCGCACATTCCGATCATGATGGGCGGAGCCACGTTTGAAGACGATATCGCCGAAGAGATCATGAAAGGCTGTCCGCAGGTTGATTACATACATTGCGGCGATGCCGACGAAACGCTCCCCAACGCCGTTCGACGTATCTACAACGGCGAATCGATGAAGGGCATGCCGGGCATCATGTGGCGCGACAGTGGCCGAGTTGTTTTCAACGGACGCGCGCCAAATCTCGCTGACATGAACAAGACGCCGGTGCCTGACTTCGACGAGTACTTCTACGCCCGCAAGCAAGGGCGATATGAAAACTACGATATGGCCCAGGGAGTCTTGCTACCGATTGAGACTGCACGCGGTTGCTGGTGGGGCGTGAAGAACCACTGCACGTTCTGCGGTCTGAATCGCGCCGGTATGGAATTCAGATCTAAGCGCGTTGAGAACGTGATTCAACAGCTTGACGAGCTGTCGCGTCGCTACGGCATCCTCGATTTCAACGCGATCGACAACATCATCGAACCGGAATACATCGACAAGTTGTTTGGCCAGCTCAGCGCAGCCAACACAGACATTCGCCTCCACTACGAAGTGCGTCCGAGCCTGTCGCGCGTGCAGCTCAAACACATGCGCAAAGGTGGTCTGTTTTCGATTCAGCCCGGAGTTGAGAGTTTCTCGACGCACATTCTCAAGCTGATGAAAAAGCACACGACGGGCGTGCGTAACCTCGAGTTGATCAAGTGGTCCACGTATTACGGCATCAATAATCTCTACAACATCCTGCTGCGATTTCCCGGTGAGACTGCCGAAGATTACCGCGCGCAGTGTGACGTCATCTCAAAAATTCACCACTTCCAGGCGCCGTGGGCGATCGCGAAGGCGCGCGCGGATCGTGGTTCGCCGATGTACACCGATCCCGAGTCGCAGTCAATTAGCCGGCTCGTGCCGTCGCCTTGTTATGACTATCTTTATCCAAAGGACCGCTTTGATCTAAATCGTGTTTCGTACTACTTCGAGCACAAAATGGGTAACACGCTCGAGGACGGCGAATACGATCAGATCTTCGAGGCGGTTGGTGTTTGGCAGCATCGTTGGAAGCAGCGTCCGCGACCTTACCTGCGTTACCGGAAAGGGTGGGCAACGATCCGGATCGAAGATGGGCGCAACTGTTCACCACGCGTGACGAAGTATGCGGATGATTATGCGACTCTTTACGAATACTGCGCCGATGCGCGCAGTCGTAAAGACATCGCTGCGCGATTCGAGGATGCATCGTGGGTCGAGGGTGCGTTGGAGGAGTTTGTTGAGCAGAACCTCATGATCCATTTGGATAATCGATATCTCAGCCTCGCGCTTCCCGAGAATCCCTACATTTAGTCACTCCGATGCTACGCGAAGCACATTCCACCACGCTGGCGTCGCTGCCAGAGAGCTTTCAAACAGCACGCACGGAGTTGCTCCAGCTACTACAGCGGAGTGGAATTCTTTACCGTACCGAGCAGCAACCGGTGCTCTCGCGCGACGGTACTTCCGCGCGGTGGATGCTCGACTCACTCGCCGTCACTCTCTCTCCACGAGGCGCGCAACTCGCCGGCACATGTGTGCTTGAGCTTCTCAAACGATTCGACGGTCGCCAGATCGCGACATACGGTTTGACCGGTGTTCCCATTCTTCAGTCGTGCATTCTTCAGGACAACCGCTATCGCGGTCTGCTTGTTCGCAAGGAGCGAAAACAACACGGCTCGTTGAAGCTCATCGAAGGCGTGATCGACCCGACCGAGCCCGTGATCCTGATCGATGATTCGGTGAGCTCCGGAACGTGTATGACTGAAGCCACCGAGCGCCTCGAGCAAGCCGGGCTGCGCGTGGAGGGCGGGATTTGCCTCGTGCGCTTCGGTTGGCAAAACGGTTACGCGCTCATGCAGCAGAGCGGTTACCACATGGAGGCCGTCTACGATATCTGGACGGACTTCATTGCCCACATGGAAGACGAAGAAAAACCATTAGCGAATCCCTCAAAGTGGTTTCCCGCGTTCGAATGGTCCACTGAAAAAGCGCCTGAGCATCTTCATCCGGCGGAACTCGCGCGGTTAGTCGTCGGTGAATACTTGTCTTCCGCAAAGCTTTTGCGGCCACCTGAGTCTTTAGACAGAAAGTACGACGCATCAGGTGGTGCGTGGGTCAGCATTCGGTCGCGTGCGAGCGTCTATCGACGTCACGCGCGGGGTGGGTTTTGGCATTTTCCGGGTGAGGTGTCGCGATCGGCTGCTGAAGATGTGGTGATGGCCTCACTGAGTACGGCGGCGGGTCTGCCGGCAGGCGAAGAGGGATTGAAGATCGTCGATGAGAGTGCGTTTGCCGTGACGTTCTTCAGTGCGCTCGAGCGCTGTAATCCGGGTCAGCTTGATAACGATCGTTATGGAATCGTGGTGCGGAGTTTGGAGCGACGCGAACGAATGGGTGGCGCGTTGCCGCGAATGCCGGGCATTGTTGGCGAGTGGGCCCAGTTTCAGCACGCGCGTATGAAGAATGCGAAGCTCGTGTCGTTTGAGCCGTATGAACTTTTCAGGCATGAAGTGGTGAAGGTGGTTGAGCCGGGCGCGAAATGGCAGCCAACGGGAGTGCCCGTGCCTGAAGAAGTTCCGTGGCACAAAGACAGTAAGATTTGTGGGCGCATTGCCGAGCGTGCACGTGATCTCGTGTTGGGCCAGCTTCTAAAACGCGCGGAAAATACGTCGCCGCTGCCGGATGATTTCCTTCCAAAAAGCGCCGAGTCTATATATGTCACGGTTTATATTGACGGCCACCTGCGTGGCTGTATGGGCCAGAGACTGCGCAGCCTGGACGCTGATCTCAAAAAGATTGCGCCCGCTGCTCTTGATGACGACCGCTTCGCCGGAAGGACCGCGATCGATGCTGACACGGTAGCTGTCACGGTTTCTTTTCTTTTCGATCCCCTTCAAATCGGCGATGCGCCACCCGAAGAGGTTGTTAACTACTATCGCCACGGCGAGCAGACATTGATGGTCTATCAGGGAGAGAAAGTGGGGTTGCTGCTTCCGTTCGTGGCAAGTTACTGGAATCTCGACTCGGTCAGTTTTGCGAAATCAGTGATTCAGAAGGCGCGGTTGAGCGAGCCGCCGTATTACTGGTGCCGGTATGATTGTGCGACGTGGTTTGCGGGCCGCGAAGGTGTTTGGCCGACGATCGGCGGGTTTATAGCACCGAAGAATGATTTACCGCCAATCGCGGAACTGATCGAGCGACAAGGCAAATTACACCTGCAATACCTGCTCAAACATTTGCGAGACGACGGCACTTTCTTCTCGGGTTATCAGCCTTTTCACAATCGACTGTTTGAGTCGGTTGATGTAGCACGCCAGGCTCATGGCGCGTGGGTGTTGGCCCACGCTTACAAAGTCGTCGGAGGTGATGATGTAAAAAACGCCGCAGACAAAGTGATTGATAGTCTAATGCCGCAGACGTTTAATACCGTTGCCGAGACCTCGTTTCTGCTACTCGCGCTCAGCAATGTGGCTGAAAACGATCCGCGTCGTGCGCGCATGAAAGATCTGGCTGAGACACTGTGGCGCAGTATCGAGCTGCCACACGGAAGAATCTTGACTCACGTCAATCCCGATGATCCGTCACCTGAACCTTTCCAGGATTACTTTCCCGGTCAGGTGTTGCTTTCGCTCGCTGTCGCGGTTGAAGAAAACGTAACGGAGATCGACGAGGAACGACTGCGCCGCAGTTTCCAATACTACCGCCACCGCTTTCGCTACAAGCGACATTTCGGCCAGGTCACGTGGCTGCTGCAAGCCTTCAGCAAGTGGTGGCACGTCACCCACGAACGTGAGTTTGCGGAAATGGTGTTTGAGATCGGCGACTGGCTCCTCGGTTATCAACAGGACAAGACCGGCGCCTTCATCAATGACCATCAATCCGACACGCCCGGCTACACAACGGCCGTCTACCTGGAAGGTATCGCGGCAGCGTTGCACGTGGCGGCTGCGCTCCCGGACAAAACACGCTACCAGGCCTATTTCGACTCGTTGACGCGTGGCTTTGGGTTTCTCGACCGACTCATCATCCAGGACCGAGATCAGTCGATACTTCCCAACATCGACTATGCGCTCGGAGGCGTGCGGCAGGGCATCTATTACAGTGAAATTCGCACGGATTTCGTGCAGCATTCACTATCAGCGATTTTAAATCTGCGTTCATCCGTGGTTTAATCTGCCGCGGCGTATAAACTATCCCCATTCAAACTCTAGGAGAAACATAGCTAAGTGAGTCTGTTGCTTGAGGGAAAGCGCGCGTTCATAACCGGTGGAACGCGTGGCATCGGTGCGGCAATCTGCGAAATATTCGCACGCGAGGGCGCCGATGTCGCCTTCAGTTACAACTCGCGTGAAGATCTCGCCGCCGAAATGAGTCAGAAGATTGAGGCCCACGGACGCAAGGCGTTCAATGCCAAAGTCTCGGTGGTCGATCGCGTGGGCATGAAGAAACTGACCCGCGAGATGGTCGAGAAGTGGGGCGGCATCGACATTCTCGTCAATAACGCGGCCATCAATCGCGGCGACAACTTCGCCACCACGACCGATCGCGCATGGGACGAAGTGATTCACACGAATGTTGACAGTCTGTTTGCCGTGACGAAGCCGATCTACAAACAGATGATCCGGCAACGGAGCGGAATGATCCTCAACATCACCTCGATTGGCGCAATGCGAGCGCTGCCGACAGCCGTGCACTATGCGACTTCGAAAGCGGCAATGATCGGATTCACGAAGTGTTTGTCGCGTGAGGCAGCGACGTTCGGAGTGAGAGTGAATGCGATTGCAGCGGGGATCTTCGACACTGACCTCGCTCAGGCGCTCCCGGATCGTTTGCTACAGATGCACGACTTCTGGACTTCCGCAGGCCGACTCGGCCGCCCCGAAGAGCTCGC
>DAIOGT010000054.1:0-25854 GCA_036745095.1 Pyrinomonadaceae bacterium
CAGGCAAGTGCAACCCGATCAGCCAGGCAACACTCAATAGCGGGCTGTGGTGTTCGTAACGGTCGACGGATCTTCATAGGCTCGACTGTAACTGTCGGGCGGCTGTCCTGGCCGCCCGTACAGCTATCCGCAGACTTTCCTTATCCCCTGGTCCATTCTTCTCACTAAATCCGCGTTTGTAGTCAGTGACCGGCAATAGACGCCGAGGACTCTCAACATTTCTTAGTCCTCAGCAAGTCGTTGCAAAAGATTCAGACGTTCCTTCGCGGAACCTCATATGCTCGTCAGATAAGGAGAACTTATGAACTTGTTTACGAACCGCCTTAATACCCTATTAGCCAGAACTCTCTTGCTCGCCATCGTCTTTTCCGTGGGCGCGACCATCGCGACGGCAGACAATCCAGATCGACCGTTCGGCGACGTAAAAATACTCGCGACGGTGCCTACACCTCCCGGTTTTCCGGAAGGAATCGCGGTCAACGGCGACAAAGTCTACGTCGCTGGTCCAGCCAGCTTTGAGACCGCGGGAACTCCCGCGTCGAAAGTTTTCGCATACGATGCGAGTACAGGAAAGTTACTGCGAACTTATGAAATCCAGGGTGAGCAGACGCAATTCCCACACGCAAATTCGTGCATTGCATTCGACGGTGAAGGCCGTCTCTATGTAGTTAATCTGCAATTAGGAATCGTGCGACTCGATCTCGGAAGCGGCGCTCAGGAAATCTATGCTCCCGCTCTTCCGAATCTCGCTACTTGTTCACAAACACAATCAGGTGCGTGTTCGCCGACAGTTGCGGATTTGCCGCCACTGCCGAATGACATTGCTTTCGATCCGGCCGGCAATCTTTACTTGACTGATTCTTTTCAGGCGACTATCTGGCGCATTCCCGCGGGCGGTGGTCAGCCTCAGATTTGGTTTCAGGATAGTCGACTCGACACGCCGTTCGGCGTTAACGGTCTCCGCTTGAGTCCTGACAACAGCAAAATCTATTTCGCAGTGACGGCCGAGGGTGTTGGACCATTTGGCAACTTTCTCGGAGGAAAGATCTACACATTGCCTCTAGTAAATTCACCGGCTGCCGCTGATTTGCAAACGTTTTATCAGTACAACGGAGAGGCGCCGGACGGAATAACCTTCGGCAAGTCAGGTAAGCTCTATGTCGTACTCGCAGCGCCCTTTAATTCCGGTGTTTCGATCCTCGCCCCGAACGCAACGGAGGTCGCCCGGTTAACGAATCCCGCAGGAAGCCCGATCTTTCCTTACGATTCACCTGCAAATGCAGCCTTCAGTAAGCAAGGGTCGCTACTATTGACCAATCACGCCTTCGCTACAATGATTCCCGAGAACTTCACTGTGCTCGACGTGTTTGTCGATGACAAGGAATTCCCGCTCGTAAGACCAAACGTTCAGTAACGATTTGAGAAACGCCGTAACCAACCACGCTTCGATGGTAGACTTATTGAGCCGCGAGGCGTGGTTGATTCACGACGTGTATTCCCACTTGTGAGGTGAGATTACGAGCAGCACAAAATGTAGACAATGTGGAATGGTCAATTGGTCCACAGAGTTGTCCTGCAAACGGTGCGGGGCTGCGTTAAATAGCTCCGAGCTTTTCACTCCCACCCAGCGTCTTTCCGATACCGGTTACCCGCGAGCACATCTTCCACAACAGGCGAAACAGGGAGAGAAAATCCAGCCTTGTTTGCATTGTGGCAAACAGCTTGCGGTTACGAAATGGGACAGCTGGAATGGTTTTCTGGTCCAATGCCCACACTGTGGCGGACTTCATGGCAAGCGCTGGAACATTAGACGAGTTTTGCTTGCGAGCTTCGTTTTTAATGCGTTCAGTTTTCTCTTCACGATGCGACCGCCGAAATCGTGGATTGCGTTATTAGGGTTTATTGTTTTCGCGATTGTCGGGAATTTCCTCCTGGATAACGAGACAATTCCCGATCTCGTGGAGATTGCCGGCGGAATAATCTTCCTCTTAGGCCCAATGCTTATCAACGCAATTGTCCTCGTCAAACACGAACGCGATCTCGACAAGTCTGTCCCTAACCAGGCTGTTCGTGGGTAAATCTTTTTTAGCTTTCCTACGCGCCACGATTACGAGTTTCCGTTGGAACATACTCAGAAAACGAATGTCTAAAAGTGTGCACCATTACGGAGGCGTCGTTATGAAAAAACTTCTTTCACACTTACTCGAGCCGCGATCGGCGATTCTGGGAGTCGCGGTTTTCTATTTTGTGAGTACATCCTCAATGTGGAGTCGCAGTCCCTGGTGGGATTTCCACGGGGAAATGTTCATGGCGGCTGTCCTGGTTATAGCGGCTGTCGTTTTAGTCGTAAATAGAGTGTGGAGCGACTTGCTTACGGCCGTTATCAGCGGGCAGTTACCTTTTTTATTTCTCGCTGAGTTCTGGATGCTGTCCTTGAATGCCGAGGTTCCGCCTTTTAGCGCTCAGCACATCGAGATTTTTATACGGACGATTTTACGTCCCAACCCGATGCCGGCACTACTGGTCACCTTCTCATCTGTGATCTTGTCTTTTTCGGTTGTTTCTGTGGTGCGGCGTCACACAGCGCTGCGTGACCATGATCGCTTCGACTTAATTGGAGATTGATGCGACAGTGACGGCGAAAATCGAGTTGCTCAAACAGGTAAGCGCCTTCGTCGCGGAATATTGGTATGAACCGGAGAGCGGGTTATTCGCTGAGACGAGTGTCAATTGTGATCTGGGTATGGATGGCGATGACGGCGTAGAGTTCATGGACGCGTTCAGCGTACGTTTCAACGTTGACCTCACGGAATTTCCGCATGACAAATACTTTGGGCCTGAAGCCAGTGCCACACCGATCTCATTAATCAGCGCGTTCATTCGCCGCCTCACAACGGGTCGATGGACCAACCTCTGTCCCCTCACCCTCCGCCAGCTCGCGGATGCAGTAGAGAACGGCCGTTGGGTTTGAATCTGCTCACCATCAAGTCCGGCTGATTTATCGATTGCCAATAATTCCCTTGACTATATTCGATAAATGATTTATTGATTATCGATATATCAGGAGGTGGTAATCATGTCCAAACCAATAGCGGCATCGGCTGCGCTGCCCATTACGTACGTCGTCCTGCGGATCCTAATCGTCGTGAACTGGGTGGGTGGCGCCGGGATCCTCGCGCTGCTTGTTCTCCTGCCGAACGAGCAATGGATCATGTCCGCTTTCAAACTCTCTCCTTCACCCGAGGCGGCGCGCCTCGTGATGGGCCTTCGCGCGATCGCCGTGCTCGGACTCGTCGCCATTCCCATCAATTATGTTGTTCTGAAGCGGCTCCTAGCGATCGTTCAGACGGTTCGCGCGGGCGATCCATTCGTCGCCGCGAACGCGGTCCGTTTGCAGGCGATCGCGTGGGCGCTGCTCGCGCTACAGATTCTCAGCATGATCATCGGCGCGATCGGCAAAGCCGTTTCCACTCCGGCGCATCCGCTTCATCTCGACGCCGGCTTTTCGATCAACGGCTGGCTCGCGGTGCTACTCACGTTCCTGCTCGCCCGCGTGTTCGCGGAAGGCACGCTCATGCGAGAAGACCTCGAAGGGACGGTGTGATATGGCGATCGCCGTCAAGCTCGACGACCTACTCCACGATCGGCGCATGACGCTGACCGAGCTCGCGGATCAGATTGGAATGGCCCTCGCCAACCTCTCGATCCTCAAGACCGGCAAGGCGCGCGCGATCCGCTTCTCGACGCTCGAGGCGATCTGCGAAGCGCTCTCGTGCCAGCCCGGCGACATCCTCCACTTTGAGCCTGAGCAAGCACAACGACAGCCGGCAGTGACGAGCAAACGGACCGCAAGTCGATGAACGCCGATATAAATCTAGTTAGGAGAATATGACATGAACCGCACCGTTATTTTAACTATCACGTCTTTGCTCTCAATCCTCTTGATGACGTTTCACCTGAGCGAAGACATCGTCCGCGGGTTTGAACCGGGAGGGCTCAGGAACGTCACCGGCGTGCTCATGCTGGTCGTGTGGCTGTACGGAACCACCGTACTTGCAGGACGGCGATCGGGATACATCATCATCGTTCTCGGATCGCTCCTGGGTACGCTTGTCCCTGTCGTGCACATGATTGGCGCCGGACTGGTCGGCGGCAGGATCGTCAATTCGAGTCGAATCTTCTTCTGGGTTTGGACACTGATCGCGCTTCACGTGACCGCGATTTTCTCACTCATCCTGTCGGTGGTTGGATTGTGGAGCCTGCCATGGCGCCGCAGGGAATCGAAAACAATCTGAAGGCGCGTCGATAGAGTTATCGGCTTCGAACTACTATGAAAGTAAAACTCATCACAACGGTTCTTCTTACTGTGTGTGGTGTTGGGATTGGTTGGCTTGCATTTGAAAATCTCATGTGGGCAGTTTGGGGAAAGCAGAACCGCTGGTTTGAGTACGTTGGTTTCTGGGGCTGCGCAATAATGTTTTTGTCTGGACTCGTGGTGCTAAAGAATTTGCGGGTGGGAACGTTTTTAGGGACCGTTGGCCTCGTTTTTATGCTGTTCTACCTTGGTCCAGCGCTCGTGAGGCTGACCCAGGAAATAATTACCGGGAGGGTCGTACTGAGAACTACACAGATTATGGAAGTCGTGTTGATAATCGGAATACCGATTATCACGCTTGCCAGGTTGATTTGGAATCTCAAAACACTGTCGGCTGCCCCGCACAACAACGCTTGAAGCGGACTATCTATGGAATCGTGTGTGCGCGCGAGCGATTTTTTGTTTGCCACAGATCGATGCCGCCTGACCCTCCTGCTCGATCCGACATGAAAAATAGCACGGAGTCGTCTATAGAAATGCTCGGCCTCACCTCATGTGCGGGACTGTTCACCATAGCTCCTAAATTTTTTGGGTGACCAAACGCGCCATTGCGGCTAGACCGCCGGGCCTATCCGAATCGAAATAGATTGATAACCCGTCAGCTGAAATGCTGGGTGCAAATTCATTGGCCGGGCTATTGAGGCTTGGGCCAAGATTTTCAGGCACGCCAAACGTATCGGCGGGCTTCGCTCGTTTCGTGACCCAGAGATCGCCGCCGCCCGAGCCGCCGCCACGGTCAGAAGTGAAATAGAGGTTGAGCCCGTCCGGTGAAATGCTTGGTCCACCGTCGAAATGTGAAGTGTTCACTGTGGGACCTATATTCGTAGGCGAAGAGAAGTCAAACCGACTGTCCTGGAGGAAGCTGTGAATGGCGAATACACTTATCAGGGTGATGCCACGGACTCCGTTCAGCACAGGCTTCATTGTTTGTCTCCTGTCATGGTCTAGATGTTACACTCAAACTCCAGTGCGATTTCGGAACTTTACCAGGAGTCGGGAGAAGCCGAAGTGGGCTCGTGTCGAACGCTCCTCCGATAATGGAAAGCCGGACAAACACGTTCGGAGTTAAGAGTAATGTATCACTGTTACCGCAAAGAGCGCGGGCTCGCCTAAAAGAACAACCTATCGATAATCAAACTGACCGCCGAAACCCCAATCGATGCACACGCGCTTAGAGCCGAAGATCTTCGCCGTCTTTAAAGATGGATACTCTCGAAAACAATTCTATTCAGACCTCGCGGCAGGTACGACCGTTGGTATCGTTGCCTTGCCGCTCGCCATTGCATTCGCGATCGCTTCCGGTGTCAAACCAGAGCAGGGCCTCTACACTGCCATCGTCGCTGGATTTTTGATCTCGCTTTTGGGAGGTTCCCGCGCTCAGATCAGCGGTCCCACCGGGGCCTTCGTCGTGATCATTTACGGCATAGTGCAGCAATATGGTTACGACGGGTTGGCGGTCGCGACTTTAATTGCCGGTGTGCTGCTGATCTTGATGGGCCTTTTTCGCATGGGGGCCCTGTTGAAGTTTATCCCGTATCCGGTGACGGTCGGCTTCACGACCGGCATCGCGTTGATTATTTTCTCGTCTCAACTGGGCGACTTCCTCGGCCTCAATCTCGTGTCACCACCGGCGGGCTTTATCGAAAAGTTTTACGCCTACGGCAATCACATTTCTGAGTTCAATGGCACCGCTCTTTTAGTCGGCATGATCTCGCTGGTAGTGATCGCAGTTTGGCCCAGGATAACTCATCGCGTGCCGGGAATGTTGATCGCGATATTCGTTGGTACCCTCGTAGTCAAACTTTTTGATTTGCCGGTGGCTACGATTGGTAGCCGGTTTGGTAGCGTGCCAAACTCTCTGCCATTGCCCCACCTCCCCGTGATATCGCTATCACTCGTAAAGCAGATGTTTTCGCCGGCGGTAACGATTGCCTTCCTGGCCGCACTCGAATCGCTGCTTGCCGCAGTCGTGGCTGATGGAATGCTAGGCACCAGGCATCGCTCCAACATGGAACTCGTAGCTCAGGGATTCGGCAATATCGGATCCATTTTGTTCGGAGGAATTCCTGCAACCGGCGCGATTGCTCGCACTGCCACGAATATAAAGAGCGGCGGGCGCACACCTGTCGCCGGCATGATTCATGCTGTGGTGTTGTTCCTGATCCTGTTGTTCTTTGGAAAGTATGCGGCCCTCATTCCGATGCCCACTCTCGCAGCGATTCTGATTGTTGTCGCGTACAACATGAGTGAATGGGAGGAATTCAAAGATCTTCTGCGCGGACCAAAGAGCGATGCCGTAGTGCTGCTCGCCACATTTCTCCTGACGGTTCTAATTGACCTGACAGTAGCAATTCAGATTGGCGTTCTGTTAGCGACTTTCTTGTTTATGCAACGCATGTCCGCAGCCACCCAGGTCACGCAGGTAACTGAAACGCTACTCGATCAGGATGAAACTCCAACTCGCGACATGTCGAAATTGGAGGTTCCCCACGGTGTAGAGGTATTTGAGATCTACGGTTCGTTGTTCTTCGGCGCGATCGAACGCTTCAAAGACGCGATGCGTAGCGTTGAGAAACGTCCGCGCGTGCTCATACTTCGCATGCGACAGGTGCACACAATTGATGCGAGTGGACTGCACTCAATGCATGAGCTGCTCGAGGCAACTGCTAGACGCAATATTGCTTTGGTCATTTCCGCGGTGAGGCCAAACGTGCGAGCACTCATGGACCAGGTAGGGTTCTCCGAAGCTCTCGGCGTCGAGAACTTTTGTGACGACATCTTTATGGCGCTGGACCGAGCAAAAGAATTGATGGAAAAGAAGAGGTGAAGGGAAGCGGCCGATATGTTACCTTATGTCGAACCCCTAAAGATCATCGACCCTGATAATAGTCCCCTGGTGTGGTCATTAATTCCGTTCAGGAGGTAAGTTGTATGATGCGAAAGCCGGTACACAAAAAAGTGTTAACCGTCAGCGTCGGTGTAATAGCCCTAGTCCTAACGATGCTCTACGTGCCGACACAATCGACTGAGCTGTTGACGGATTCATCACAAACGACGACGGTTCCAGAGACGATCGTTCTTTCGGAAAAAGCTACCCTCGGCAAAGTCACCTTCAGCCATTCGAGTCACACTACCAAGAACTACAACATCGAGGGCACGCGTCCTGTTTATTGCACTGAATGCCACCATGTTGAACAGCCAGAAGCTGAAGCCAAAAAGGTGCCGTTGCATCAGACTGCATATCCGGCAAATCGGACGACCACGCTGACAGCGGAGCTGCTGACTAAAGAGCCGAACACCAAAGTGACGGCATGCCGAAGCTGTCATGCTCGCAAAGAGGAGAAGCCCGCGGTGTGGCCGCAGATACCTGAAATCAAAAGCGAGAACTCAACGGCCATCCTCACGCTTACGAATCAACAGGCCTTTCACCGCGCTTGTGCGGGTTGTCACGATCAAGTGATCAAAGTGCGACCAGATGCAAAAGCTCCCGGTACAACGAAGTGCACGACGTGCCATAAGAGGACGGCGTGAGTATGAGGTTTGAAGAACTGAATTAGGTGGTTGCGCGGGGAAATCTGGAAGCGAGCCCACGTCAGAAAAGGCGCTTGCGGTGCGTCGGACGTAGGCTCGCTTCGTTGTTGCGGTCTTAAGGATTATTAAGACTCACGTCAGCCACTACACCCGACATCGATAAGTTAGGTGGAGGAGGTGGCGGCCCTGTGAATTTCCGGATCCCTAGCTTCACGCTGGTTTCTTCCTGTCTCTTATCAATCGAATTCACAACTAAATAGGCGAACACTGCCGCCATGACGGACAATGCGCTCGCAACTATGGAAACTATCGTGGCAGTACTCACCGAGACATTGTCGCTGAAGGAAGCTCGCATCGAAATGTTGCCTGCAAATGATGCGAGGAGCCAAAACAACCACCAAATCGGAAATATTGCGGGTGCGGCAGGCTCGGCGAGCAGCGCCTCATCCGGTGGTCCACTTTTTTGCCAAACCTCTTTTACAGCACGATAGGGAACAACCAAATTGATAAATGGAATGAAAAAGCTGCCCACGGCCCATCCAGGTGAATGGTCAAGGCGACGCGGAGAATTAAATGCTCGCAGATTGTCGTAGGCTCGGTAGAGCCACACGAGGAAGAAGACCACCGTCGCCACGTAGACGAATAGTTCGAAAACTGCGAGCAGAAAAATTATGAGAACAACCGCGGCGCCGATCGGATTGTCGCCAAGCTCCTGATCGTCGGCTAGTGGAGGAAATAGCAATGAAACCGTTTCAGTTATTACCGACATACCGGCGGCGACCGCGCCAAGGATCAGCAATATCTTCACTATCCGCGCGCGACCGTGTGCCGAAGTGTAAGGTGCAGCATAAGGCGTGGGAGTCATTTTGTGTATGTGATCTCAATCTGGATTGAGTTGCGAGAGCAGCGCAAGAATATCAAAAGGATTGTGAGAGCAAAAGGTTTTCGAGACTTTGGAAGGAGTTACGCAATATAATTGCCGGTGCAATTTGGGCCAACGCGCGATGCTGTAGCTTTAACCCACAAGGACAATCATGAAAACGAAAAAGGAATTGTCACCGGCACAACGTGAAGAATTACTCCGAACGTTGAAGACCCGTTTTGAGAAAAACATGGACCGTCATAAAGGTCTTGATTGGGCTAAAGTACAATCCCGGCTGGACGCTAATCCTGAAAGAGTGTGGTCGCTCAATGAAATGGAAAGAACCGGCGGTGAGCCCGATGTAGTTGGTCATAATAAAAAGACGGGCGAATACATGTTTTATGATTGTTCAGCGGAAAGTCCGAAGGGTCGCCGTAGCGTTTGTTATGACCGTGAGGCTCTGGAAGCAAGGAAAGAACATAAACCAAAAGATAGCGCTGTTGATATGGCAGTCGCCATCGGCGTTGAGCTTTTAACGGAAGAGCAATATCGAGAGTTGCAGGAACTCGGAGAGTTCGATACGAAAACGTCGAGCTGGGTGAAAACTCCTGTTGATATTCGAAAGCTCGGGGGCGCCCTCTTTTGTGATCGACGCTACGGTCACGTCTTCGTCTATCACAACGGTGCTGAGTCCTACTATGCGGCGCGAGCGTTCCGTGGCATGTGCAGAGTCTGAGATCTTTCAGAAAAGTTCTGCTTCATTGAGAGAGTCGAACCCGTTCGGGCGTCAGCAGCCCAGGAGAATTATGCGTTATCTAGCAGTCGTATTGGGCACGTTAGTTCTCGCCGCGTGCAGCACGGGTCCCGCCACCCGCAATGAATCGAAGTCAGCTAGTCCTACTCAGGCCCCCGCTGCTGAACCGCGGAAAGAGTCAATAGATTCAATCGAACAGTTTTTAGTTACTTCAGCCGTTACTGATTTTCATACCCACACGCGATCCGGTTCTGTCCGCGTTCGTGATGTGCGGTTAGGGCACATTACAACTTCGAATGGAGAAGCGCAGTACATGTTGTGCGGCGAGTATCTGTTAGAGCAGGCGGGAGGAGAGAAGACCGAGTGGATGCCATTCGCTACGATCAAGACGTCAGGTTATGAACAATGGAATGGCGGGCAGGCTGAGGTCTTTTGCAAACGCTCATCAATCACATGGGACAAGGAAGATTTGTCGTCCACCTTGCAGAGCCGGCTTGATGCACCGCGATAGACCAGAGCGCCTTTCAATTTGCTCATGTTGAAGACTTGACAGGAGCCTTGTCGTATTTCACATACTTTCACCAACATAATCGAGAAACTAATAAAGGAGATAGAACGATGTCAGCAAGCGAACCAAAGCAGGAAGTGGCGATGAGTGCAGAGCCGCAGAAAGAACACGTGTGGCTGCAAAAGCTTGTCGGTGAGTGGACTTACGAGCACGAAGCGACGATGGATCCGGACAAACCCGCAGAGGTCGTCCGTGGCACCGAGAATGTGCGTTCGCTCGGTGGACTCTGGACCCTGGGTGAAGGGCACGGCGAGATGCCGGGCGGAGGCGCCGCCACAACATTGATGACGCTCGGCTATGATTCTCAAAAAAAGCGTTTTGTGGGAACCTTCATCGGGTCGATGATGACTAATCTCTGGGTGTACGAAGGGGAACTTGATCCGGACGAAAAGGTGCTGACGCTCAATACTGAGGGGCCGGATTTTACCAGCCCGGGAAAGATGTCGAAGTATCAGGACGTGATTGAGTTTATGAGCGACGATCACCGAGTGTTGACCTCGCGCGCTCTGGGTGAGGATGGTCAATGGCACCAGTTCATGACCGCCCATTATCACCGAAAGAAATAGTAGGCCAGCGGTCCGAACCATCATGCGACTAAGAAAAGTAAAACTCCTGTCGACGCTTACGTTGTGTGCGGTCTTATTCGTCGCCGTGCAAGGCGCCGGCGATTCTGAATGGAAGGTGCAAATAAAAATCAAGCTTCCTTCAAGAGCCCGCACCCTTGCCTACTCGGCAGACGGATCGCGCATCGCTGTGGGACACTCGGATGGGCGAGTATCGATCTGGAATGTGAGATCAGGGGACCTTGTGAAAGAGTTGAATGCCCATTCCAAGGAGGTCAATTCTGTTCAGTTTATTTTGAACGACGGCCGGTTGCTCACCATAGGCGATGACGATCGAGCGCGCCTGTGGTCCACTTCAGAGTGGAATGAAGCGGCAGCTATTGAAGGCGTGGCTTTCTCGGGAGGTGTTTCTCCAGATGGACGTTGGTTAGCCGCTCAGGCGGGCGATCAGTCTATATGGCTTTGGGATTTGTCGTCCCTGGCGCGCGTCCAGCAGCTTACGCAACGAGGAAAAGGCGGAACACAGAACATGAGCTTTACCGCGGATGGCAAGTACATCGTGACGGCTTATAACGGGCCGTTGCTGATCAACGTCATGACGAAAGAATCTGTGTCACTGGTAAGTAGTGGAGACAAGAAGACGAAGGTGAAGGTTGAGCAGCAGGGAAATCAGGCGAGCATATCGCTTGGTTCCCTGCAAGATGACGATGCCCCAACTCACCGCGCTATTCCGAGCACGACGGGTTCATTAGTTGCTCTGGGCCGGGGATGGTACGGAGAAAATCCGTTTGTTGACGTGTGGGACCTGGCCCAAATGAAACGTATAGGTCGCTATAAGACAAAGAATAGCGGTACGCTTACCAGCTTCTCTTTCGATAACTCGTTGTTAGCTGTCGAAGGATCTGAAAAGGTGACCATATGGAGAATAAGCAATGGCAAGCAGGTGGCTTCGGTGAGGGGTAATGGAATTATGCAATTCTCTCCAAAGTCAAACGAATTAGCTGTGACGGATGATGATAGTTTGATTATTTATGTGGCGAAGTAATTTTCATGTGGTCTAAGGTCCTGTCGTCCTTAAAGATTTCGAGTGGAATGCAAGTTTGCGGAAACACCGCAGGAGGATAGTCATCATAAGGATGTTCAGCTTCGCCGTTGCAGCTCTGGTTATCGCACTCGCTACTGGCTCTGGCGCCACCGGCCTGAAACGCATGTACGTGCTCGATTGCGGACGCCTCATAGCTAAAGACCAGTCGCGTTGGACACCAGGTGTCAACGTGGGCCAGTCACGGGAGTTATCGAACAACTGTTATCTGTTCAAACATGAGCGAGGCACGCTGTTGTGGGAAACCGGCCTACCCGATTCGGTGGCTGATCAGAGTGGAGGGGTCACTTCGCCGAATGGTGCTCTCCTCTGGCTCCGCGACAAGAAACTTGTGAGCCAACTTGAGAGCGTCGGCGTTAAGCCCGACGACATCACTTACGTCGCGATGTCGCACTCACACGCGGACCACACCGGAAATGTGAGGGCGTTCCCGAAGTCGAAGATCCTGATGCAGAAGGTTGAGCACGAATTCGCAATGAAGATGACGCCGAAGCCGCTCACCGACGATCAGAACATCCAGATACTTTCGGGTGACCACGACGTCTTTGGCGACGGCAGCGTCAAGATCATATCGACACCAGGCCACACGCCCGGGCACCAGTCGCTGCTAGTCAAGCTGCCCAAGACGGGTGCTCTCATTCTCACGGGCGACCTCGTGCATTTCCAATACATGTGGGATAACAAGATCGTCCCGTCCTTTAACTTCAACAAGCAGCAGTCGCTGAGTTCAATCGAGCGCGTGATCAACTTGATTGCCGAGCACAAGGCGCAGCTCTGGATCGGCCACGATAAGGAAACCACTGCGAGGATCGACCGCGCGCCGAAGTTTTACGAGTAGCGGCTCATTATCGTGGAGAACCCCCCAACTATTTCCAGCCGTGCAGGCGCCTTGCGTTTTCACGAAGTACGCCGCGCCCCATCTCGATAGCTTGACGCTCGTTGATTATCCCATCGCGAATCAATCCGCTTAGCGCGACGTACAGTCCGTCGCGAGTGGCACGTGAAACCACTAAGTGATGTACGTCAGCACCTCCCGGCACACTTGGATAAGCTGCGGCATCGGTTCCATACAAAATTTTCTCAGGTGCGAAGATTAGGTACTGGCGCAGTATGGCGGCGAACTCTGGGACGGGGCGAAGAAATCCCAAGGCCGAAATATCAATCCAGACATTTGGTTTCAACGCGAGATAAGCCGCGATCTCGTACCACGGAGCACCGCCGTGTATAAGGACCACCTGAGTTTGGAAAAAGCGTGGATCAGTCAGCACGTCTTCAAGGTTGCGAACGTCAGATTCGAGTGTCCGAAGAAACGGCGGCACTCCCAGCGATGAGTGAATGTGCACCGGCAAGTTGATCTTCCCGGCCTCAAGAAGAATGTGGCGCCATAAATAATCCTGTACCGCTACATACTCGTCTCGGCTTAGCGGTGCGGTGCGCCCTTTTGCATACAAAGCTGCGGCATATGGCTCTTGCACATCCGCGATTCGTAATGTTCGTAAATACGCATCCCAGAACTTAATACCCACTGCGCCCTGTTGTTGCCAGCGGCGGAGCGTAGCGTCGACGAACCTCACGTAGCTCGGAAGATCCGCCGGTGCCTGGGCCAGTCCACCCTCTTTGAAGAATGCTTGAAGATCCTGCTGTGCCTCAGTTATGTCCGTCCGGTGCGAAGGGCTTCTCTCCATCAGACGATCTGCCGCCAACGGGTACAGCAAATTTGTGGCATGCGGAACCCACAAAAGTCGCTTCCCATCGATTCCCTGGCGGCTGTTCTGATTTACCAGCGCGATCTCCGTCACGGTAAAATCGAGATGATTTAGCCAGTATCCCGTCTCCCCAAGCCGACTGGTCATTTGGCTCCGAGCAGCGTCGATCATTTTGATCGTCGCAGGCCAATCGTTGGGCTGCGCAGAGACACCGAAGCGCCGGCGAATAGCGATAGAAAGCCCTGCGTGCGTAGTACGAAGTTGTAATGGTCCGGCGCTGCCTAGTGCCGGGTCAAACACGCCTGGCTTTAGTAAATGCGTGTGCACATCGATGGCTGGAACCTTATCGAGCACTCTGGCGAGACGCTGATAGACAGGATCGTTTTGCCACGGAGGTACTGGTTGTTGTGCAACTGCTTCACAAAACAAGAGCGAACTGAGGAAAACGACTACGCCGATCCTTTTTCGCATTAGTCCACCTCCCGTCGGTTTGGGGCTTCGAATCCCCGGAAAATACAATAAGCTAGGCACCCGTTGGCTCATAGAATAGAATGAACCTGGTTATTGGTCCCAGGAGGCTCAAGTTTTTACATCGCTCCTGGAAATGACGATCGAACCTCGACTTCATCCTTTACGACAATGGCATCACTTCAATCTGGCCTTCGTTCTCCGCTAATAGTTGCTATAGGTTCGAACCTGGTCCGCATTATTGTTGTGACGCTGTTTGTAGTCGTCGCGAGCGGATCATCGGCCCAGACGATCGAACAACAAACACTGACACACCTTGAAAAGATTAAAGCTGTTCGAGCTGACGCAGATGAAAATACGGTCGCTGGTTACAACAAGTCGATGGACGAAGCGTGGAAGTTCTTCGACGCGAACAAGGCGGCTGTTTTGCCGGTTCTGCGGCGGGAGGTAACTCTTGAATTACGAGCAGCAAGACCGAACGATATGCTGCTCCTCGATGTCGGATACTATCTCCGTACACAAGGAGACACCTCAGATAAAGAGTTGGCAAAAGAAGCTCTCTTCAAACTAGACCCAACCTCAAAAGTTGTCTATTTGAACCATCAGCAACTGTTTGAGTTTGCATACGCAGTCGCCACTGAACCGGACCCGCGGGTTTTGCCCTTCATCGATCGAGCCTTCCTGAGGCAAAAGTTGATCGCGTATGTTCCACAGCATGCGCTCACGCTGAACGAAACGCTCGTTTGCGTTTTTCTCTACGGAGTCCACGGGCAAACCTCGGAAGCGCATTTAAAAAGTCTGCTTAAGGATAAAGCCGTCACTCGAAAGGTCATTGAGATTCTCATCTGGATCGGCACTCCCGAAAGCGTAACAGCAGTTAGGGACGCCATGGTCGCGGACAGAAGCTTTGAGACCTTCGGTCGTGGGACATCGTTCATGATGAAAGCGGGAGGCCGAGAGGGCCGCGCGGCCATGCTTGGGTTAACTCCCAGGGACTTTGACGCGCAATCGCGGGAATATTTTCAAAAAGTTCGACCGCTGATAGAAGCAAACTCATACGAAATGCTTCGCAAACAATTTTCACGTGGCGGCGACTTCACACCATTGGGTGAGGACGTAGTCCGGAAGCGACTGGCGGATATGTATAAGAACTACGGCAAAGATGACATCACTGACCCTCGTGCGATACTTGATTCAACACTGCCGCGCACCTTCCTGATTAACGAACTGTGGCGGATTCGTGCGCGAATGTTTCATCGATTATCGGACGAAGCATTGCACGATGTACTTGCGACCAACTCGATCTTAAGCGCACTTTACTACAGGGAGAAATAGTAAGACCCTGCCGCAAACCCGTGCAGAGCAACCGCTTTAGCGAGTGACGTCACTTTCGGTTGCGCCGCTCTGTTGCGAGGTTCTAACCATCTTCTGGGTGTCGAAGCCCTTACCCGCCATCTTTTGTAGCAACTCCTGATAGAGTGCCTCGTCCATCTGCGGTGACCTGCTCAATATCCAAAGATATTTGCGATCAGGCTCGCCCACGACGGCGTATTCATAGTCTGGGCCAAGATCCAGAATCCAGTAATCACCATAGAAGGGCCAGAAAAACGTCACCTTCAATTTGGCATTCGTTTGCTTATCAACAATTTTTGCCTTGCCTTTGGCCGTCGTGAACTCACCAGAGGCTTTACGGCACTGATTAACGACTTCGATTTTTCCATCTGATCGCAGCGTGTAATTAGCCGACACCGTGTCAACGCATTTCTTTTGAAATGAATTTGGTAAGCGCGCGATCTCGTACCAGCGGCCCGCGTAACGGGTCAGGTCGACTGATTGGACCACCTCGAGATCGGCTTTTCGGCCTTCGAGTGCTACTGCTGCAAATCCGGTCAACGTGAGCACCGTTATTAAGAAAATATTTGCGGTCATCATTCCCCCTAAATTCGAAAAGTGCAATCAACCCGATGAGAAAAGAGTGAGCGGTCCCTAAAGGCCGTCACTCTTTTCTCACCCCCCCTTGCTCGAAACTCTACGCGATCGTCAACGTTACATCTTTGGCAGCAGCACGCTGTCGATAACGTGTATGACACCGTTTGAAGCCTGGATATCGGTCTTCGTCACGCTAACATCGTTAACTTTTACGCCGTTCATTGTGCTGACCTTGATCGACCTGCCTTCAAGCGTTTTCACTGTCTGGCCGTTCAACTTCATCACTTGCTTCGCGGTCACATTTCCCGATACTACGTGATAGAGAAGAATGGATTTCAGCTTCTCTTTGTTCTCTGGTTTGAGCAGAGTTTCCACCGTGCCGGCCGGTAGTTTTGCAAAAGCCTCATCTGTTGGCGCAAACACTGTAAACGGGCCTTCACCCGTCAAAGCATCAATTAGTCCAGCCGCTTCCAGCGCAGCTGCCAAAGTCTTGAACTGACCCGCCGCGACGGCAGTTTCCACGATGTTGGCCGGTTTGACCGTTTCTCCTGGAACTTCCACTTTCGCCGAAAGCGGTTGGGCACCAACTACTGCAAGCATTGACAGCAATGCGGCACGCGCAATGATTTTTCTTCCGATTGATTTACTAAACCTCATTGTTAACTCCCTTTCCTCCTTGTTGTAACTCAATTCCCGCATGAGCGGTTTGAGCGATTTCAATCTAAGCCACATTGGATTAGTTGTCAAGAGGAAAGCGAAAGAAATTTGCATCTTGCGCGGAATGGGCGATTTTGCTATGGTTCTGAACGTGAAGGGAAAGAAACCGAAACCTGCTGCGAGTCTGACAACCAGGGACGTCGCCGCGCTGTTGCTCGTTAGTGAGGCGACGGTGAAGCGCTGGGCTGACGATGGCCTGTTACTTCCAGAAAAGACCATTGGTGGTCACAGGCGATTTAGTATCGAGAGCATCGCGCGTTTGCGGCGCGAGCAAGGCATCGCTCCCGCTGCTCAGTCGCCTGCAAGAGCTGCCGGAAAGAAAATCGTTTCCGGCAAGTTGCCGCCGGCTGAAAGTTTTTGCGAGGTGTTGTTGAGTGACAACGAAGCGAAAGCTGCAGCTCAACTCATTGATGCGTATCTCCAGAACCTTGCGCTCGCCGCCCTCTTCGACGAGACGATAACTAAGGCTATGTATCGCGTCGGCGATCTCTGGTTCAACGGAACAATAACGATTGCTGACGAACATTTGGCAACGCGCGTAATTCTAAGCGCTTTGCAGAAATTACGAAGCGCCGTTGTGCCGGCACAGGCGTCGGGGTTGAAGGCCGTTTGTTGTGGCATCGAAGGAGACTTGCATGAGTTGCCTATTCATCTGGCTGAAATAATCTTTGAAAGTGAAGGCTGGGATGTCTCGAATCTTGGACCAAACACGCCGCTGTTTACCCTCCGCGATATGGTGGCCCGGGAAAAACCTGACCTTGTCTGTATCTCCGCGAGGTCCATTGTTGATTTAGATCGGGCGACGACCGAGTATGCACAACTACGCAAAGTCATCGAAAAGATAGATGGCACAACGGTCCTGGGTGGTGAGGCTTTCCGCGATTTAAAATTGCGGCAGCGTTTTCCGGCCGAGTTCTACGCAGAGTCGTTCAGAGGGCTATCAACGTTTGTGAAAGAACTGACTAAGAAAACTTAGTTCTTAATATTGACGCAGCGCAGAGCGCTGTGGTATACGCGCTTCGCATTGAGTCGTTCGGTTTTACGGCGCAGGCGAAGCTCGAAGAATTCCGCGCTCGAAATTGGCTCTTAACTGCCTCTTCAGCCGCCCTTCTTCCTCACGCGACGCCCAGATATTAATCACCCTGATTGTGGATCAATCGCAACGCGTCCCGCGGAGATCCCCTTTCAATCTATTAAGACTTCAGGCCGACATCATGATCACCATTGAAATGCTACCGGCGGCACACGGCGATGCGCTGTGGATTGAATACGGAACGGGACGACAAACGTGGCGCATCCTGATCGATGGAGGTCCGGCCCGTTCCTATGAGAGTGGCTTGCGAAAGCGTATGGCAGCGGTGCCTGAACACATGCGCAACTTCGAGCTCGTGGTTATTACTCACATAGATGCAGACCACATCGACGGCGCCATAATCCTATTACAGGAACAAAAACCGGCGGCTTTGAAATTTCAAACAAAGGATTTTTGGTTCAACGGCTGGGCTCAGCTTCCGAAATTGGCAACAGAAACATATGCACCGTTACAGGGAGAATTTCTGGGCGGCTTACTGGGCAAAGATCGTGGGCTGCAGAGAGTCTGGAATAAGAGCTTTAAGAAAGGCGCCGTTATGGTCAGTGACCATCCGCGTTTGCCGAAAATCGAACTGGAAGGTGGAGCCCAGATTACGCTTTTGGGTCCTACGGCCTCAGAGCTAAAACGATTGCGGGCGCGCTGGGTTTCCGCTATTCGAGATTTTACGCCCGGCGACGTTGATGAAGCATTGAGGCGGCTGAAGGAGCGACGCGACTACAGGCCGCCAAGTACGCCAGCCGTGTTCGCGATGCCCCAATATGGTTCCGATCGAACACCGGCCAATGGCTCCAGCATTTCATTTCTACTCGAATACGAGGGTGTTTCGGTGCTGCTTGCGGGTGACGCACACGCGAGCACTCTTGCAGCTTCACTCGGTCGGCTCGCAGCAGAGCGAACTGAGCCGCGTTTGCGTATTGACGCGGTGAAACTACCTCATCATGGAAGCATGGGGAATGTGACCAGCGAATGGTTACAACGGGTGGACTGTCAACGCTGGTTGATTTCAACAAATGGCGCCGTGTACGGACATCCGGACGTCGAAACGGCTCAGTTAATTTCGAATCACTGCCAGGATCAGCAGCGGAGCAAGAAGCCTTCGTTTTATTGTAATTATCGTGAAACGGCGCTGAAGCTCGAAGGCAATTCTCAGTGGAGCGCGATCTTCCTGAAGAATGGATTGTTGGAACTAAAGTCGAAACAAACTTCTAAACCAAAGAAAAACCGAAGATCTTCCAGCACCTCACGAAGTTCGAAAAAGCGCCCAGCACGAAAGACAGGAACGGGGCGCTGAGGACTCAACTAATGGACCATCCCGAAAACGGACAATTCGAGCCTTTTGACCTGACTGTTTACCTCGGCCCCGACTCAATCCCATGGATTTCAGCGAGCTCACGGGTGGGTGCCATTCACGGCATTCCACGAAAATCAGCCTCACTTCCAGCAGTGCCGGAATTGTTAGACATGGTCCACGACTATGCTGACGATATTCAGTTTGCGGAATTACAACCCGATCCCGAGTTGTCTCACATCCTTGGAGAGCTTGTTTTCGGAAATGCTCCGGTAGTGCAGCTGTTTCAGGCAACGCGGGGAGTGGCGGCAGACCGCGGTCGCCAGGTGTTGTTTAGAATCCTCGCTTCGGCAGAGTTGTCGGTTTTGCCATGGGAGTTACTTCCCGATCCAGCCGCGGTTCGACTCGCGAGGCATCCGTATCTAGCACTGGCGCCAGATATAAACGTCGTTCGACAAGCGCGTGGCCGCACTTACACGAAGCGCGTACCCCTTTTGGAGGCGCCGCTGAATCTGTTGCTTGTGCTATCGAGTCCGACACCCGAAACAGACAAGGACGATTGGTTATCGTTCGACATTTTTGAGGTCAAGCGAAATTTGTTGTCGGAGTTAGAGACACTGCAAAAGAAAGGCTTGCTGCGGATCGATGTTGAAGATCGCCCTACTCCTGACAATTTGCGGCGTCGCATTGGTGCGCAACGGCGTGGGTATCATCTGTTTCATTACGTGGGGCACGCGGTTAGAGAAGGTTTAATACTCGAAGATCGTGCCGGATATCGTGAGAACATGTCGGCCGCCAAGCTGACTGAACTACTTAGTTTATGCCCGGATCTGAGACTGGCCGTTTTTGCTGGTTGTGAAACTGCGCGCGCGCCCACAGTCCCGGCAACAGTCGATGCCCGAACCGGTGTCGCCTGGAGAGACCTGCTCAGTTTGGCGGACTACTGTGTGCAGCGAGCATGCCCTGCGGTCGTCGGCATGCAAGCCGTTTTACCATTCAGCGCTGAACGGGTCTTCACTCGCTTTTTCTACCAGGCACTTGCCAGTGGTTATACAACCGCAGAGTCGCTTCGTTTGGCGCGTGGCGCGATCCGTGCGGATCAACAGGTAGGTGGAAAGCTACTTGACTGGTCAGTGCCGGCCCTCTTCATCGGCGCTGATGAACCGGGTGCAATCGTGCCGCGCTCTGCACCCACACCGAAAACTTCCCCGGAACGCCGAAACGAATTGAGTCTCGGACTGCGTCAACGCAGCTCGCGATTTTTCGGACGGGATTTAGCTTTGCGCCAGGCCGTCGATGTTATCAGCGGCCGAACTTCCGAGCGCATCCTCGTCGTTACAGGAGTTACCTCGGTAGGAAAGAGTTCTCTAGTACATCGAGCGCTCGAAGAAATCGGAAAAGAACCCAAACGTCTATACCTCAGTTTCGATAGTCTTGCGCTCGATATAGATCAAAGCTGGACGAAGTTTGTCGCGGGTCATTTTCCGGATCTCAAAACTCTCTGCGAGCTCAAAACAAATGGTCCCTTGGAGGAACTTTGCCGGCTTACAAATGAGTTGTTGATTTATAGCGGAGTCGAAACGCGAAACAGAGATAAGGATTGGGAAGCACTGGCATGGTGGAAACGGTTGGTAGAGGATTCGGTACCGCATCAGTTCGTCCTGGTAATTGACAATGCGGGCGTGGTGGATCTTTTACAACAGGCGTTACTCGAAAGATTTCTGAATCAAGTGTTGTCTGACTATGTCCACAACCAGACGAAAGCACAAACTGATCATTCGCGAATCCTCAAGCGCCTGTCTAGCCAGTTGTCACAATTGCAGAAGGCCACAATCGATCAAGACACGCTAACTACTCTTTGGAAAAGACATGAGATTCCCATCGAATCACTCGAGAAATTATCTGACCGCCTCCGTGTGAGAAGCGCTGAGTTGTACTTCAAAACTCTCGACCAGCGCATTAGTGCCCTGGATGGCAGAGTGCAATCGCACAAAAGCGTCAATCAAAGAGGAACAAACACACCCAGTCTCGATAGTCTGT
The DNA here is from genome assembly GCA_036745095.1 of Pyrinomonadaceae bacterium. Classification (GTDB taxonomy): domain Bacteria; phylum Acidobacteriota; class Blastocatellia; order Pyrinomonadales; family Pyrinomonadaceae; genus PSRF01. Next base: position 20,997 of record DAIOGT010000054.1, read on the forward strand.
CTACGGCACTCTGTCGGCTCGACGCGATCCGCTTATCGCTAGGCACGGCATTAGGCGTCCTCGCTGACAGGCGCTCGCCGCGGATTGTCGTAACTACATCAACTCCCCTCCGAGATTTCTTTCGGAACGTTCCCGACAACCTGATCTTTGAGATGCGACTCGCGCCCCTCACATGGTCCGAGACGTGGCGCTCGATACGCCGGAGCCTGCCAGGTCTCTTGCGCTTTGGCGAGGACTCCCTGTCTCGCTTATGGGGTCGTTTCGGTGCTCAGCTGGAGCGGTGGGAGGAGTTGGAACGGCTAATTCTGAAGCAGACAGATCAAAATGTGAACCTGCTTGAGTTGAGTGAAAGAATTGTTCCGCCTACGATTTCGCGATCAAAGCGCATAGTAGAGCGATCAATGCAACGAGGTCATCGCCCGCTGCGAATTGCTATCGCTGGACCATTCATTGCAGGCGCCCGTCAAGTTGCCGACGCGTTGACGCAATTAGCCACAGAGCATGGGATCGGCGGCCGTGTGGTTTTCGACCCGCGTGAGGCAGGCGCCCTGGCAACACTGATTCATGTGCCCTCACCGTTCCTCAAGAAGTCAGTCGCCCAGGAGTCTGACATCGTCGAGTGGCTGGATCTGGTAATCGCCCGAGAGCCGGACATAATCCTGATGGATTACGGTAAAAAGGTGCGCGCCAAGGACCTGACTACAAAAAACGATGAGCAGAAATTGCTAAAGTCGATCTATCAAAGGACCTTACTTATTGCGGCCGGAGGAAACAAAGAAAAAAGGAGGAATAAGAAACGCTCGGCGGGAATGGTAACGATACCAGCAGCGTATCCGGAGGTTTTAAGTGTTGGAGCTCTCGATGATGAGGGCGAATTAAAAGCCTCTTCCGAAACGTATCCGAGGCTCGGCAAACCTGACATCTTCATGACCAGTAACCTCGCCCGAACGGCATTGGCCTCCGCGCTTAAGCCAAAGTTTTTGGAGAGGGCGTCGGGCTCGGGATCGGCGGCGCTGCATGCTGTGGCAACGGCGGTGCTTGTTTGGTCGCTCCTTCCGGAACTGCAACCGGCTGACATACGTGAGTTGCTGTTGGACGCCAGCCGGCGTGTCTCCAGGGCGCAAGTTAATGGAAGAACAGGAAGAACAAAACCTGCACGAGAAGGGAAAGTCGTCCGGACCTTGGCTCTGGAGGATGCAATCGAGTTGGCTCGGGGACGACTAGTTGAGAAAACACTCAACGACGGTCCTTCCTCGCTTCAAACGCTATCGGCGATTACCGGTCTTGAGGGCCGTGTGCTGTCTTCCATTCTCGAACCGTTGGTCAAGAAAGGCCGCGTGGTCCGACTGGCCACCGGACGTCTCGAGAGATTTCAACTTTTACCCAAACAGAGTTCTCAGAGTTAAAGGGTGTCTCAATTCTCACCGTCTCACATGATAAGACCTGCGGAGTTGTGTTCGACGTCCGCGGGTCAGCTAATCCGAGCGGTGAGTCAATCACATTTGCTCGGTAAGTTAGCTTGGCTTTCGTTATCTGGAAAAACTCATCACCTCTTCCAGACTGCTGACGAGGCCGCGAGCATCAATAATGAATGTCTCGTTGGGCCGCGATTCCATACAGTTCGCGAAATCCCGCCAAATGAATTTGCCATTCGAATCGCGGATGTCGACAAACACAAAGCCTGATGCGCGTTCGGCAGCTTCAAACCGAAGTCCAATTACTAGTTCTGCCTTCGACTGATCCGAATCATTCAGTACCTTGAATCGCGGGGAAGCCTCAAACGCTTGTGTGAACAGTGAGCGTAACCGTTCGGTTTTAGCGGCTTGCGCCATTTCCGAGTATTGCACGCGAACGGGAATGTGCTGCAGCTCCGCGATCGCGGCGATGTGTTCCTCGAGTTTCCCTGTAACGCGTCAGCCGCTCATCGGTATTGTTCCCGAGAAGTCCCCGTTTGACAGTTCTGGCGCTGCGATTGTTACGATCACCACCTCTTTCGGCAGAGAAAGTACAGTTGGCTTTAGATCATCCAACCAGTCGTTGGTCTGCGGGAACTTGGGCCAAACGTTTAATGACGGAGCCAATTAGATTCAATATGTTTGGGGGTTTCTCCCGCCGCACGAGACTTTTCCGAAAGCCAAGGTGGCTCTTACGAAAGCCCTTCAACTTGAGGAAACTCTTGCCGACGCACACACGGCGCTCGCAGATTATTACTACTCTTATGAGTGGAATTGGTTGGCGGCTGAACAAGAGTTCAAGCGAGCTATTCAGCTCAATCCCACTGATGCCGCAGCGCATTGTGGCTACGGCTCGTACTTTCAATCAATGCAGCGCTTCGATGAGGCGATTGCGGAAAGAAAGCTTTGTCGGGAGCTTGATCCATTATCTCCAACTGCAACGGCCAATGTCGGGTATCCTTATTACTTCGCGCGGCAATATGACCAGGCGATCGGGCATTACCAAAAAGCGTTGGAGTTAGATCCGAATTACTCCTGGGCTTACCTCTGGATTGGGCAAGCGTACTTGGGAAAGCGAATGTATAACGAGGCCATCGCGAACATCAACAAGGCTATCGCTCTTTCCGAGGGGAATGTAAGAATGAAAGCCACGCTCGGATATGCTTATGCTGTAGAGGGAAAACGTGGCGAGGCACAACAGATTATCGTCGAGTTGCAGACGCAATCGAAGCAAAAGTATGTCTCGGCATACTTCATCGCAGTTATCTATTCCGGTTTGGGAGACAAGGACCAGGCCTTTGAGTGGTTGGAAAAGGCTTACCTGGAACGTCATCCATATCTCACGCTCCTCACTGTGGAACCGGTTTTTGACAATTTACGCTCGGACGCGCGCTATGCCGAACTGCAGCGCAAAGTCGGACTGCCGTTGTAGCTTCGCAGTCGCGCACACCTCAAGAAAGGAATCCTAATGACTGATAAGCCGGTGCTTGCCTATGACTCGCGAGTGAATCCGTACTTCCCGCATCAGGTGCTAATGGAGACTACCAGCGCGTGCCAATTACGATGCAAGATGTGCGCCCGTGAAGATTCGCTGAAAAAAGGAACTCTCAAGATCGGGGAGATGGGGCAATGGCTCGCTGAGAAGATTATCGACGAGGTCGCGGCGGTAAATCCAAAAACGCGCTTGTGGTTTTGTTATTTTGGCGAACCTACCATTTCCAAAAAACTATGGTCGCGGATTCGTTTAGCTAAAGACAAAGGCATAGCCACAACGATTATCAACAGTAACGGAAATCTCTTGCAGCCGGCGATGACCGATCAATTGATTGAATCTGGTCTGGACGAGATTTACATCGGCCTCGACGCGGTTACCTCCGAGACTTATTCGAAGGTCCGCATTCGTGGCAATTACGCCCAGGTAATTGCCAATATCGATTACCTGCTAAGCCATAAACCCGATCGACTTAAAGTAACTGTTCAGTTCGGCGTGTACGAAGAGAACGAGCACGAGCTTGATGCCTTCCAGGAATTCTGGAAGGACAAAGACGTCGCCATCTTCATTCGGCCGAAACTTACATGGATTGGGACATTGCCAGAGCATTTCCACACACCAGCCGATCGTTATCCTTGTCCGTGGATATTCGATAGCCTGCCAATATATTTCAATGGACTGGTGCCTTATTGCATTTGTGATTGGGACAATCGGCTGCCTTCCGGCGATATCAAAGAGCAATCCATCTCTCAAGTCTGGCAACAGAATTACCGGAAGTGGCAGGAGCTACAACTCGAGGGAAAGTTTGATGAATTGCCGGATTTCTGCCGCGCCTGCCGTGATTGGCAATCCAAGCCATTGAAAGGCACACTCGAAGAACTCTTCCGGCACGGTTGGACCTTCGCGGATGTCGAAATGGAGAAGCCATCGCACATCGCTCGGACCGACTGACTTCGGCGATCAGATCTCGCGAAACGCTAAGGTCGTTTTACGTGGGAACCCGTATCGCAGTCGTACTCAAAAGGAAACCTGCGGCATGGATAGCACCGCAAGCAGCAATTACATACAAGCATCAGCGGGCGACTGAGATGAATCAGTGGTAAGCGTGGATCTCCTTACAATCGAGGCTTTCCCCCCCTCAATTCTTGAAATTCGATCCGAGCAACCACATCCAAATTTTTGTATCTATCTGGGTTCTTGGATATTATTATGGATCACATGGCTGTGTGTTCCTCGTAATATCGCGATTTGAGTAAGAATCCGCCGTTATTGCCCAGGATCGCTTTCGGAATAATAACTGCATGAGAAGAAAGCGTAGCAATAATGACCTTCTTTCCTTACTGGAATCAGCCTGAGCTTCAAAGACTGGTTCAATTGGGGATTGGCGTAGATTTGCGGCGCGCCATCCTCGTTAGTCAATCTCTTAATTAGGATCTTTCTTTGCACCCTGCATTCTCAACACAAAACTCTCTTGGAGGAAATATGAGAAGACTCGAACTCTTTGTATGGCCGATCCGAACGATTCTCGGAGCTCTCGTTGTAATGCTCCTGATTTACAGCAACGCTACCGGCCAAACTGGAACGGCCGCGGTCCGAGGAACCGTGCTTGACCAACAGGGAAATGCGGTAGCTGGCGCCTCCATTACAATCAGCGATGCTACCCGAAATTTCTCGCGTACCCAGACCTCAAACGCTGATGGCGGTTATAACTTCACATTGTTGCCCCCGTCGACCTATCGGATTGAGGTTGAAGCCGCTGGTTTTAAGAAATCGATAATCAATAACGTCGAAGCGAAAGTCGACACACCGGTCGAGAGAGATATTTCTCTCGAAGTAGGTGCGATTACCGAAACGGTTAACGTCACATCGACCAGTGAAGCCGCACTCAATACAAGTGACGCCACACTTGGCA
>DAIOGT010000055.1:0-25636 GCA_036745095.1 Pyrinomonadaceae bacterium
ACGCCTGGAAGAAACACCTCGCTGATAGTGGACATAATGAGACCCGCTTTCCTTCCTAAGGAATATCCCCGCACATTGTTCGGCAGGTAGATTGCAAAAAAATTGCGATTTGTGCCTTCCATACTACCATCCGGTTACGGAGTTTCGAATTAGTGGTACCAGACAGCCGACTGATGGCGGCGCACTCGTAACATGGTCCTGTGTACAGGATGAAATCTTCTCGTGATGAAGGTTTCATCCTTTTTTGCTTGGATCCCGAAAATCACCGGAAGGGAGTTGATATGAGTACGAGGAAAACGAACGCCAACGCGCGCGATAGTGTCTCGACGAGGCCTAATTTTGTTTTCATTCTGGCGGACGATCTCGGGTACGCAGACCTCCATTGCTTCGGTGGCAGGGAAAACTGTTCGCCAAATCTCGACAAAATGGCTACCGAAGGTTTGCTTTTTACGAAGGGCTACGCGAACTCGTCGGTTTGCTCGCCCTCGCGGTTTGCGATCGCGACGGGACGCTATCAGCACCGGCTGCGCGGCGGCTTTGATGAGCCGATTGCGAGCGTTTCGCCCGCCTTGGGATTACCACCCGAACATCCGACGATGGCATCGCTTTTGCGCGACGCGGGCTACCGTACGGCGCTTGTCGGAAAGTGGCACCTCGGTTCGTTGCCCTGGTTCAGCCCGCTCAAAAGTGGTTACGAAGAATTCTTCGGGCATCGCACCGGAGCATCCGATTATTTCTCACACGCTGGTTTCGGTGGACCCGATCTTTGGGAAGGCGACGAGAAAATTCAACGCGAAGGATATTTGACCGATTTGATGACCGACCGCGCGATTGATTTTGTCAAACGCCAGTCAGCGGAAAAACCGTTCCTGCTCTCGTTACATTACAACGCCCCGCACTGGCCCTGGGAAACTCGTGAGGATGAAGCAGAGTCGAAAAGAATCGGGCCTAGAATCGAGCATCTCGACGGCGGCTCTGTAAAAACTTATCTCGAGATGATCCGAATCATGGATGAAGGCATTGGACGTGTATTGGCGGCGATCGACGAGATCGGCGCGAGAGAAAACACGCTCATCGTTTTTACGAGTGACAACGGCGGCGAGCGTTTTTCCGATACCTACCCACTCGTCGGCAAAAAGATGGACCTGCTCGAAGGTGGCATCCGCGTCCCGTACGTCGTTCGCTGGCCCGCCCGTCTACCTGCGGGTGAAACTTACGATCGACTCGCCATCGGCATGGATTGGACCGCGACATTTATCGCCGCCGCTGGTGTTTCGCCGCATCCCGATTATCCGTTGGACGGAATTGATTTGTTCGGCGATGAAGTCGAGCGCGATCTTTACTGGCGGATGGTCTTTCGCAATCAGAAAGCGATGCGTTCCGGTGACTGGAAATATCTTTCGATTGACGGCAGCGAGTTTTTATATGACTTGTCGCGCGATCAGCGCGAGCGAGCGAATATGCGTTACCGCGAGCCAAAAAAATTCGAGGAACTCAGAAGATCGTATTTTGAATGGGACGCCTCGATGCCGCCTCGACCGGCGGATGCCGCAGTCGCTCTGGAATACACTGCTGAAACAATGGCAAAGTCCGACGGTTAGATGGTAACGACGCAAACATCCGACGTTGAGCCGGAAGTAAACCAACCCGGACTCAACGAGTTGCGCGAGGCGGTAACCAACCACCTGCGTAAGCTACCGAGTCGAGCTTCGCTCCGTGACGACGGTGTGGCCGGGTTGAACAGCGCCGTCAGCAGCGTGCCCGACGGCATGGCGAGCGGCATCCTTGTGGGCGTCAACCCGATCTACGGTCTGTACGCTTGCATGGTGGGGCCGATCGCGGGCGGCATCTTCTCCAGTACCCAGCTCATGATCATAGCTACCACGAGCGCCGCATCGCTCTCCGCGGGACAGGCGCTTGGTGGTTTGCAAGGCGAAGCGCGAGATACCGCTCTGTTTCTGATGGTGGTCCTAATCGGAGCTTTACAGATCGTGTTTGGTCTGCTGCGGACCGGAAAGTTGATCCGCTTTGTCTCTTACTCGGTGATGACCGGGTTCATCATCGGCATCGCCGTTCTCACTATACTCAGCCAACTTCCTACCATCACAGGGTACACGCCGACGGCGGGCAGTAATAAAGTTACCCAGGCGCTCAACCTGCTATTTAATTTCGACAAAATCAACCTCTGGTCACTGGGTATGGCCTTCACCACTCTTGTGCTCGCATTGACGTTACCGCGAACACCACTCGGAAACTTCGGTAGGTTGGCGGCGATCATCATCCCTTCCCTGCTCGTTGCGATACTCGGCCTGGGCAGCGTCCAGATTGTCAAAGATGTGGGCGACATTCCGGGCGGCGTTCCGATGCCGCACGTTCCGTCGTTCTCCGGCATTTCATTCGACGTTCTCACCGGGGCGCTGGCCGTCGCCGTGATTATCCTTGTGCAGGGCGCCGGTGTTAGCCAGAGCGTTCCCAACCCGGATGGATCGCGACGCAGCGTGTCACGGGACTTCTTCGCGCAAGGGGCGGCAAACGTCGCAGCGGGCTTCTTTAAGGGATTACCCATCGGAGGCTCTTTAAGCACGACGGCGCTTACTGTCATATCGGGAGCGAGCACACGTTGGGCAGCGATCTTCGCCGGGTTGTGGATGGCGGTGATCGTAATAGGCTTTCCGGGACTCGTCTCTTACGTCGCCATGCCCCCGCTTGGTGTCCTGCTCATTCTCGCCAGCGTCAGCACGATCAAGCCGTCCGAGGCCCGGTCGATATGGCATACGGGCTGGCCGTCCCGACTCGCGATCGTCTCCACTTTCGTTTCAACACTCCTGTTGCCGATTCAGGCAGCAGTGGGTTTCGGAGTCGTGATCTCGGCATTGCTTTACATGAATCAATCCTCGACCGACGTCTCGGTGGTCGAACTGGTAAAGCGAGAAGACGGGATGATCGAAGAGCACAAAGCTCCGAAGCAACTGCCGTCCAACAAGGCAACGGTGCTGGATGTTTATGGTCACCTATTTTATGCGGGAGCACGAACGCTCGAGCGGTTGCTGCCCAAGCCACAGGGCGCGCAGAACCCCGCGGTGGTCCTGCGCTTACGAGGCCGGAGCACAGTGGGCGCGACACTGATCGAAGTGTTAGCAAATTATGCTGACAAGCTGAAGGCAGTGGGCGGCCGACTTTACCTCACCGGCATCAGTGAGGTTGCATACGATCAGCTGGTACGCACGGGCAAGCTACGCCTGAGTGGACCGGTCCGCGCCTACGAAGCAACCCGGATTCGCGGGCAATCGACGGAGGAGGCAGTCGCCGATGCGCGGACATGGCTGGTTGGCAAGATCGAAGGTTTGACAGAGTCGCAAACAAAAGATTCGTGACGAGACAAGATGACGTCCATCCATTTCATACTTACTCCACCTTTGCACTTTGAAACTTCGAGCATCAGCATCTTGACGGGAAGCAACGGCAGATGACTGCACCAGTCCCGCTGCCCGAAGCGGCGACTAGCACGGAGTCGCGCGCCAGCGTATGGCGGAAAGATGCGATCGCCGGGCTCGTCAACGCGGTGGTAAGCGTGCCCGACGGCCTCGCCTGTGCTGCGCTCGCAGGCGTCAATCCCGTTTACGGACTTTACACCAGCATCGCAGCGCCGATTAGCGGAAGTCTCCTCGTGAGCGCGCAATTAATGCAGATCGCGACCACGAGCGCCTCGGCACTTGCCGCGGCTCAAGCCATTGCGAGCTATCCAGTCGAACAGCGTGAACCAGCGCTGTTTCTGCTCGTTGCGCTCGTCGGTGTAACACTCGTCGTCTTTGGACTGCTGAAGTTCGGCCAGCTTGTTCGTTTCGTCTCGCACGCCGTGATGACTGGCTTTCTAATGGGTGTGGCAGCGGTCCTTGTCCTGGACCAACTCGCGCCCTTCGTCGGCGTCCACCCGCGCGGCGCGAACGAGATCGTGCAATTTGTTGATCTGATCTCTAATGTCTCACGGTTCAGTCCGGTGACGATCATCACGGGACTGTTCGCCTTCGTCATCTTGTTCGCGCTGAAGCGCACACGTCTTGCCACGCTGTCTTCAATCTTCGCGCTCGTCGTGCCGTCGCTCATTGTGGCCCTGATAGGTTGGGAGAGCGTCGAGCGAGTCGGTCAAGTCAGCTCCATCCCGCGCAGCATTCCCATGCCGGCCCTCCCTACTCTGACACTGTTCACACCCGAGTTGCTCTTGTCGGCATTCGCTCTCGCGGTAGTGATCGCCGTTCAGGGAGCCGGGGTGAGTCAGAGTGTGAAGAATCCGGACCGAAGCCCGATAAGCGTGTCGCGCGACATGGTTGCACAGGGCGCGGCAAACATCGCCAGCGGTCTTGTTTCTGGTATTCCGGCAGGCGCCTCGGTCGGGCAGACGGCACTCAACGTCACGGTCGGTGCGCGCAGCCGTTGGGCAGGAGTGTTGCACGGCGTCTGGATGCTCATCATAGTTTTGCTTGTGCCGGGATTGGTCGGCCAGGTGCCGATGGCGGTGCTGGCTGCGTTGATGATCATGGCAGGCATTGGCGCCATCAACGTGCGCGAGGTCCGCTCAATCTGGAACACGGGTGGCGCGGCACGCTGGTCAATATCGATGACGTTTGTGGCTACGTTGGTGCTCTCGATTCCGGTCGCGGTCGCCGCCGGTGTGCTGCTGACATTTGTTCTTTATCTCAGGTCGTCCGCGAGCGATGTAACCGTGCGGGAAATCATACGACTTGATGACGGCCGCATGGCCGAAAGCGATCCGCCCACCGAACTTCCCAGCGATAAAGTGACGGTGCTTGACGTTGATGGAAGTCTGTTCTTCGCCGGGGCGCGCACACTCGCGGACGCGCTACCCAGTGCCGCAAACGCGACGCGTCCGGTGGTCGTTCTGCGTCTGCGTGGTTATACAAGCGTGGGCGCAACGCTGATCGAAGTGCTCGATAACTATGCTGACGCGCTCGCCGAATCGGGCGGCCGGATTTACTTAAGCGGTGTTGATAAGAAAGTGGGCGAGCAACTGAGGCGCGCCGGCAAACTCGACATCGACCGCGCCGTACATCTCGTTACCGTCGATCCGATCTTCGGCGCTTCGACCGAGCAGGCCGTGGCACACGCCAGCGCATGGCTTGGCAGCACACGCGATGAATTAACCCTGCCTGAGAAAAAAGACTAAGGCACGTTGGGCCATGTTTGGCGAATTCAATGTGGACTGTTCTTCAAGTTGCCCCAGACTTTTAGTCAATTTTTGAAAATAGAAGGTGAAAACAGAAAAGACGCGAAGCTAACATTCGTCTACGCTCGATGAGTACGGTCTCTTATGAAGGAACCACTCACAATGACGAATACAGCATCGCGTAGTTTGTTGCCTTCCGACCATTTCAGGGGCAGCTCCAAGGCCACAGTCATGCTTCTGGAATACGGCGATTTCGAGTGTCACCGCTGTGTTGCCGCATTTCACACACTCAAGGCCGCATTGCACTGGTTGGACGATTCAGTGTGTTTTGTATTTCGTCACTTTCCCGACAGCGAAAGACATTCGCACGCATTTACGGCCGCCCAGGCTGCTGAGGCCGCGGGCTCCCAGAATAAGTTTTGGGAAATGCACGATTGTTTGTTTTCACACAGCCCTGAACTTGATGATTTTCAACTACTTGCCTACGCCGATCAGTTGGGGATGAGCCTCGGTCTCTTCAAACGCGAGATGCTTGAACACACTCACGCAGAGAAAGTAAATGAGGATTGCGCGGCTGCCGCTGCAGCCCGAGTGGATGAAACGCCCGCTTTCTTCATAAACGGTGTGCGATACAAAGGTGGCTGGGACTTAGATAGTCTGTTGGACGCCATTGAAGCTGCCGGCGTCTCTCAAAATTGAGCGACGAACTGCTGAAACAAAACAATCAAATAAAACACAAGCGAGCAAGATATTAACAACACAGTTCGGCTAGGGTTCGAAGACTGTTTACCAAGTTTGAGTATGCGATGTGCCTAAGCCAATAGAACAAATCAGACGCCACAACGTCTCCGAAAACTTCGCGAGTATCTCTCAGGACCAAATCCTGATCTACTTTAACGGTGGAGCGCCTAAACCGTTATTTCTTCCGGAAGATTCTCTTCAGCACGGATCATGGACCGGACTCTTTGTCGAAGAGCATCACGTGCCGCCCAATCCATTTCCGGAAGGCTTTTCCCGTCAACATCTTGTCGCGGTGCATTATCGCCGGACCACATCAAGCCGGTTTGTCGGGAGCTTAGACATTGTTCCCGAAGGAATGCCGTTGGGAGTTTACGGTTGTGACGAGACTGAATTCATCATGCTCGCGCTTGAACCCGCGTTTGTTCAGCAAGTAGCAAACGAATCCGGAATGTCCGACAGCGAATTAGTGAGACATCTGAGCATACGCGACCCGCAGATCGAACACATCGCATTCGCTTTGAAATCGGAACTTGACGCCGGCTGTCCATCGGGAAGAGTTTACGGTGATGGACTCGCAGTTGCGCTGGCGGCGCGTTTGCTTCGGACCTATTCGGCCCAGGTCGCGGGCTCTCATAATTCCAACGCCCTGATGACCGCGTACACGCTGCGCCGCGTTACTGATTACATTGAAGACAATCTGACGAAAGATTTAACTTTGGCCCAGATCGCTGGTGTCGCTCACATGAGCCCACATTACTTTTCTCGAGCGTTTCGAAAGTCCACCGGAATACCACCGCACCGGTACGTCATCGATCGCCGAATCGAGAAAGCGAAAAGATTGCTGTCGAATAATCATCTGCCTTTAGTGGAAGTCGGACTAAGTGCAGGTTTTCAGAACCAAAGTCATTTCACGACTCTTTTTCACAAGCGGACCGGTGTCACGCCCAAAGTTTACCGATCACGTATTTAATCACGCGTTTGACTTCCCGACTTACCCAGCTAATGAACTCAAGAAACACGGACGATCATTCGAGTCATGAAGGAGTACCCGGCAATGAGAACGATCACCGTGAAACGAGCGCCAGAATTTTTACGACAATCGACGACGAAACCCGTGTCATACCCGCGATCGAGTTTCAAAATGTAACATTCGCTTACGGCGACCAGGTCATACTTAACGATGTAAGCTTCAGAGTAATGAGAGGCGAGTTGTTAGTCGTCTTAAGCGCGTCCGGCGGCGGCAAATCAACGATTCTTAAATTGACACTCGGCCTTATGAAGCCGAACGAAGGACGCATTTTGATCGACGGCGAAGACATCACGGAGTATGACGAGGATGCACTTAACCGGGTACGGCAGCGAATCGGTATCCATTTCCAGGATGGAGCGCTCTTTGATTCCCTTTCCGTTTACGACAACGTGGCTTTCAGATGTCATGAACGTGGTGTTCCTGAAGAGATAGTTGAAGAGGAAGTACGTCGTCTACTGCAGTTCGTGGACCTTGAGCATGCCATCGATATGATGCCGGCACAGCTATCAGGCGGCATGCGCGTTCGAGTCGGCATCGCGCGTGCCCTCGCGGGCAAACCCCGAACTCTACTTATGGACGAACCAACTGGCGGTCTCGATCCGCCCACCGCATGGTCCATGTGTGAGCTCGGCATCAGACTTCGCGACCTGCGCGACGTGTCGGCAATCCTGGTCACGCACGGCATTCACAATGTGCGTTTTATGGCTTCAACTTATGCGGGTTATGGGCCGAACGGTGAAGTGATATTGCTCGAGGAGAAAGATCGCCTGTGCCTGATAAATACAAAAATCATGATGCTGCGCGCTGGACGAATAATTTTCAACGGCTCCGATGAAGAGCTCTTCAGATCAGACGACGAATACATCCGGGAATTCCTGTTGCTGTAGTTACTGATTGGTGCATCGACTATTTCGGGCGGAAGCTGCGTGCGATAGACGCGGTCTGGTCGGCCAAATCCAACAACATTTTGGGCGAGCCGGTGAATTCAATCCGGTAGATCGATCGTTTGGTTGCGCGCAGGTAAAAGATCACCGTTGCCACCTGTTGACCTCCGCTCACATACTCATACGAGTATCTAGTGCCGCTCAATGCGCCTTTGAAATCTTCGATTGTTCCGGTGACATATCCACGCTTCGAGCTTCGGTCGAGTCGTCGCTGGCGCTCAGCCACGTCCGTCGTCGCGACACTCTCGTTCTTCACGATCTCTCTTCGTATTCGCACCCGTAATGTGCCGTTGTCGTCGCTGAAGCGAAAGTCCCTTGGATAAGCCGCGCCTGGGATAGTGACAGCCCGCCACTCCGTCGAAGGCATTTCAAGAACGTATTCACCATTCCCAACGGTGTATTGGCGGACCTGACCCGCGACTGTCAAGGCCGATAACAACGCGATCAGAATCAACACTAAGCTTGTTGCTAATTTTCGCCGCACGTCAATCCGCATGTTCCTTGCACAATTTAGGGATAACGCACCACCGCTGGTCCAGATTCAGGGAGAGGGATAAACTCCGTCTCTTCCGGAACGCGCGCGAACCGCCCTTCTCTCCAATCTTGTTTCGCCTGCTCGATCCGCTCCTTCGAACTCGACACGAAATTCCACCAGATATGACGTGGACCATCGAGAGGTTCACCGCCGAGAAGCATCAGTCGACTCGACGACGTTTCACTTTGCAGCACGATTTCCGCTCCCGGCTTAAACACAAGCAGTTGACCGGCTTCAAAGTTGCCGCCGTCGCGCAGGAGTCTCAGTGAACCCTCAACCACATAGGCCGCGCGTTCCTCATGTTCTACAGGAACCGGCAACCGCGCGTCCTGCAACAGTGTGATGTCCGCGTAAAACATCTCTGACAAGGTTTGCACCGGAGATTTCACGCCGTAGAGTGAGCCCACAATCAACCGCACTCGTGTACCTTCGCCTTCCACGACCGGCAAGTCTCCGGCTGCATGATGAGCGAACGTTGGACCAGATTCCTCATCACGACGTGGTAGTGCGATCCATGATTGAATGCCGAAGAGGGCACTGCCGTGTCGCATCTCATCGGGCGTTCGCTCTGAGTGTGCGATGCCACTGCCGGCCGTCATCCAGTTGACCTCGCCGGGTCTGATTACTTGAATCGTCCCAAGGCCGTCGCGGTGTAGAAGTTCACCTTCAAAAAGGTAGGTGACAGTTGCCAAGCCAATGTGCGGATGCGGGGCGACGTCCAAACCCTGTCCGCTGCGCAAAACTTCGGGCCCCATCTGATCCAGAAAGATGAATGGACCAACCATGCGACGTCGTGCTGACGGGAGCGCCCTGCGAACCTTAAAACCGTCGACGAGGTCGCGCTGCCGCGTGACTATGACGTTCTCCAGGTTGGCGGAGACTAATTCTTGTCGCGTTGAATCGGCGCTCATCAAATTACTCTTTATCAGCGTCAAGTACGCGGACGACCTCCACCGCGCAGTTAGCGCGTGCCGCGACCGCCGCGGAAACGCTGCCCAAAATAAAACGCTCAATGCGATTACTGAAGCCGGTTGCACCAGTGAAGATGCAGTCAGCGCCAAACTGTTCGGCCAATCTGACAAGCACCTCCTTCGGGTCACCACCATCAATCGCGCACGAGACGGTGACGCCGTCGTTCAGACTGGCGCGCAGTATGTTCATCGCGTCAGCGCCTATCGCCTCGGCGGCGGAGTGCTCTTCTCTATTCGTTTCATCGACGAATTCTTTGACCGGGGGAATCAGGAGTGAAACCGGAAACGTCTTCATCAGATCCTGCGCGACCACAACTCGTACCTCGCTGCCCGGCGTCCAGTTGCGCCTCCCGACTTCTCGCACTGCCGCGTTTGATCCACGCGAACCGTCAACGCCCAGGATGATACGTTGGGCCGAGGCGCCGACGCCGGCCGTAGCGCGTCCAATTCGTACCGAACACGGAGCTTCCGTTAAGACTTTCTGCGACACGCTGCCCAGCACAAAACGACCCAGCGCGTTGCGACCGTGCGACCCGACAACGATTAGCTGCGGTTGATATTGTTCGGCGTGATTGAGCAACTCAAAAGCGGGCGAGCCGGCCCTAACTTCATGCGTAACGCTCCATCCGGGAAGAGCTTGCTGTACATGCTTTCTTCCACGCTGCGCGACTTCCTCTGCCTCTGCCATCATATTGTCGGCCCGCTCGCGAGCGCGTTTAAGCCCGGGCGGAATTTGTAATGGGAATGTATCGTCAAGCACTTCGTTATGCGCCGGCAGAGGAAGCCACACTTCGGCTACAGAGACGACAACCGCTTCGACGTCCTTGCTGGGCAGTCCTGCACGCAGTAATCCTTCGATAGCCGTATCCGCACTCTCGGAACCATCGTAAGCAATAAGCAGCTTCATAGTTTTTTACCTTGGTGTGGACGATTCCGTTGCTGGTCCACCCGGCTTGCCTGCAATCCTTTTCGACTCTGTCGCTAGTCGCGGTTCGATCAGAGGGAGATCGACCATGATAGGCGCATGATCCGAGATGCCATCTTTCATGGAGTCGTTCAAGCTCTTCAACGTGCGTCCGAAATGTGGCGCGAAGCGATAGGGCTGTTTTTCGTCATAAGGCTCTGTGAGCGAGGGTGGCTTGACGAAAATCCAGTCGAGCTTGAACTTACCGACAAAGGCAATCGTTCGTTCGACTTCATAAGTCGTAATAAAACCTTTGTCGCCCCGCTGATTTGAGTTAGCCAACGGATCGTCTTTGCCACCGATGCTGCGTTCGCGTTCGCCGCGAAAATCGAAAGCAAATCCATCTGCAAAGCGGAAATCTTTCAAACGGTCAAAAAACGCGGCCTCCGGGTTGGACGCAACTAAGGGAATGTTGCGCACCGTGGGATCAGCTTGCGTCCGGTATTTGTTCATACCCGTCAGCAGCAGTGTCGGGAGCTTGATGCCAGTGAGAATACTAAGCCCCTGCTTGAGCCAAAAACTTTTACTGCCCAGACGCTTTTTCAACTCGCGCTGCACAGACGTGGGCGTCGAGTCGTGTGTTGACGTGTTCATGTCACCCGCGACTACGACCGGCACTTCCGTGGTTTGGATCCGTAGAAGTAATTCTTCAAGTTGTTTCCGGCGTCCTTCGGGTTTGGTCTTGTCTTCGAGATGCGTAGCGACGACGACCATCCGCCCGCCCGGAATACGCTTATCGGCGATCTCAGCCGTCAACATCATGCGCCCGCCGCGTCGGACTTCACGTCGCACCTTCTCCTGAAAAACCAACTCGCCCGCTTTGCGCTTTCCTTTTTCAAGTGGCTGAACACCCTCGAGTTCGTCTTTGTACCAATCATGTGGTTGATGTTCGAATGGTTGGAGGCGTACGTTCTCCAACGAGAAACGACTCAGAATTGCGGTGCCGTGCAAGCCGCGGTAAAGCTTCTGATCAACTCTTGTTTCCTGGACCAGCTCAGCAGCGTCTTTCTCCGGCAATTCTTCAAACTTCTCGATCCCCAACGCAATCGGATCAATTTCCACGAATTCGACACCGTACGCGTAATTCATTCCGAGCGCCGATGCCAGGTCGGCCGCAACGTTGCGGTAGTCCGTCCGTTTCAAGCCCCAGTCAACTTCATTGAGGACGATCACGTCTGCCTGTTTCATCAGCGCGATCTGTTCGCGGATTAGTTTCCACTTTGAACTGCCGCGTGGAAACGCGGTCGAGTCGATCAGTTTGGCAAAGCGAGCAGGGTCGGTGAAGGCACTCCTAATCGCGTCATATTCAAGGCCGCGCTCGATGTTCCACTCGACAACGCGGAGAAACTCACCGAGTTTTGGCGTCCTGGGAAACAGCGGTTTTACACCGCTTGCGGTTGCGGAGTTACTGACGAATGGTGTCGTCAAAAGCCGCTGCAACTTCGTTTGTAAAGGCTCAGGAAGAGTTTCCTGCTCGTATAGTTGGACCAACTCCCGATAGCTGAACAGATCCGGTCCTTGTTGCGCACTAACTGCAACAGAGATGAACAAGCAAATGACCGCAGCATTCAGCAAAAGCGTTATTCGCGCAGTTTTACTTTTGTGCATTTGTCTTCGTACCGCTAACTCACTTTCTCCGCTGCTTGTTCAACCATTTGAAAGCTGCTTCCGTGTTCTTATCGTGCGCGCCATCGAAAACTGTGATTCGTGCGTTGCCGGATTGCCGGCGAAAAAGAATCTTCAAACCTCCGTAATCCGGATCAGTAGTCTCACTTTGCAAACTGGTTGGAACTTTTGACTGGCGCGTAAAATATTCGATTTCGTCTTCCGAGAAGTGGTCTCGCGGTTCGGCGAGAAGATTAAACGCACGTAGAGACTGACTGATAGGCACGGGATCGGCATCGTTGCGTCCGTCAAATATGCCATGATTGAGGTCAATCGGAACAGCGCGCGCACGTGCTAGATGAGCGACCGGCGAACGCTTCAGACACTCACGTGCGGCGGGCGTGTCACCTGCCGGAGGACCGCCACATGAAGCTTCAATGTGATTTGCGTACTTCGTTCCCAGGCGCTTGCTCTCTTCGTGCCAGGCCTTCAGATCCGAGATCGGCACCCACGCTGACACGCCGGCCCAAATTTCTGGGGCTCGGCCGGCGAGTAACAATCCAAGAAAACCACCACCAGACCAACCAACCGCGTAAATTCGACTCTCGTCTACGCTCGCGTTCTTTTTAGCATATTCGATCGCGCTCAACACATCTCCGATGACGAGGTCCGAACCAGTCGCTTCGGGCTTAACGTTTGGCCCTCGGAAGTGTGGATGAATAAAGATCCAATCGTTGGCGATGGCCCATTCCGAATAGATAACGCTTTCTGTTTGTCTGTAGCCCTCACTCCATGAGTGCAAGGCGACGAGGAGCGGTCTCGGTTCGTCGAGATCCGGTTTGTAGAACATCATCGGCTGTTCGGTGTTGTCGGCGGAACTTACATACGTGATTTGCTGGACCCTTGAGTTCCAGGTACCGCGCGATTCCGTGACCCTGCCGGATGCTACTGTCTCAGGTGTTCTTAGTGGTGCGACCGTCGGCGTGGGACTCGGCGACGAGGGTGGAGTAGTTGCTTGACCAGAGGCTGTCGTGGAAGCCTGGTTATCACTCCGAGCTTTGTCCGCGCTTCCGGAGCACGAAGCACAAACAAACGAGACAACGATGGTCCAAACCAATACGCGCGGAGAGTAAACGAACTCGATCCAGTTTTCTCTTGAGTGACTGCTCATACTGATTCGCCGAAAAGTACAGTGCCGAAACGACTTTTCCCATACGATAAACACGATTCAATTCCCAATCTTTTCTTTTTTTGACTTCGAGTTTCCAATCTTGACTTTATTTGCCGCCCGTTGAAAAAAACCTCACATAAAAAAGAGTCAAGATCGGGAAATAAAAGTCACGAAGACAAAAGACACTCTGCGGAAGACTCGGCTAGATCAGCAAATCGAACCTGAGCGACGGCTAGTGACCGTAAGGTGAATAAATGTTTGAGTTTTTTAAAAGCCTCGTACAGATCGTGGCCCCGATCTTTGTGGTTTCCACGATGCTGAACGTCGGTTTGACGCAAACGTTGTCAGACATTATCAGGCATTTGAAGAACTATCCTTTCGTTCTGAAGATGCTCGTCGCTAACTTCGTCGTCGCGCCTCTCTTGATGATTGCCCTCCTGTATTTCACCCCATTCGATCCGGCTCTCAAAGGCGGACTGCTAATTTTTAGCCTCTGCGCGGGCGCCCCGTTTCTCATTAAGCTGACGCAGACGGCCAAACATGACCTCGCGCTCGGGGCGGCGGTGATGATGCTTCTGATGGTCGTGACGGTGGTCTATGCACCCATCGCGCTCCCGTTAGTGTTGTCGGGTATCAGCGTGGACGCCTGGGCAGTTGCAAAATCACTGTTTCTGCAATTGCTCTTGCCGATCGCCGCCGGAATGCTCGTCGTGCAGTTTCTGCCCGACGTTGCGACAAGGGTGCAGCCGTGGGTCGGCTGGTTGGGCAACATCGCTCTCTACGTTCTCATCGGCGCAACCCTCATCGGCTACGCCCCTAACATGCTTCGCATTTTCAAAACGGGCGCGATTCTCGTCGGTTTGGCCTTTGTCGCCGCGGCATTCGGGATTGGTTACCTTGCGGGAGCCGGACAGGATCACCTCGAGGATGTCGGCGGACTCGGGACCGCGCAGCGCAACACCGCAGCCGGAGTAATCATCGCCACGCAAAACTTTAGCGACCACCCGGATGTTCTCGTGATGATAACGCTCGCCAACATTCTCGGGATTGTAATGCTGCTATTTATTGCCAAGGCACTCAGCAGCGACAACAAGGTTAAGACGGAAACAGTTTGACATCCGTTAAGAAAAAGGAGACGGAAAATGAACCAACGTTTACTGGTGAATAGTTTTTGTTTGATGATCCTGGTTATTGGCGTAGTCGCCGTATCACTGACGGACTGGACCAAGGGCAGAGCACAGGGAGCGACTGCTGTTAATGATCGCAAGGGCTGCGACCAGGACAACGGTGGTCTCACTCTACCGGCTGGGTTTTGTGCGTCAGTGTTTGCCGACAACCTCGGGCGCGCACGACATCTCACCGTGGCGCCAACTGGAGACGTCTACGTAAACACCTGGAGCAGCTCTTACACGAAGTTGAAAAACGCGCCCGGCGGTTACATCGTCGCCCTGCGCGACACCAATGGCGACGGCAAAGCTGACCTCGTCCAGCGTTTTGGTCCAGTGCATGAGGACGGGAAAGCAGGCGGTGGCACCGGCATCGCCGTGCATCGCGACGCGCTGTATGTCGAAGACATCGGGAAGATCGTGCGGTATCGACTCGAACGTGGACAACTCGCCCCGCAAAAAAATTCGGAAGTTATCCTGAGCGGACTATGGACCGAGCGCGGTCACATCATGCATCCGTTTGCAATCACGTCGAACGGGGTCCTGTACGTGAACTCCGGCTCGATTACGAACTCATGCCAGGAGAAGGATCGCACGCAGGAGTCGCCTGGAATCTCGCCGTGCCCGGAACTTCAACTACACGCCGGTATCTGGCGTTACGAAGCGGGAAAGACTGGGCAAACTTTCTCTCCCGCCGAACGCTATGCCACCGGCACCCGCAACGTCGTCGCGCTAGCCGTGAACGCGGCGGACGGAGCGCTGTATGCCACATTGCACGGACGCGACCATTTGGGCCCACACTGGCCCAAACTCTACACCACGGAGCAGAACAACGAGCTGCCCGCGGAAATCTTCTCGCGTATCGATCGAGGTGATGACTTCGGTTGGCCGTATTGTTACTACGACCCGAACCAACGCAAGCATGTGCTCGCGCCGGAATACGGCGGAGACGGCGGCAAGACGCAGGGTGTTTGCGCTCAGAAGAAACAACCCGCTTTGTCCTTCCCTGCCCACTGGGCCCCTAACGGCATGACGTTCTACAGCGGCTCAACTTTTCCGGCAAAGTATCGCGGCGGTGCATTTGTAGCGTTTCACGGTTCTCATGATCGAGCTCCGAAGCAGGCCGGCTATCTCGTAGCATTCGTGCCATTTGAAACGAACAAGCCGGCGGGTCGCTACGAAGAATTCGCGACCGGGTTTGCAGGTGGCGCTGCGCCCGCAAATCCTGCGGAAGCGCCCCACCGGCCCATGGGTCTCGCGGTCGGTCCGGATGGCGCGCTGTACATATCCGATGATGTCAAAGGGCGGATCTGGAGAGTCACTTACGTTGGTGGAGTCTGAGTAGTCATTACCGAGTTACGCGATCTAATAAATGACGGGAAAACCACGTGAGCAACTGCCAATGTCCGTAATCGCAGACGTGCTGGCTGGTCTTAACGCGACCTCGCGTTGGCAGGAACGTGTTTACAAGCAACTCCATGCGCATCCCGAGCTGAGTTTTCAAGAATACAAGACAGCCGCGCTCGCCGCGTCGAAACTGAAAGAGCTTGGTTACGAAGTCGTCGAAAAAATTGGTGGCACGGGCGTCGTCGGCATTCTGCGGAATGGTGAAGGCCGGACCGTGCTCGCGCGAGCCGACATGGATGCGCTGCCGGTCAAGGAAAACACCGGTCTGCCGTACGCCTCGACACTGACGGCGACTGATGACGCCGGCGAAATCGTCAGCGTCGCGCACGCGTGTGGACACGACGCGCACGTGACGTGTTTACTCGGCGCGGCAGAACTGCTCGCGAACGCTCGGAGATCATGGAGCGGCACCTTCATCGCGTTATTCCAGCCCGCGGAAGAAGTTGCCGGCGGTGCGAAGGCAATGGTGGCTGACGGCCTGCGCTCGCGGATTCCGAAACCCGATGTCGCATTCTCGCAGCATGTGCTGGCCCACCCTGCGGGAACAATCGGTACGCAGGTTGGGCCAGTTCTATCCGCCGGTGACAGCATTCGCATCATCCTGCACGGCAAAGGATCGCACGGCTCAATGCCGCATAACAGCGTTGACCCTGTGGTGCTTGCCGCACTGGTTGTGCTCCGCCTCCAGACGATTGTTTCGCGCGAGACGAAGCCCGGCGAATTTGCGGTCTTGACCGTCGGTAGTGTTGTGGCCGGATCCAAGAGCAATATCATCGCGGACCGCGCTGTGCTCCTCGTCAATTTGCGAACTTACGACATGGCGGTACGGCAGCGCATGATCGACAGCATCGAGCGCATGGTCAGGGCCGAGTGCGAGGCGTCTGGTTCGCCGCGCTCGCCTGAGTTTGAGTATTACGATCAGTATCCGCTCACCGAGAATGATCCGGAAGTCACGGAAAAAATCGCGTCCGCTTTTCGGAGCCACTTCGGATCACAAACCGTCTTCGATCTCGGACGAGTGACTGCCAGCGAGGACTTCAGTCACATACCCGATGCCTTGGAAACACCCTACACTTACTGGGGCGTTGGGTGTATCGACGCGGTAAAGTACGAGCGAGCTTTCAGGGCCGGGCGGGTGGACCAGGAGATCCCGGTCAACCACTCGGAATTCTTTGCGCCGGTGATTGAACCAACACTATCGACCGGCACGCAGGCCCTCGTGGTTGCGGCTCTAACATATCTGGCGAAGTGAGGGTCGTCGTGGTCCACAAAGCGTGATATTGTCGATTCTTCTTTGACCATGCAATCGAGTGAGTGAGCTGATGCCGCTGTTCGCAGCGCTTGCGGAAAACTTGTACGACGTGACGGCAACATTTCGGGACTACGCGACGGGCACTCTCCTCGTGCTCGATCTAATCGGTACGTTTGTGTTTGCGCTCAGCGGCGCAGTTGTCGGAGTCAAGCGGCGTCTCGATATTTTCGGTGTACTGGTTATCTCCTTTGCCGCGGCCAGCGCGGGTGGCATCATGCGCGACCTTCTAATCGATTCGGTGCCACCAGCTGCTATCAGAGATTGGCGTTACATGGCCACGTCGGTACTTGGGGGGTTGCTGATATTTATTTGGTTCCCGCGTCGCCAGCGATCGTCCAGAGTGCGCAACTTCGTACTACTTTTCGACGCCGCCGGCCTGGGACTTTTTGCCGTCACCGGCACGCAAAAGGCTCTCGGGTATGGTCTGAATCCTGTGATGGCGTCGCTGCTCGGCATGCTGACGGGAATAGGCGGCGGGATGGTGCGTGATGTTTTAGTCGCCGACATTCCCAATGTGCTGCGATCGGACCTTTATGCGGTTGCAGCCCTGGCCGGTGCACTGGTGGTAGTGATTGGCCACGAGGTCGGCGTTGCGCCCGCGATAGCAGCGGTATTGGGCGCGGTGATCTGTTTCGGGCTTCGCCTGATTGCAATTCGCCGGCGCTGGCAACTGCCGGTCGCGCACCCTGGTGCGGAAGAGAAATGAAATGAATGCTGATGGACCAAAGTGAGGAGTATTGGAATGGCCAAACGTATGCCTGCCATTTTTTTCGGGCACGGTAACCCAATGAATGCGTTGGCGCATAATGCCTGGACAGAAGGCTGGGCGGCCATCGGCAAAGACATTCCGCGCCCGCAGGCGGTGCTCGTGGTCTCGGCCCACTGGTATCTTCCGGCGACGCTCGTAACCGCGATGCCTACGCCGCGCACGATCCACGATTTTGGTGGTTTTCCTCGAAAGCTGTTCGAGGTCAGTTATCCGGCCCCGGGTAATCCTGCCCTGGCAGATCGGGTACAAGCACTGCTCGCGCCGCTCTCAGTCAACCTGGATAAGCGTTGGGGCTTGGACCACGGCACCTGGTCGGTACTAGTTCATGTTTTCCCCGAAGCAGACGTGCCTGTTATCCAACTCAGCATTGACGAGACGCAACCAGCAGAGTTCCACTACGAACTCGCGAAAGGGCTCACTGGTTTGCGCGACGAAGGGGTGCTGATCGCGGGGAGCGGCAACCTCGTGCATAACCTGCACGCTTACAGCTGGGGCCGCCGTCAGATCAAACCGTTCGACTGGGCCGTACGTTTCGAGACGCGAGCACGCGAGCTACTGCTCGCCGCCTACCACGAACCACTCATCGCGTATGACACGTTAGGGCGTGACGCTGCCTTAGCTATTCCCACACCCGATCATTATTTGCCCCTGCTCTACGTGCTCGCGCAACAGAGAGAGGGCGATAAGGTCAGCTTCCCGGTGGAAGGATTTGATGGAGGATCAGTGTCGATGCTAACAGTCCAAATTGGCTAACTGCATATCCCCTTGGCGTTGCCTCAAAAGTTCGGAATCTGATCGCTTACCAGGTCGCTACCGCTCGCTGTACTGACCCTTTCCAAGTGCAATTGCTACTTTTGGGGCAAAGCCTATCCCCTTCACAGGTGATAGTCTCCCTCGGATTCCGGCTGGTACAGAACTTCTTCGACTTTCAGCCTCCGAACACCCGACGGCACTTCCCACTCGATAACATCGCCGTGCCGGTAACCGATCATCGCCGTTCCGACCGGTGCGAGAACAGAAATCTTGCCCTCGTCGAAATTTGCTTCCGTCGGAAACATCAGTTGGTAAGTCACCTGTTCGCCGGTATCCAAATCTTTCAGACGCACAGTTGAGCGCATGGTGATGACGTCGGCGGGAATGTCCTTTTGCTGGACCACCTCCGCCCGCTCCAACTCCTCTTCCAAACTGTCGAGGTAATTACGGTTCGCCTCGCCTTCGCGCTCGCGCGCGATCTCGATCAGCTTTGTGAGCCGCTCGTGATCAGGCTTGGTGATGTAGATGTTCGTGTGCTTGGCCATACTGCTACCCAATTCCTCACAACCGCTCCCGCTCCAGACGTAAAAAGCTTTAACCTGCTGCTCGCGCTTTCCTTGAGGCACGCGCCGCGGCGCGCACGACCACAACTGAGCAATGCGCGTTCATTGCAACCGCCTCCGATACGCTGCCTAACAAAAAACGCTTAAAGCCACGCCGCCCGTGTGAGCCCACGACGATGAGGTCGGCATCCCATTTTCGTGCCTCTTCAAGAATGACTTCTTTCGCGTTACCGGAAAACACCGCTTCAGTCGCTTTTAATCCCGCGGAAGCCAGCACGTCCTGGACGCTGGTAACGGCCTCTTGTGGACCAATCTTTGACGACTTGATCGCCCACGGCTCTTCGACACTCACGATTTTGAACTCGCTCCCCTCAGGCCAGGGCCGCCGCGCGACGGCGTGCGCTGCCGTCGTTGAAGTCTCTGAGCCGTCGGTGGCGATCAACACTTTCCTTCCGCTGTGCAGTGTGTGCGCGTGATCTCCTTCTACGTCGCGAACGATCTGAACGGTGCAAGGCGCGTCTGCCACAACGGCTCTGGCTACACTGCCCAGCATCCAGTGAAACACGTCCTTGCGAACGTGAGCGCGGACGAAGATCAAGTCTGAAGACCACTTCCGCGCAAAAAACGGAATTAAATGTCGCGCATCACCCCTCGTTACCAAAACCTCTGCCGGAATGCCAACTTCCTTCAGGCGATCAATGACGAGGCTGGTTATCTGTTCGCCTCTTCTTTCCATTTCCCGGTGCACGGCGCTCTTTCCGTAACCTGCTTCGCGCCACACTTCTTCGGGAACATCCGTGTCGGCTACCACCGAAAGCACATGCGCGGTCGTGCCCTCAGGCCACGGTCGAATTCCCACCGCGTCAACCAGCACCTCGGCGGAAATCGCCGAGTCTACTGCTATCAACAGCTTCATAGTTCAGACCTCGTCACGCTAGCTCGTCACCCTGCGCACAACCTCGACTGAACAATGCGCGTTCGTAACGACTGCCGTGGAAACACTTCCGAGCGAAAACCTTTCAAATGTTCCGTCGAATTTCCTCGCACCAACGAAAATAGAATCGGCCTCCCACTTTAAGGCTTCCTTAACGAGGACTTGCTGCGGATCGCCCTTCTCGATTGCGACTGAGACCTGCAAGCCGATCGCGCGCAACTCACGTTCAGCCCATTCGGCCATCGTGCGCGATGCCGCGACTGCCTCTTCGTTGCTGCTCCGGATCATTGCAGCCGCAGTCGGAAGAATGCGGGAAATCCTCGCCGGATTCTTTCCGTCGTCAACAGCAATGATCCGCACTTCAGTCCCCGTGGGCCACACACGCATGCCGACTTCGCGAACCGCTTGTTCCGCTTCCGCTGAGCCATCCACACCGATCATTACCTTCGGCGGAAGGCTGTCATCCTTGTCCACCGCACCTCGCGCCACCCGCACCGAATGCTCTGAATCGGTCACTACTTTCTTCGACACGCTGCCGAGGATGAAGCGCCCGAGCGCGGACCGACCCTGCGAGCCGACGACAATTAGATCCGGCTTCCACTCGTCGGCCTTTTCAATCAATTTTGCAGACGGCCAGCCGGCCAGACCTTCCGTCTGCACTTCCCAATGTGGGAAGTACGACCGGACGCGCTCTCCTGCTTTCGCTGCAAACTCCTGCGTCTCCTTGAGTGCCTGCGCTGTCCCTGCCGCCGCTTGCGCGAAAGCCTCTTTCACTATTCGAGAAGTGGCGGGTGGCCCAACCAATTCATCTCTAATGGCGGGAGGTGGCATGACAACCTCACCGACCGACAGGATGAGGGCTACCACGTCACGTGGCAGTCCCGCCCTGCGGAGGTCAGACAGTGCTGCGTCAGCGCTCTCAGAACCGTCATAGCCGATCAAAATTCTCTTCATGTCTGCCAACTATAACCCTTTCAGGACACCGGAGCTATTGAGCTTTGCTCCGGCTCCGGTACCAACAGGATGAGTTTGACCTGTGACGAGGGAAGCTGGTAGCGCATTAACACCTGACGGCTATCAGTGTTAACACCTGTCCGGTTGCGTTTGCCTGACCAGCTCAACTCAGCGATCAAATTCCTGGCTTAGACGCGCAAGAGCGAGAGCGCCTAATGCGAGGCCAAAATCGCGTAGCGCAATGTCGTAGTAACCGGGGATCATTAACAAGTTCACAACGATCATTAACAGCCAGGCTGAAACGACGTACGCAAAAAATTTCGGCTTGAACAAAACGCCGAGTCCCGCAATGATTTCGATAACGCCGGCGACAAGCATCAACTCATGACCGTAACCGCCGACCATTTTATTGACGAACGCAGGTAAGTACTGCTCCCAATTGACAAGGATATTGAAAAACTTATCCAGTCCTGCGACTATCGGCGCGACCACAAACCCGACGTGCAGGATTCTGTAAGCCTCATAGGCTGGTCGTGAAACGTCGGCTTCAGCAGGTTGAGTTCGAGCAACAGTGCGAGTGGGGTTGTCGATAATGTGTTCCATCTTCGTATCCTCCGTGGTTAATTTTTTTGGGTTTGGTCGCCTGCGCGACCTTGTCTTTTGAGCGAAGGATACTACTTTAGAACAATAAGTCAAGGACTAACTTGACTTATTGTAATTATTCACGAGTTATGCAATACTACGAACGAAAATGAGCCGCACGAAATTCGACAAACGCTTCTTCGAAAGCACGCGGGGCCGCCTGGTGACCCTTTTGAGGGGAACGACGAAAACGGTCAATGAGTTAGCGGAAGAGCTCGAGTTGACTGACAATGCCGTGCGCGCACACCTGCTGTCCCTCGAGCGTGATGGACTTATCAAGCAAAGCGGAATCCAGCGCGGAACACGTAAACCACATTTCGCTTACCAGTTAACCGAAGAAGCCGAGCATCTCTTCCCGAAAGCATATGACGCCCTGCTCAATCAACTTATTGCCGTACTTAAAGACCGCCTAACACCTGTAGCGCTTGAAGAGGTTTTGCGCGAGGTAGGACGTTCTCTAGCCGGAGCTCAATCGGCACACGGAAAGAACGGCGACATGGAGATGCGGATCGGCAAAGCGCTCGTCGCCCTGGAATCGCTGGGCGGCGCTGCGCGTCTTGAGAAAGACAATGGACAATTTGTGATTCGTAGCGAGAGCTGTCCCCTGGCAACGGCTGTCGCTGAGCATCCGGAAGTTTGCAGGCTCGCCGAAACACTCCTATCCGAAATAGTTGGCGTGGAAGTTCGGGAGCACTGCGACCGCGACGGTCCGCCACGTTGCCGCTTCGAAGTCATTGGCAATGGCGCCGGAAAAGAGTAAGTCGCGATCGTCGTTCAATGCTCTGCGTTTTTACCGGCGCGCCTTCGTTACGCAACTCTTCGTTTGACTCTACGCAACTGCCTGGAGTTATCACTCACGTCGTCAGCGGCCTCTCTAATCGCAGCGGTCTGCATCTCCGCGTCTCTCGCCTCCAAATTCGAAAACGCGACCACAATCATTAGTCCGCATACAGCCAGGGTCGAAAGCACGTAGAGGACAGCTATCTGTTCCTCGAACAACAACGCACCAACCGCAGCCGCTGCAAATAGCCAAAAGAACTTTCGACGACGTTGTCGCTTTATCTTCAAGTTGTCTCGGTATCTCATTCATTCCCCCTTTTTCTTTGTGTTCCCGCTCGACACCAGCATAGGGCGGATGCAAAGAACAGAACACGGTGTTATCACCCGCGCCCGGCAGGTGTTAACACGTCATTTCAGAGAGCTTTACCTAATTGAGTCGCGTGTAAACACGTGCACGCCACAGGTGTAAATACCCTCGTTAAGCTGACGGTCTTAGCTTAAGTTTAGAACTAACAATTAAGAGTGAAAGGCACTGCTTCAGATGAAGAACATTACTGATTTTACGCTTATGGACCAGTTGGACGAGTTGGCGGACTTCGAGCCAAATGGATTTCCATTCATCAGTCTCTATCTGAACATGCAGCCGGACCAACACGGGCGCGATAATTTCGAGTCGTTCGTGCGCAAGGAGTTCAATGCGAAGGCCAAGTCGTTCCCTGCGGAGTCTCTTGAGCTTGCGAGCTTCGAAAGGGATACCTTGAGGATTAGAGCGTATTTGCGTGATGAAGTACGCCCTTCGTCCAATGGGCTCGCGATTTTCGCGTGCGCAGGCGCGGATGGTTATTTTAATGCGGTCCAACTCGACGCTCCTATTCAAAGACACCGGCTGCACGTTGACGAGAGACCACATCTCTATCCACTCGCACGTTTGATCGATCAGCATCCGCGATACGCGGCCTTGCTTGTCGATACAAACTCCGCGCGTCTCTTCGTTTTCGGTTTGGGTAAGACCCTCGTCAACGAAGAGACCCAGAACATCAAGGTGAGCCGCACGCAGGTCGGTGGCTGGTCACAGATGCGCTACCAGCGGCACGTGGAAAACAATCACCTGCACCACGCCAAAGAGGTGGTGGAAATGCTCGATAGGGTGGTGCGAGAAGAAGCAGTGGAACACATCATTCTGGCTGGCGATCAAGTGATCATTCCATTGCTGCGAGAGCAATTACCTGACCGTCTCAAGGAAAAGATCATCGACATCCTGCGCCTTGATATCAGGACACCAGAACACGAAGTACTGAAGGCAACAATGGAAGCCTTGAGTGAACATAACCTGCATACGGACGCCGAAAAGGTCCGGCGATTCTTAGACGAGTACCGTGCCGGAGGACTGGCGGTGATTGGAGTAACGGACACTATGAAGGCACTCGAGCACGGCCAGGTTGATGAATTGTTGATAAGCGCATCCCCAAATGAAGTACGACTCGAAGAAGACGGTGAGACGAGTCCGCAGGACCACAACTGGTCCGGCTTAACGATTGCGGATTCGCTTATTACGCGCGCGCGACAAACAGGGGCGCGTGTCACATTCATCGAGGATGCGGCGCTGCTGCGAAGCGTGGGCGGAGTAGGCGCCATGCTTCGCTACTAAGTTGTCGAAAAAGGGAGGAAAGACTTGAGCAGAAAAACCAACGGCAATATGGACCAGGCGGTAGCGACATTAAGTGAGCACGGCGCGAAACGTATTCGAGCCGTAGCGCGAAGTCCACACTTAGTCAGTCGTCTAGAAAACCTAAGAAGACTTCGCAGGCGGCAAAGATTAAGCAGGATTAGAGGCTTGTCAGCGTCACAACTAATGGAAAGAAAAACGAGTCTGCGGAGCGCAAACCGTTCCTTTAGTTAGTACTAAGGTAGCCAGATGTCGACGAACTTAAAGTTTGAACGAATTCTCTGTCCTGTTGCTGAGTCGCCCGAGACCAACGAGGGTCTTCTCTATGCAATAGCTTTGGCGCGCTCGTATCAAGCAAAGCTCTTCGTTCTAACTTGCCGCGACGATTCATTACGAAGCGACAGCGATACTGTCGAGGCGATGCGAGCCGGCATCAGGAGGGCGGTTGAGCACTCATGTGTTTTGTTTCCTTGTGAGGTCAGTGGCGGTCGTCTCGATTATGGGTTGGTCGTCACTGAGAGCAGCCGGCCGGCAGATTCAATAAAGCACGAAGCAGAAAAACAGAACGTCGATCTTATCGTTATGAGTTCGCGCCGTGGGCCATACGCAGCCGCGCTACTGGGATCGACGGCAGAGACCGTCTGCCGTACGGCTTCATGCCCTGTTCTCGTCACCCGGTCTGGCGAAGGTCGGCATCTGCGTAGCGCGATCCGTGCGCTTGAATTCAAGAGGTTGTTGATCGCGTCCGACTTCTCGAGCGACTCAGAACTGGCGCTTGGTTACGGACTCGCGCTAGCTCAGGAGTATCAGTCGGAACTACATCTGCTACACGTTATGACTGAGACAAAGACCAGCGAGAACGAGCTCGCCTGGGCCTCGCGAAGCCCTGAAGGTCCATATCACGCGGCGGCAACACAACTTCATGGATTAGTTCCCGTGGATAGTGAGCTTCGGTGTGACGTAACACATGTGGTACGTGAAGGGAAAGCTCATCGAAATATCGTGTCCTATGCAGTTGATCAAAAGATGGATCTAATTTTGATAGGAGCACACGGCCAGGGATTCAAATCGGAAACTCTCTTTGGTTCAAACACAGACCGCGTGTTGAGAGAGTCACCGTGTCCCGTTTTAGTAGCACGACCTTTAAAGCCTATTGCTCGGTCTGTTGGAATGAACGGTGAAGGAAAGGGGTAAAGACGTTGGTCAGAAAGTTCTACAAGATTATAGAGTCGTGGAAAAGACGGCGCGCGCTGATGAGTATCCGTCGCGAGTTCGCGAAGGCCGGATTTAGCTTAGATCATTTTCCGGACTCTGAATTAGAAGTGGCGCTAACGCGCTGGAACGATGACATTACGAAAGTTACCCTGAGTGCCAAGATTATTTACCGCGCGCTTCAACAACTCGCGGACGAGGCGCCGCTAAACGCTTAAAACCGTGGTACAAATCCAACCATTGTTCAAAGCTCAATTGCGTGGGCGTGGCATTTAATGGAAACTCGAGGTCGCGGGCCAGTCGTTTCCATTGCTTGTAAGTAAAGACGTCCTTAA
>DAIOGT010000056.1:0-6689 GCA_036745095.1 Pyrinomonadaceae bacterium
CGGCGCGCCATGGCGACGCCGTACTTGATGTTATTCATTGCTTTGACTGAATGAGCGTCGGTTGAGACGACGAATTTGATCTTTCGCTTGCGCGCTTCACGCACCCAGCGTGGCTCGAGATCGAGTCGATAAGGATCGCCGTTGATTTCGATCGCGGCTCGCGACTCCGCAATCACGTCGAGAATTCGCTCCACATCACACTCGAATGGTGGCCGCCGTTGCAGCAATCGTCCGAGGCCGTGCCCCCAGATCTTGAACACCGGCTCGCGCATTGCTGTCGTGATTCGCTGCGTCATCTTCTCCGAGTCCATCTTGTAACGCGCATGAATGCTGGCGACGATCACGTCAAACTTCTCAAGCACCGGATCGGGATAGTCGAGCTTGCCGCTGGCTATAATGTCTGACTCAGTACCACGCAGGATCTTGATCGAGACCTTCTCCTGCACTTCATCAATCTCGTCCCATTGCCGTTTCAAGCGATCCACGTTCAGGCCATTTGCATAAATCGCGGTGGGCGAATGATCGGTGATGGTGATGTACTTCATGCCCATTTCTTCAGCGCCACGCACCATCGCTTCGAGCGTATGAATACCGTCTGAATAAGTCGTGTGACAATGAACGACGCCTTTGATGTCATTCTCAGTGACGAGATCTTCCGAAAGTTTTTTCGCGAGTGCGGCTTCGATCTCGCCTTCGTCTTCACGTAGCTCAGGCGGAATAAAAGCCATTCCCAGACGGCTATAGAGCTGCGCTTCAGTGCGCGGCAGGCGCGCAAAACTTACCTTCTTGCGTTCCGCGATGTCCTTGATTTTTTCCAGGTGCGCCTGTGAGCCGGTCTTAACGAAAAGCGTAATTCCAAATTCCTGTGGCGGAACAACAGTCAGCCATACCTGGGCGCCGTCCGCGAACTGCGCCACACACGTATTTGGATCATCCACCTGGCTCGACAGTACGAGCGGGAACTCCTGAAACTTCTCGACCACTGCGGCCGGATCTTTCGCACTTGCCACAATATCGATCACACCGACAGTTTCTTCCCAACGACGCAACGAACCGGCGACACTCACGTCAACGACGTCGGCGACGGCTTTGAGATAGTCGACACACTGATCCGCCGTGCTCCACGCGTGATGAAGATGCAAGCGACGCTTGGGCTTCTTCACGGGAGTGGAGATATGAGTCAACAGGCGCTCCGCGGTCTTTGGTCCAAAGCCTTTCAGGGCCTGAAGTCGTCCGTTTTCGGCGGCGGTTTTCAGTTGCGCGATAGACGATATTCCCGCTTCATCAAGTTGTTTGATCTTCTCAACACTCAGTCCGGGAATCGTCGAAAGCTCGATCACGCCCGCCGGAAATTCTTGTCGCAAGCCATTTAAAACGGACGATTCGCCCGTCAGGTAAAGTTGCTTGATTTGCGATGCGAGCGCGTCGCCGATGCGTGGCAGTGTGGTGAGGCGATCCTCTTTGACGAGTCGATCGAGATCGGCAACGCCTTGAATGGCACGCGCACCCGCGTTGTAGGCTTTCGCTTTGAAGCGAAATGCGCCGCCTTTCAGATCCATCAGCTGCGCGATTTCCTGAAGCGCGGCGGCCACACCGAAGCGATCGAGTTTCTGTTCAGCCATTGGACAAAGTTTCGCTTTTTTCGCCCAAAGGCGCAAAGGCGTCGCAGAGATTATAATGTTTGCATCATGGCAATAGCTTCAATCAATCCAGCTACAGGTGAAACTCTGAAAACTTTCACCGCGCTAACCGCCGCGCAGATCGAAGAAAAACTTCAGCTCGCAGCAGACACTTTTCGCACGTACCGCCACACGCCAATGGCTGAACGCACGCGCATGATGCAGCGCGCCGCCGAAATCCTCGAAGCGGACAAACAGTCACTCGGGAAAATGATGACTGAGGAAATGGGGAAACCGATCAAGGCCGCTGTCGCAGAAGCTGAAAAGTGTGCATGGGTTTGTCGCTACTACGCGGAAAACGCGCAACATCATCTCGCGGATGAGGTTGTCGAAACGAACGCGCGCAAGAGTTATGTGCGCTATCAGCCGCTTGGTCCAGTGCTCGCTGTCATGCCCTGGAATTTTCCGTTCTGGCAGGTCTTTCGTTTCGCAGCGCCTGCTCTCATGGCCGGTAATGTCGGTCTGCTGAAACATGCCTCGAACGTGCCGCAGTGTGCAGTCGCGATCGAAGACATTTTCGCGCGCGCAGGGTTTCCGCGAGGCGCTTTTCAAACGTTGCTCGTCGGCTCTGATGCGGTCGAAGGAATACTGCACGATCGCCGAGTGGTGGCGGCTACGTTGACCGGCAGCGAACCTGCCGGACGAAGTGTTGCCGCGGCCGCGGGAAAGCAGATCAAGAAAACAGTGCTGGAACTCGGCGGTAGCGATCCTTTTATCGTCATGCCGTCCGCGAACCTCGAGGACGCAGTGACGACTGCCGTTAAAGCGCGCACGATCAATAACGGTCAGTCGTGCATCGCCGCGAAACGTTTCATTATCGCGACTGAGATCTACGACGAGTTTGAACGACGATTTGTCGAGGAGATGCGCGCGCTAAAGATCGGCGATCCGATGGAAGAATCGACTGACGTCGGTCCCCTCGCGACGCCGCAGATCGTTAACGATCTCGACGAGCAGGTGAAAAAAGCTGTCGCGAGTGGCGCACGCGTGCTTACGGGCGGCCGAAAGATCGAGCGTCCGGGAAATTTTTTCGAGCCGACGGTGCTCGTTGATATTGATGTCGACGCTCCGGTGTCGTGCGAGGAGATCTTCGGACCGGTAGCAATGCTTTTTCGCGCGTCGAATATCGATGAAGCGATTCGTATCGCGAATGCGACGCCGTTTGGTCTGGGCTCTGCGGCATGGACCAACGACGCCAGGGAACAGGCACAATTTATCGAGGAGCTCGAAGCGGGATCGGTCTTCATCAATGGAATGGTGGCGTCAGATCCACGTCTGCCGTTTGGTGGTGTGAAGAATTCAGGTTATGGACGCGAACTCGCGGAGTTTGGGATCCGCGAGTTCGTGAATATCAAGACTGTTTGGATCGGAAACGCGGATTAGCGCGGACTCAAACGCGATTTATAGGGAATTTGGACAAATCAAAAGCAATCCTTCGCGTGTTTCGGTTGAATGAACTACGCGTGATTCGGCCCAGTGAAAGATCGTTCGTGAGTTTACGCGCGCGAAGATTGCGGCATCGTCGATACTCAACATTTCTACCGGACGCGCGCAGCTGGAACACCACGCGATACGCCTGCTTCTGTTGATGATCACGACCCTCTCTGTTTCAACAGTGATTTCGGTCCGAGTTCTCATGACGCTTCCTTTTGCCACCCCAGAGACACGGAAGAGACAGACGGAGCGCGAAGACGAGGTTTTAGGATGTGGGCCAGGACGCGCAAAGAGATGCGGGGATGAAAAAGCGCCGTCGGTGGCACGAGCATACTGAACGCTCGCAAGAGCACACCGCGAACTTCAACAGACTGCGTCGCCAGTTCCAGGACGCGATTCATGTAGCGGTGCATGAACTTCGTCATCAAACCCGCACCGTGACCCGACGTGTCTGGATAGCGATAGTCTTCACCGGTCGCGAGCAGCCACGGTGCTTTCGTCACCTTCGCCAGTCGCTTCTGAAAGCGATGTGATAGAGTCTCTAAATTCGCGTTCTCACGCAGAGTGTTTTGCAACGTAAGCGCTCCGAGCGCAGCGATCGTCATGCCCTGACCGTAAACCGGATTGAAAGCACATACCGCGTCGCCTAACAGCAAAAAGTTTTCAGGAAATTCTTTCGCGCGATCGAAATGACGAAGTCGATTCTCGGTGCCGCGATGTGTCTTGATCGGTGACACAGGCTCAGCGGCGCGCACGGCATCGTAGATCGTCGAAACGGGAAGGCTACGCGCGAACTCGAGAAAACCGGCTTCATCACTCGGCGGATAATCACGAGCGCCGCCGATAAGCGTGACCAGCCACCGGTGACCTTCGACTTCGAACAGAATCCCGCCACGGTTTCGCGCCGGCGGCGCAGACTGCACGTAAGCACATCTCCAATCGCGGTTGAAATTATCCGGAATGCGATACAAGCGACTCGCGTAACCGAGATGCGCGTCGACCACAGTCTCTTCCGGAATCACGTAACCAAGATCGGTCAGCCACCGCGGCGCACGTGAGGCGCGGCCAGTCGTGTCGACAACCAGATCCGCGCTCAGCTCCTGGGCCACTTTGCGATCTGACTCCGAGCTGCGGGGGCAAATGAGTACACCCGCAAGTCGATTCTTTTCACCGTCAGGAATGATACGAAGAACGTCAGTGTTGTCCATGATCGTCACTCCTGGAATTTGAGTGAGTCGTCTGCGGACGTGCAGGTCGAGCACTGGTCGAGTGAATGCCAACACCTTCATCTCGGAAGGAAATCTCACGCCCCAACCGGCGCGTGTGTACCACGCGACTTCTTTTGCCATATCGACGAGGGGCACGCCTGCCGCCATCATCTCGTCCTGCAAACCCGGGAAGAGATCTTCGAGGACCTGGCGACCGCGCAACAACAATCCGTGCACGTGGTTCGCCTGCGGAATGCCGCGGCGCACTTCTGCTGTTTCCTTGTAGGCGTCGCGTTCGATTAGAGTTACTTCGTCAAAATGATCCGACAAAACGCGCGCGGTCAAAAGCCCCGCGAGACTTCCCCCAAGCACCACGGCGCGGCGGCCCTGGGCGCGACCGACGTTATCAACGTGGCGCTTCGAACTTGTATTCATTGCAATTCCTCCTAAATAATCTCGGCTCAAGTTTTGTCGCGGTCAGTGAGGATGAGTGGGAAGATACGGGTCACGGGCGACTCTCGTATTTAGAGAATCCTGAAATACCTGTGAGATTGTTCTCAAAAAGTTCTGAAAGCGATGATGAACCGGCCGGGTAAACGCTTCTATCTATTTGACGGGTTTCGAGTTGACGTAAACGAGCGCCTTCTCTTCAAAGACAATCGCGAGGTGCCGCTCACGCCGAAAGTCTTCGACACGTTGCTCGTGCTGCTCGAAAACTCCAGCCATGTCATGACGAAGAAGGAGTTGATGCAGGAGGTGTGGCCGGACAGTTTTGTCGAGGAGAACAACCTCGCGCAAAATATTTCCATCCTGCGGAAAGCTTTGGGTGAGACGAAGGAAGGCGAGCACTACATTCAGACGGTACCGAAGCGCGGCTATCGCTTTGTCGGCGACGTCAGAGCGACAGGCGGCGACGATGAGAGCGTGATCGTGCGCGAACGGACACGCGCGCGAATCATTGTTGAACGTGACGATGACGACGACTCTCTGGTTGCCGGGGCTCGCGTGATCGATGTGTTACCTTCGCAAGTCACACACAAGCAACTCGAACCCGCGTTAACTCGACCGCCGGAAACGATGTACGCGCGCAGCGGCGATGTGAACATCGCTTACCAGGTAATCGGCGACGCTCCACTCGATCTCGTTTTCGTGATGGGCTGGGTGTCGCATCTCGAATATTTCTGGCGCGAGCCGAGTTTTGCGCGTTTCCTGCTACGACTCGCATCGTTTTCACGTCTGATTCTTTTTGACAAGCGAGGTACGGGACTTTCCGATCACGTGCCGATCAATCAACTGCCGACGCTCGAGCAACGTATGGACGACGTGCGCGCTGTGATGGACGCTGTCGGATCAGAGCGGGCGGCATTGTGTGGCGTGTCGGAAGGTGGTCCAATGTGCAGTCTTTTCGCTGCGACGTACCCGGAGAAGACCGTCGCGCTCGTGATGATTGGCACGTACGCGAAGCGAATTCGGGATGCTGAGTACCCGTGGGGACCGACGCCGGAGCAACGCGAACAGTTTTTCGAAACGATGCGAAAACAGTGGGGTGGGCCGGTCGGCATCGACGAACGCGCGCCGAGTGTTGCGAATGATCCGCAGTTCCGCGATTGGTGGGCCACGTACCTGAGAATGGGAGCGAGTCCCGGCGCGGCCGTAGCGCTGACGCAGATGAATTCGGAGATCGATGTGCGAAATGTGTTGCCGTCGATACGCGTGCCGTCACTCGTGATTCATCGAACGGATGATCAGTGTTTGAAAGTTGAAGAAGGACGTTTCGTGGCGCAGCGGATTCCGGGCGCGAAGTTTGTCGAGTTTCCCGGAAACGATCATCTACCGTTCGTCGGCGATCAGGACGCGATTCTTGACGAAGTTGAAGAGTTTCTTACCGGTGTGCGACACAGAATCGAACCTGATACTGTGCTTGCGACTGTGCTGGTAGCGCGTTTGGTCGGTATAAAGGAGCGTGTGCAAAGCCTCGGGCCGGAGCGTTGGTCCGAATGGTGGCGCCGTTTGCACGCGCACATCACGAAAGAGATCGAGTGGTTCCGTGGGCGCGAGGTAGACATTTTGGAAAATCGTTTACTCGCGATCTTTGACGGGCCGGCACGAGCGGTCCGTTGTGCGACGGCGATCACTGAATACACTTCGCGATTGGGTGTTCAGACCTGTACGGGTCTTCATACCGGTGAGTGCGAAATTGTTGACGGCGAGGTTGCGGGTGCAGCGGCGCAAATGTGTGTGTGCGTTGCGAACGAGGCACGACCCGGTGAGGTGTTGGTTTCGAGCACGGTGAAGGATCTGGTTGCGGGTTCAGGCATCAGTTTTGAAGATCGCGGAGTTCACATGCTTGCAGGTTGCGGTGAGTGGC
>DAIOGT010000056.1:6789-13892 GCA_036745095.1 Pyrinomonadaceae bacterium
GGCATCAGTTTTGAAGATCGCGGAGTTCACATGCTTGCAGGTTGCGGTGAGTGGCGACTTTTTGCAGTTCAGAGAGGTGGTTCATAAACACGAATGATCAACGGATATCCATTTGCTGATATCGATTTGGCGCGTCGTCTAGAAGCAACTGAGGTACGCAGTAGTGTGCAGTTTGTCGAAGCACGCCAAAAATCCTTTCCGGATCGGGGTGCGACGTGGCTCGAGGTCGCCGGCACGCATGCGATGTTTGATGGTGTAGGGTCGCCGATCACGCAGACGTTCGGTCTCGGAGTATTTGAGCCGATCACCGCGGAGCAGATGGATGAGATCGAGGAGTTTTATCGATCGAGAGGCGCGGAAGTTTTCCACGAGGTATGTCCGCTCGCTGATCCGTCCGCGTATGAACTGATTCGTGAGCGTCGCTATCAACCAGTAGAGTTGACGAACGTGTTGTATCGACCAATTGATCCTGACCTGCGGCTGCATGCGACACGAAATGAGGAAATCAAAGTAAGAGTTGTTGGCAAGGATGAAGTAGACCTGTGGGCGGAGACAGCTTGCGAAGGCTGGAGCGAATCTCCTGAAGTGGCGGACTTTCTGAACGAATTGAACCGGGTTGTCGCGCAGTCGAAAGGGTTATCGTTTTTAGCCGAGCTGAATGGACAACCGATTGCGACAGGGGCATTGACGATCGCCGGTGATGTGGCGTTGCTTGCGGGTGCGAGCACAGTGCCGAGCGCGCGGCGACAAGGCGCCCAGAACGCGTTGCTTGAGGGGCGTTTGCGTTACGCTGCCGCGCAGGGTTGTACGATTGCGATGATGGTGACCTTGCCAGGCACTGGCTCACAGCGAAACTCAGAGCGCCATGGGTTTCGAATCGCGTACACACGAACCAAGTGGAGACACGAGTAAATGACATACGAAGAGTTTGAGAAGCTCGGTATCTTCTATCTCGGCAGATCGAAGGCCGACAACAATCTTCTTCTATACGATTCGAAGGACCTCGTCACCCACGCGGTCTGCGTCGGCATGACAGGCAGTGGCAAAACCGGACTCTGCATCACCTTGCTTGAAGAAGCCGCGATCGACGGCATACCGGCGATAATCATCGACCCAAAGGGCGATCTGAGTAACCTGATGCTGACGTTTCCAAAGCTCACGGCTGAAGACTTCGCGCCGTGGGTCGAGGAAGGCGTGGACGCAGCACAACAGGCACAGCTTTGGAAAGAAGGCCTCGCGAAGTGGGGCCAAGACGGCGCGCGCATCAAGCGCCTGAAAGACGCCGCTGACTTCCGCGTCTACACGCCGGGCAGCAATGCGGGACTGTCTGTCTCGATCCTCAAGTCGTTTGTCGCGCCACCCGAAACGATCAGGCACGACAATGAAGCACTCTCCGAGCGAATCAACACCACCGTTACCAGCTTGCTCGCCCTGATCGGCATCGACGCCGATCCGGTTCGCAGCCGCGAGCACATTCTTCTCTCAAACATTCTGAATCACGAATGGTCTGCGGGAAAAGATCTCGATATCGCGAACCTGATTCAAAGAGTTCAGACGCCGCCGATGACAAAAGTCGGCGTCATGGATCTTGATTCGTATTTTCCGGCTGCGGATCGATTTGAGCTCGCGATGTCGTTGAATCACCTGCTCGCTTCGCCGTCGTTCGCGAATTGGATGGAAGGCGAGTCGCTCGACATTCCGAAGTTTCTTTACACGGAAGCCGGCAAGCCGCGGCTCTCAATCTTCTCGATCGCACACCTTTCTGACGCGGAGCGTATGTTCTTCGTTTCCCTGCTGCTGAACCAGGTGCTGGGCTGGGTACGAACGCAATCGGGGACGACGAGCCTCCGCGCGATTCTTTACATGGACGAGATCTTTGGTTACTTCCCGCCGGTCGCAAATCCGCCGTCGAAGTTGCCGCTGTTGACGCTCTTGAAACAGGGACGTGCGTTTGGTCTCGGCGTCGTACTCGCGACGCAGAATCCAGTCGATCTCGATTACAAAGGACTCGCCAACACCGGCACGTGGTTTATCGGTCGCCTGCAAACTGACCGTGACAAAGCGCGCGTATTGGATGGTCTTGAAGGTATCGCCGCCGGCACCGGTCAGAAGTTTGACAAGCAGGCGATGGAACAACTGCTCGCCGGACTCGATAAGCGCATCTTTCTGATGAATAACGTGCACGACGACGCGCCTGAAGTTTTTGAAACGCGCTGGGCGTTGTCGTACCTGCGTGGACCACTCACGC
The DNA here is from genome assembly GCA_036745095.1 of Pyrinomonadaceae bacterium. Classification (GTDB taxonomy): domain Bacteria; phylum Acidobacteriota; class Blastocatellia; order Pyrinomonadales; family Pyrinomonadaceae; genus PSRF01. The sequence continues at coordinate 9,038 of DAIOGT010000056.1, forward strand.
GCACGCAGATCAAGTTGCTGATGGATCCTTTGAAAAACGCCGCGACATCGCCGTCCGCTGCTGCTACTGTTTCCGTTCCTGCTCCGGCAACGGTCGCGAGTGCGCCACCCAAAACTGAAAGAGCGATACTGCCTCCGGAAATCACGCAATACTACATTCCCGTTCGCTCTCCCGGTCTCCAGGGTGAGACTCTGACTTATCATCCTATGTTGCTCGGAACGGCGGAGGTGCGTTACAGCAATTCTAAGACGGTCGAGATGACGCAGCAGTTGAATCTGATAAGTGCGATTACTGATGGGCCAGTGAATCTTGATTGGAGTCAGGCCGTGCCAGTAGATTTGCCGGTTGAAGATCTCGAATCGGAGCCGCAAGCGGGAGCGAAGTTTGCGGAAGTACCGGCGGCCGCGACGAAAGCGAAGAGTTACGCGACGTGGCGCAAGGAGCTGGCGAGCTGGATCTATCGAAACCAGCGGCTCGAATTACTCGAGAGTCCCACCCTCGACATTGTTTCCAATCCCGGCGAAAGCGAGCGCGACTTTCGTGTTCGCTTGCAGCAGATCGCGCGAGAACAGCGCGATGAGGCGGTGGAGAAGTTGCGGCGGAAGTACGCGCCGAAGTTCGAGGTGCTGGAGGATCGGAAGCGTCGTGCTGAACACGCAGTCGAACGCGAGACCGAACAGGCGAAAGGCCAGAAGATGCAGACGGCGATCTCGTTTGGTGCGACGTTGCTCGGGTCGTTCTTAGGTCGAAAGCGCGCGAGTATGACAACGCTCGGTAGGGCGACGACTGCTGCTCGTGGTGTCGGTCGTTCAATGAAAGAAGCGCAGGATATCGATCGAGCCGAGTCAAACGTCGCGGCTATTACACAAAAGCTTGCGGATCTCGAAGCGGATTTTCAGGCGGAAACAAGGGCGCTCGAGCGGTCGCTGGATCCGCAAACTGAACAACTCGAGACAGTCAGTTTGAAACCGACAAAAGCAAACATCGCCATCAAGGTGCTCACACTCGCATGGGCGCCTTACTGGAACGATAAGCCCGCCTGGGAATAAATCTGCGTGCATTCCGCGAAAATCCGCGGCTAAGAATATGAAACTACCAATCAAATACGGCTTGCTGATCACGCTCGGCGTCGTCGCATGGGTGCTGATCACGCGCAACCTCATCACCAATCCCCAATCGATTGTTCACACACTCGGTGGTCCAATCTTCTTTAACGTTCTTCAGTTTGCGATGATCTATCTCGGCCTCAAAGCACTCGAGCACGAGAAACGCGATCGGCCAACCTTTAAAGAAGGAGTTAAGACGGGCGTGGCGATCTCTTTCGTCTACGGACTCACCGCGTCACTGTTCTTCGTGGGCGTCCTTGCAGTCGTCGGAACGAGGTGGCTGGCGACCGAGCCTGCCATCGCAGAGGACGCGCCCATGTATCGAATCGCCCTGGGAGCATTTCTCGGCCTGTTTCTTGGCGCACTCCTGTTTGGTTTGATCTATTCAACCGTGCTCTCGTTCTTTGTCGCAAAGCGCAAGTCAGACGAGCCCACGTCGGAAGTCTAAGGCACCAGCACGACCTTTCCGATATTCTTTCGCTCTTCAAGCCTTCGATGTGCCTTGCCCACGTCGTCAAACGAGAAAGCCTGGTCCACGTGCGGGCGGATCCACTCCTCATCAACCCCGCGCAGGATGTCGCGCATCCATAACGCGACCTTCTCCGGCTCGTGCCACATGTGTCCGAGGTTCAGGCCAAACACACCGCGGTTCTTGTTGAATAAACCGATCGGGTGAAACCGCGGCATCTGAATCGCGGCCTTCAACATCTTCAGCTTGCCCGTGAGCCCGTTTGCGGATCCAGCCGAGACTCCAAACATTCCCAGGCGTCCCGTGTGCCTTAGCGACGCATAACTCTTCCTCCAATGCGCGCCACCAATCGGATCGATGATTAAGTCGACCCCGCGTCCATTCGTGAGTTGCATTAACTGCGGCTGCCAGTCGTGCGTGCGATAGTCTATCGCATGGTCCAACCCACGTTCAGTTAGAAACTTGTGTTTGCCCGGACTTGCCGTGCCATAAGTGACAGCGCCGATCTTTTTCGCGATATCGAGAGCCGCGAGCCCGACGCCACCACCGGCGTTGTGGATCAGAATCGATTCGCCCGGATGCAACGAACCCATGACGACTATCAACGCGTAGGCCGTCAGGTAGTTCACGGGGATCGCAGCGGCTTGTTCGAACGTTAACTGCTCCGGCTTCTCAAACATCTGCGTGGCCTTCACAGCAATCAGCTCGGACTGCCCGCCAAAACGCGTCATCGCCACGACTGACTTGCCGACGAACGAGCTATTCACATCCTTACCGGCGGCATCGACTACACCGCTGACTTCGTATCCCATGACGCAAGGTTTTGGCGGTCCATCGGGATACAGACCCTGCCGCGCGAGAATGTCTGCGAAATTCAATCCCGCAGCGCGCACGCGAATCAGGACTTCGTCGGCGCCCGGCGCCGGATCGGGTTTCTCCTGGACCTTGAGCACGTCGATGTCACCGTTTGCAGTCGTTACGATTTGTCGCATAGACGAATATTAGCCCATCAGTGTTAATCTGTGCCGACAATATGCGACCAATACTCTTGACGCTGCTTTTACTTCTGACCGTTAGCTGCACGAATCAACCATCTCGAAAACAACTCACTCTCGCGGTAGTCTCGGGCGTTGAAGGCGAGGCCCTCAAACAGGCGGCTCGCGATTACGAAACGCAAACCGGCACGCACATCGAGATCGCCGAGTTTCCTTATACAAATCTCTTTGAGAAAGAGTTAATCGATCTCAAATCGCGCACCGGCGCTTACGACCTGATCATGCTCGACGATCCATGGTTTCCGCGGTTTGCCAATGAAAACGTGTTGACCGAGCTGACGCCGCTCCTTGAGAAGCGCGGGCAATCGCGTCCGGACAGCGACTTTGTCGAAGCGTCGCTCGCAGTGTGTCGTCACCCGTATCAAACCGGAGCGCTGTATGCTCTTCCTTACGTCGGCAACTCGCAATTATTTTTCTATCGTAAGGACCTGTTTGAGAAACACTCTCTGAAAGTGCCTGCAACCTGGGACGACGTACTCGCGGCAGCCAAAACAATCCACGAGAAAGAAACTGAAGGCGCAAACGGGTCGAGGGTCTATGGCTACGTCATGCGCGCGGCACAGGGTAACGCTGCGGTTGCCGATTTCATGCCCATCTTCTGGGCCTTCGGCGGTGAGATGTTTGACGCGGCGGGAAAGCCGGCCGTCAACAGTCCCGAGGGAATCAGGGCACTCGAGTTCATGCTCGAGTTGGGCAAATACTCACCTCCTGGTTACGCGAGTTTTAATGCGGATGAGGTTGGTGCACACCTGTTGCAAGGCACGGCCGCGATGTCGATTAACTGGCCAGCATGGATCGGTCCCTTCAGTGACGCGGCGCGGTCCAGGGTAATCGGTAAGATGGAGTTTACAGTGCTGCCGGCGGCGGTGAAGCAAGGACAGGCTGAGATCGGCAACTGGCTGATCGCGATCCCGCGCTATTCGAAAAATGCCGAAGCGGCGATGGACTTTTTACTTTGGGCCACCAGCGCGGAGCAGATGAAAAAGTCGGCACTGCGCGGTAATCCGCCAACGCGTCGCTCGCTTTTTAACGACGCGGAACTGATTGCGAAAAACCCCGCGTATACCGCTCAGTTAAGTTCGCTCGAAAGTTCGAGACCACGCCCGCGCACGCCTTACTGGAACGAAATCGAGAACGCGTTTGGCATCTTTCTTTCGAAAGCCAACAGCGGTGAGCTGTCTGCTGCCGCCGCGATGAATCAGGCGAATGCCGAGATCGAGAAGATTCTTCAACGCGCAAAATAAGCGCGAGCTGCTGCTGCCCGCACTCTTTATCGCGCCGGCGCTCGCGGTGCTTCTCGCGCTTTCAATCTACCCGCTCATCTATTCCGTCACTATTAGTTTTCAACAGGAGAAGGCGGCCGGCGTCGAGTGGGGACTCGGAAATTTCACACGCCTCTTGTCAGACAACTTCTTCTGGACCGCCATGGCCCACACGTTTGTCTATGCCGCTGCGGCGTTGACGTGTGAGTTTTTGCTCGGACTCGGTCTTGCGCTCCTGCTGAACAATCAGATGCGTGGACGCGGTTTCTTTCGGGCGAGCCTGCTCGTGCCGATGATGCTGCCGACTGTCGTTGTCGCCGTGGTTTGGCGACTGATGCTCAATCCAAACTTTGGCGCCGTCAATGGCACGCTCAAGCAGTTTGGCATCAACACGGAGACTTTGACGTGGACGGCATCGCCGAAGCTCGCAATGATTTCAGTGATCGCAGTCGATGTGTGGCAATGGACGCCATTTGTGTTTCTGGTGCTGCTCGCGGGATTGCAGGCGATCCCGCAGGAGCCTTACGAAGCGGCGTTGATCGACGGGTCGAGTCGCTGGCAGACGTTCTGGCACGTGACGTTGCCTCTCCTGAAGCCTTCGATCCTGATCGTATTGTTGCTGCGCACGATGGATCTGCTGCGCGTGTTTGACCAGATTTTCATTCTCACGGAAGGTGGACCAGGGTTCGCGACGGAGACGATCAGTCTTTACATCTATCGCACGGCGTTTAGGTTTTTAGATTTTGGTTACGCGGCGGCGATGTCGTTTGTGCTGCTCGCGCTGACGAATGTGATCAGCGCGCTGTACATTCGCCTCCTTCAAGGAAAGGAAGCTTAGTACACAAAATGCGCAAAAGTCACAAAAATATTCTGCGCTTTTTGTGCCTTTTTGTGGCACTACTTGCGGCGCTCGCGCTGACGAATGTGATCAGCGCGCTGTACATTCGCCTCCTTCAAGGAAAG
>DAIOGT010000056.1:13992-25441 GCA_036745095.1 Pyrinomonadaceae bacterium
AAAAATATTCTGCGCTTTTTGTGCCTTTTTGTGGCACTACTTGCGGCGCTCGCGCCGGTCTACTGGATGCTCACGATCTCTTTCAAGAGCGAGGTTGATCAGTTTGCGAGTCCGCCGCTTTGGTTCAGCTTCACGCCCACGTTCGAACACTACTACGACGCATTCGTCACGCGTGCGTTCGGTCAGTATTTGCTGACGAGCGCGATTGTCGCTGTCACGTCAACCGCGTGTGCGCTCGTCATCGGCACGCTTGCGGCGTATGCACTGGCGCGCTTTGAATTGCCGTTTAAGCTCAATCGCCGCCTGTCTCTTTGGATTCTTTCGACGCGAATGTTTCCCGCGATCGTCACCGCCGTGCCACTGTTTCTCATGATGCGCGACGTGCAACTGCTCAACACACGCACATCACTGATCATCGTCTACACCGCTTTCAATCTTCCATTTGTAGTTTGGATGATGCGCGGTTTTTTCGCTGACTTGCCGCGCGATCTCGAAGAAGCGGCGCTCGTTGACGGCGACTCGCGCCTCGGTGCGCTCGTGCGCATCGTCTTGCCGCTCGTGTCGCCGGGTCTCGCGGCAACGGCGGTGTTTTGCTTGATCGTTTCCTGGAACGAGTTTTTGTTTGCCCTCGTGTTGACGCAAACGGACGCCGCGATGACGTTGCCGGTCGGAATCGCTGGACGAGTGACACAGTACGAGATCAAGTGGGGCGTGATGAGTGCTGCGGCGTCGGTGGCGATCGTTCCGATCCTCGTGTTTGCGCTCGCGTTGCAGAAGTATCTCGTGCGCGGACTGTCGATGGGAGCAGTGAAAGGTTAGATGGGAATCGAGTTTCGCAATGTGACGAAGACGTTTGGCGGCGCCTCCGTCGTCGACGATTTGTCACTCGACGTTCGTGATGGTGAGTTTATCGTGCTGCTTGGACCATCAGGTTGTGGCAAGACGACTACGCTACGCATGCTTGCGGGACTCGAGAGCGTCACGTCAGGCGATATCCTGATCGACGGCGAACGTATCAACGACGTTCCAACGCAGCATCGCGATCTGGCGATGGTGTTTCAGAGTTACGCGCTGTACCCGCACATGACGATTGCGGAGAACATCGGCTATCCGTTGCGCGTCCGGAAGATCGAGAAAGCCGACCGCGCGGCGCGTGTGAAGCGGGTTGCTGAAATGCTGGAGATCGAGTCGTTGCTCGAAAGGAAGCCACGGCAGTTATCTGGCGGTGAACGTCAACGTGTGGCGCTTGCGCGTGCGATCGTGCGTGAGCCGCGTGCGTATTTGATGGACGAGCCGCTTTCAAATCTCGACGCGCGCTTGCGTTTGCAGATGCGCGGCGAACTCAAGCGGCTTCAGCATCAACTCGGAACGACGACGATCTACGTCACACACGATCAGGCCGAGGCGATGACACTCGCTTCGCGCGTCGCGGTGATGAAGAAAGGACGCCTGCAACAGTTCGACACGCCGATGAATATTTACAACGCTCCGGCGAACAGGTTTGTAGCGGAGTTTGTAGGTAGTCCGAGTATGAATTTCATCGATGGGGCGATTGACGCGGGAATGTTTGTGAGCGACACGATGCGAATAGCATTGCTTCGCCCGCGACCGGCAGGCCGCGTGACTGTGGGCATTCGACCTGAGCACATCGAAGTGTTCACAGCGCCGCAGGATGGTGCAATCGAGGCGCATGTTTATGTCACCGAACTAATGGGTAACGAGACTTTCGTGTTTCTCTCAGTCGCGGATCAACGATTAATCGCGCGTGCCGGCGCTGACTTCCGCGCGGAACTGGAGAGTCGAGTTTGGCTTAAGATCGCGACTGACAAGATTCACTTCTTTGATCAAATCTCCGGTGAATCTTGTTAATCCTGAAATCCAACTACGCGCGCGACCGTGGGCCACATCTGCGTCGCCCACAACTCATACCCGTCATCAGACGGATGAAACCCATCAATCGAAAAATACTCCGGATGCGATGGCAGCTCGGCCTTCGTGATCGTGTACACATCAAAGATCGTCACGCCATGCCGGTTCGCAATCTCTTCCAGCCGCTCAGAGAACTGCGCGATCCGTCGCTGGTACTCAGCGCGCATTGCATTCGGAATACGCGGCGCACTGGAAACGTCTGGAAGGTTCGACACAACGATCTGCGCGCGAGTCTTCTCTTTCAGCGTGCTGAGGATCTCTTCGTAGTTCTTCGAAAACTGTTCGAGCGTCAATCCGTGACCGATGTCGTTGATGCCGATGCCGACCGTCACGAGATCGGGATTCATTGCCACTCCTTGATCCAATTGCCCGCGTAATACATCCGCGGTCGTCGCACCACTCACACAAAGGTTTGACAACTTCGACTCCGGTTGCTGCTCGGCAATACGCTTGAAAAGTCGCGCCACGTACCCGCCGTCCCTCGCTCCGACGCCTGCACCGGTGGAATCTCCGAGCGCCACATAAACTATCGGCCCTGTGTTCATCGCTTTTTCTGAAATCCTCTCCGCCACCCCTTGTCGATTACACCCTGTGAAGAGCATTGCGAGCACACTCCCTCCGAGAAATGTGAGCGCAAATGCAAAACGTAGTAGCTTTTTGTTCGCCGTGATTGATGAAGCAGCCATTTTTCTTGACTTTTATCCTAACAGGAGAATAAATTGCGGCCAATAATGCCGCAATACGAACCCGAGGTATGGCGCGACGGTCACGAGCCTGACGGTGACCCGACAAAGCGCGAACAGTGCCGTCTGCTCGATCTGCTCGGGCGCATCAACTACCGGATTTTGAGTGGCAACCGGGTTTATGTTGAGGTCGGCGGAGTTGTTTACAAGACGATCTATGGCGGCTACTGGCGTAGCGTGTTCACGGGCATCGAGCATTACCTGCTGCACTGCGAACAGGTTTCGAGTGCGGTGTGGAAAGATGAGCAGACGACTGCGGTAGATCTTCCCATTGCCTATCACAACGGTGGCTGGACCACCCAGGGTCACTCACTCTCGTTCATACTCAACCGCGACTAAGAACCTCATCAAGCGTATCGACAAGTTGATCTGCATTTGATTCGGAGAATGGCATTGGCGGCCGAATCTTGATTACGTTGTGAAGTGGGCCCTCGGTGCCGAGTAGTATTCCCTGTTCGCGCATTTTATTCACGACGGCGCCGGCTTCGTGCACGAGCTCGACGCCGAGAAACAACCCGGAGCCGCGGATATCGCGAATCACTTTGTGACGCTGATTTAGTTCGTGTAAGCCTGAGAGTAAATGGTTTCCCACGCGAAGCGCATGTGCCTCCAGGTTCTCTTCCCGCACAATCTCCAGTACCTTTAGTCCAATCGCGCACGACACGTTGTTTCCGCCAAACGTGCTGAAGAATTCCATCCCGTTATCAAACGAGTCGGCGATTGCTTGCGTGGTGATCACTGCGCCGATTGGATGACCGTTGCCGATCGGTTTCCCGAGCACGACGATGTCAGGCACGACGTCGTATTTCTCGAACGCGTAAAAGTGCGTGCCGGTACGGCCGTAACCAGTTTGCACTTCGTCGGCGATGCAAACACCTCCGGCGTTGCGCACTGCGTCGTACACCCGACTGAGATAACCGTCAGGGAAGACGATTTGTCCGGCCACGCTCGGCATCGTTTCCGCGATAAACCCACACAACGGCGCTTGTAGTTCTTCAATGATATCGCTCACGTAGTGAGCATCTTCAGCAGACGTTGGGAGTGGAGCCTTATGCACCCACGAGGGCGCACCTTGGCCACCTGGTCCATCATGCTTGTAGGGACTGAGATCGATGAGCGTAGTCGTGTTTCCGTGGTAGGCGTGATTGAGCACAATCATCTCGCGCGCCCTCGTGTGTGCACGTGCAAGACGAATCGCGAGCTCGTTTGCTTCACTGCCGGAGTTGACGAAGAAACACACGCTCGGAGACTCTGGCAACGTTGCCGTGAGTCTTTCTGAATATTCAAGGATTTGATCGCTGAGGTAGCGCGTGTTTGTATTCAGCAGTTCCATCTGCCGGTGACCGGCAGCAACGACTTCCGGATGACAATGACCAACATGAGCGACGTTGTTGTACGCGTCGAGATAGCGCCGGCCGTCCCCGTCGTAAAGATACTGCATCGATCCACGAACGATGTGCAGTGGGTTCTGATACGCAATGCTCAGATTACGTCCCAGCAGTCGCCGTCTCGCTTCAATTAAATCTTTCATCTGCGAAAATCCGCGGCAAATTTTCCTGGATTGCCTTTTGACTAATCCCTAAATATGCATTGTCAGGCCGTTGTTTCTGTTGGTACGCGGCGATACAAACACTCATCGCGAGCCGCAGCCGCACGAGCGGCCACAAAGCTTCGCGCTCCTCAACGCGCAATTGAAACTCACTCGTATAACCCTCGATCAAATTCTCAAACGGATCGTCTTCGTGCAGCACGACATATGCAAGCGCGATCGCCAGATCAGCGACGGTGTAGCTATAAACCATGTCGCCAAAATCGATCAGCCCTGAGACGGTCATGGTCTCCGGATCGACCAGTATGTTGTAGTCGTTCGCGTCACCATGAATCACACTTCGTCGCAGCTTGATCCGTGGCTTGAATCGGCACTTTAGCACTAACTCACGCAGATCCGCGTTTTCGATCAGCGGAGCATACTCGTTCACGACGCGATTTCCATTTGCGAGGTCCCAGTGAAGATTGCGATGCACGGCCGGATGATCGAAGTCTGCGAGTGCGCGCGAGAGCTGGCCCAACTTTTGACCGAGATCATGCAACAACTCCGGCGTGTGCGGCCTAATCTCAGCCAGCGGCACGCCTGGAAGATAATTAACAACCCGCGCAAAATGACCTTCGAATTCGGCGACCTCTTCTATCACGCGCTGGCAAAATGGAACGCGTTCCGACAAATGGTCCAGCACCGCATTCTCCGCCTCGAGAAAAGCGCGCGATTCCGAAGCATTCGCGATCTTGAAAACAAACTGCCGACCCGATGCATCGGTCAACAAGTAGTTTTTATCTCGCTCACTCGGCAACGTGCGCGCCGTCTCGATGTGTTTCAGAAAGTTATCCACGGATTACACAGAATAGACCAAATCGGTGTAATCTGCGTCATCTGCGTTTTAGGAGAAAATCGATGCTTCGCTCAAGCCTACTCTTGATTGTGGCGCTCTCCGCGCTCTCGGTTCCGGTTCGTTCGCAGTCAAACGTAGACCCGGCATTCTTCAATGGTCTGCGCTACCGGCTCGTTGGTCCAGGACGCGGCGGACGCGCGACCACCGTCACCGGCGTTCCTTCGCAACCCAAAACGTTCTACATGGGAGTCGCGAGCGGCGGGTTGTTTAAAACTACCGACAACGGTGCGACCTGGACGCCGATCACCGACGGTAAGATTCCACTCGGCTCAACTGGGTCCGTCGCGGTTGCCGATTCCGATCCAAACATCGTCTATCTCGGCACTGGCTCCGACAGCGTGCGCAGCAACGTCTCGACAGGCCGCGGCATGTACAAGTCGACCGATGCCGGACAAACGTGGAAGTTCATCGGTCTTTACAAGGCCGGTCAGATCGGCGCAGTTCGCATTCATCCAACGAATCCGGACATCGTCTGGGTCGCGGCTAACGGCGATATCTTCAAACCAAACAGCGAGCGCGGCGTTTTCAAAACCACTGACGGTGGCCAGACGTGGCGGAAAGTTCTTTTCATCTCGGACGCTGTCGGAGCGATGGACGTCGAAATTCAACCCGGCAATCCGAATGTTGTTTACGCGTGGATGTCGCGGCTCGAGCGTAAGCCATGGACGATCATCAGCGGCGCTCGTGAAGGCGGTTTTTACAAGAGCACTGACGGCGGCGAGCATTTTACAAAGATTTCGAACGGCCTTCCGAACGAGTTGATCGGCAAGGCCAATCTCGCTGTCACGGCGGCAAATCCGAATCGCGTCTATGCGCTGATCGAGGCGAAACCCGGCGGCGGTTTCTACCGCTCGGAAGACGCCGGACAGACGTGGGCGCTGATCAATTCGCAAGGCTCTCTGATTCAACGACCGTTTTACTACACGACACTGGGCGCCGATCCCTCGAACGCAGATGTCGTCTACGCAGGCGCTGAGGGTTTTTTTAAATCGATTGACGCAGGAAAGACTTTCACGCCGCTTCGCACGCCGCATGTAGACAATCACGACATCTGGATCAACCCGAAAGACAGTCAGATCATGGTCCAGGCAAACGACGGCGGCGCGAACGTGTCTACTGATGGCGGGCGCACGTGGTCGTCGCAAATGAACCAGCCGACTGCTGAAATCTACGGCATCTGGGTCGACAATCAATTTCCCTACAAGCTCTACGGCGCGCAACAGGACAACACGACGCTCATTATTTCGAGCCAGACGCAACCGTTTTCAACAACTGATTGGCGTACTGGTCCAGGTTGTGAAACCGGGCCGATCATGCCGCATCCTTTGAATCCGGAGATTGTTTACGGATCGTGCAAAGGCCAGTTTGGCGTGATGAATCTCAAGACGGGGCAGGAGAAGAGCTACTGGATTGGCGGGCAGTCGTTGTACGGAAATCCCGCCAGCGATCTGATCTATCGCATGCAGCGCGTGTCGCCGATGGCGATCTCGCCGCACGATCCGGAAGTGCTCTACTACGGTTCGCAGTATGTGCATCGCACGCGCGATAAAGGCGTGACGTGGGAACGAATCTCGCCTGATTTAACAGAACGTCCGCCGTGTTGCCAGGGTGTTAGTGGTGAGCCGATCACTCGTGACGTCACTGGTGAAGAGTTTTACAGCGCGCTCTATGCGATCACGGAGTCGCCGCTGGAAAAAGGTGTGATCTGGACCGGGGCGAATGATGGACCATTTTATGTGACGCGCGACAACGGTAAGAAATGGACGAACGTGACGCCGAAAGATATTCCGCCCGGCGGGCGCGTGCAGTTCATCGAAGCGTCGCCCCATCGCAAGGGTTCTGCGTATTTTGCCGTCTATCGCTGGCTGCTCGGTGATTACGAGCCGTACATCTACCTGACAAACGATTACGGGAACACATGGACCAGGTTAACCACCGGACACAATGGCATTCCCGCCGATTGGCCCACGCGCGTGGTGCGGGAGGATCCGAATCGTGAGGGATTGCTTTACGCGGGCACGGAGTTTGGCATGTTCCTCTCAGTCGACAACGGTTCGCACTGGCAGCCGTTTCAGTTGAACCTGCCGAACGTGCCTGTAACTGATATTAAAGTTCATAACAAAGATCTCGTTGTCTCAACACAGGGAAGAGCGATCTGGATTCTCGACAATCTAAGCTCGCTGCATCAGCTCTCGTCGCAGACAAAAACTTCGGAGGTCACGCTGTTCAAACCGCGTGATGGTTATCGCACGCGCGTGAGTCCGACTGTGCTTGGACCAGTCGTTGAATACTATCTACCGGCTGCGACGAGCGAAGCTGTCGTGATTGAGATCCTCGACGCAAAGGGCACCGTGCTCAACTCGTATAACAGTGAAACCCTTCCGCCGCGTGAGGCGCGCGGTAATCCGGCGGCAGCGATGCCGGGTGTTGGTACTGCCGGTCCGGAGTCACAGCCGGATCCCGAAGCACCACCTTCGCGACGTTCGACGATACCGCCGCGAGTCACTAAAACAGCAGGCATCAATCGTTTTGCGTGGGATGTGCGAAACCGGTCAGGTGTCACGGTGCCGCCAGGGCAGTATCAAGTGAGATTAAAAACCGGAGCTGTGAGTCACACGCAAAACTTTAAGGTGCTGATCGATCCGAGAGTCGCTGCCGATGGCGTGACTCTGGCGGATTTGCAGGAGCAATTTGAGCACAACATGCGGATGCGCGAGCTCGTGAACAGCGTCAATCAACTCGCGACGCGCGTCCGTGAGGTTCAAAGAAAAGCGCCCAGCGATACGCGAGTGAATACGCTGGCAACGAAACTGCTTACGGAGCCCGTGCGGTACGGCAAACCCGGACTTCAGGCCCAGGTTACGTATCTCGCGGGTATGACGGCGAACGTGGACCAGAAGATCGGTCGCGACGCGATCGAGCGATATCAGGTATTGAAGAAAGAGTTTGACGCGTTGCACGCGGAAGCCGAGCAACTGTTCACCACCGACGAGCGCAATTGAATCGGATTTTTGTCAGTACATCAGTGGCCCAACTTCCCGAGCGCGTAAGGCAGCATCTTGCGCCACCACGGCCAGTCGTGGTGAACGTCAGGTCCCCATAGATCGAGCGTGTGTGGAATGCCTTTGGCGTTGAGAATGTCTGAGAGATCGCGGCTGCGATCCGGCGCTTCGTAGTTTCCCTGCCCGGTCATGATCAGGATCGAGTCGGCCTTCCGCAGCAGTGGCAGGTAATAGTTGTCGTTAAGGTTGGGAAGATAATCGATCGGATTGTTGAAATAGACGTTGTCGTCGTAGTGGCCTTTTAAATAGGAGCGCACGTCGTAACTACCGCTCATGGCGATCACGCCGCGGAAGACGTCCGGGTGTTTGAAGTAAGCGTTGGCTGAAAGAAACGCACCGAGGCTCGCGCCTGTAGTTATGGGACGGTTCTCGCCGTCGCCGCAATCCTTACGAATCAGCGGCAAAACTTCGTCAGTGATGTATTGATCGTAACGCGTGAGCAGCTCAGCCTTGAGATGCGGCGGCATCTGCTCGTTGAGCAGGCTGTAGCGGTTGACGCTGTTGATGGAGTAGGCGCGCAGTTTACCGGCTTCGATAAACGACTTGATGGCGTCGACGAGATAAAAGCGTTCGTATTCGAGATAGTCGGCGGCTGCGGTTGGGAACATGAGCAGCGGCGGTCCGTCGTGGCCGTAGGCGACGAGGGGCATTTCGGTGTTCAAATTCGGGCTAAACCAGGAGGTTGTGCGGCGTTCCATTCGCGACCTTTCTGAAGGGATTAGGGCTGGAGATATTCTCGCAGATCGTTGCGCAGCGCAAGTTTGGGCAGGCAGGAACGGGGTTGGAAGCGGGCGATTGGATGGGTTTAGTGGCGGCGGTTGATTTTGGGAAAACCCATCTGCTATAAGAACTGCGCCACCAAATACTCCGCAGTAGCTCAATGGCAGAGCATTCGGCTGTTAACCGAAGGGTTGTAGGTTCGAGTCCTACCTGCGGAGCCATTTTATTTTTGCAGGTGTTTGGAACGAAAAGCTTTACCTCACGGTGCCAACATAGCCTGTCACCACTAAGTCACAAAGTTTTGGATTCAGGTGCCGACTTAGCCTTTGCAAGTCCTTTAATGTTGTGGTTTCTTGTCTGCTCTAGTCCTTATTCACAGTTGAGACTGATCCCACGACTTCCCACTATCACCTTGTCATTCCGCGTCGATGCAAAAATTTGTTACACCTGCTGTAGTCGAAGATCAGATAAGCATCTCTAAACTGGCTGAAACACTGTCGTAATAGAGTCTTTTTATGAACGCAGGAAGATCTAGAATTCATTTTTTTGACTTGATTCGCGACATACGGTATGTAGTGCGATATAAGGGTTACTAGCTGGTATTGAAGCATCAGCCGATAGAGTGGTTGAAGGTCTCAGATACACGGGCCAACCATTCGATGTTGGGCAACCAACGTTCGGGGCTGACGAACGAGCAACGATCACTTTGCCAACAGATCGTTCACATCTCGATGGGGAACCGACTCTTTAAATCTTCGTGTGGAGCGGTGTAGAGTTCGAACGAGAGGAACTCTCTTCGATCGCAGGCGTGCGCCAATTGACGGACCAAACGGAATCTCTGATGATGATGGTATCAGATCGAGATCGACAAGCTTTTAACGATATTTGCTCATGCTAGTCGTAATTTTGAATGCATAATCTCTATGCTCTAACCGCCTGAGACAATGGCTTACTACACAGAGTCAGATGTTACCGATGACCCTCAGTTCCTCGATTGGGTGGAGGCTGTCGTGCTCGCTGTCGAAGACACCTTCAGGACGGACTTGGCATTCGTTGTGAAGATCGACAACTGGTTCGGAAAGCGATGGCTCGGCTTTTCGGGTAAAAGTCTCGGTGCTTTAGGCATTGGGAAAAAGAAACTAACACTGCCGCCCTTCATCCCGTCTCGGGTGGTGTCCCAGCGTCGGTTCTGGGAGGACGGTACTGATCCCGGACGCCACAGGCGCCTTCACAGGTGGCAACCTAGCGGGGAGAATCTTCAGCGGTACACGGAGGTCGTTTTGCAGGGCGCACACGCGTTTTGGTACAGCGGTCGCTCAGCGTCGAATGACAGGGGCAGCTTCATGGCCTACGTGTCAACGCCAGATGGGCACTGGCCGTGGTACGTGGGCTTACGGCGAGAAGAGAATTGGCGAGTTGTGGAATGCATCGGAATCGACATTCCCGAGCTCGAAATGTTTGCTCGTCGCGGTGCAGAACAATTATCTCGAGCAGACGCGAATGATGAGTCGTAGCTTCAACGTCTCAGGGTGGTCCATACCTTAAAATTTCCTTTGACTCTCTTACCTGGAACAGAGCAAGACTTGACTGACGCGCCCTGCGATCATCATGGGGCGATTTTATCCAGATCAGGAGGCACATCGTTCGATGCGACGTTAGTCGTTATATCGAATAGGATTCTTTCCGCTGTCTCGGCGCCTCTCGGAGTTGTGAAATACTCCAGCTTGACACGCGGCAAGACTGCGGAAAGAATCCTAATCGTTAAGCCGCTAAGACCATGATGTGACGCCGAAATATGTCCCTCTGCCTCGACATCTATGTCTTAACACCGAGCCGCGATCTGGAGTGTGTTTCCCGTTTCCTCAGCCAATTTGCACACCCAACAACAAACCTGGATCGCACGGGCGAAGAGTTGATGGTCGTGCCGAGCGGCGCAACCAGCGAGCCATCTTCGCTGGATGACTACGAATGGCATCCCATCTCAACGCTCGAGGACGGCGTCAACTTCGGCCTTGCGAACCCGCCGCAAGCGTTTCGGCTTTACCTCAGACCTCGGGATTACTCAATCGAACAAGCAATGCTGGGGTTTCGTGCGGACGGCTCACTCGTGCTGGGGCTATCCATCGCGGATGATGAATCGGAAGCCGCGGTGGAGAGGGCCAAGGCACTCCTAGCCGAATTGGCGGCCACGTACAACGCAACAATGGGGTTTATCGCGTGGGAAGTGCCGGCACCCATCGTAGGGCCGCCGGCACCGAAGGAGAACGAAAGGGTGCTGTACGAATGGAAGCAAGGGGCGGCCTAACCCGTCGTTGCAGCCGACTCGCTTCGCTCGCGGCTGAACTCCAACGTTCAGCCGTCGAGGTGGTTGAGGTCCTATTGAGATCGCAAAAGAAGTTGGAAAGATTCTCAACTGTGGGCTGCCACGGTTACAAGCTGTGCTCGTAGACGCTTACACGCCAATGGTCACGATTCGGAGCAAGTGACAGATTAGCGCTTCTCGCATCTGTTGGAAGAAACTGAGCATCTCCGTCGTTGGCGTTAGAAA
>DAIOGT010000057.1:0-25130 GCA_036745095.1 Pyrinomonadaceae bacterium
GAATGCTCTCCATCTCTTTCTGACGTGCGCGTGCGGATTTAACGAAGCCATCAAACTTCGCCGCCAGCACTTCCTTGTTTCTCTCGCGAAGCAGCGACTGGTACTTCTCGAGATTCGTCAGATAGACGTCGAGTTTTTTCGCGTCGTAGAAGTTCGGCGATAAGCGGATGAAGTTGAACACCTGCGCGTACGCGGCCTCGGCGGCGGCTTTGTTGTTCTGCCGCAAATGGAAATCCGCGACGTGCCCCGCAGCCTCAACGTAAGCGTACATGAAGTGCTGATACTCAGGCGCGCGATACGCCATCGCGAAATCATCGCGACGTCGGGTCATCGTTTCGAGTTGCCGGACGTAAACGGGATGCAGCTCCTTTTGTTGTTTCTGGTACAGGTTCAACAGATCGTTGAAGATGCCAACTTCATCATCCCAGGCAAGACGCCCATTAATCGGACTGGTAGCACTAAGCGCTTCGTTCAGCAGCGCTTCAGCCTCGCCAAATTTATTCAAGTTGTTACCGTAGAGCGACGCGAGTTGCCGTAATCCTCCGACGTACTGTGTCAACGCATCGCCCGCACCCATCAAGCCGCCCTTCACGTTCTTTCGGTTCTGAATCAGCTGTTGATAGAACGATTCCGCCTTCGCGTAATCCTTGAAGTGATCGCGATAAAGATTGGCCAGTTTCAGATAACTCACGGCGACGTCAGTATTCTCAGATGTGACTTGCTCCCTGATTGCGAGTGCTCCGTCATACGCATTCGCGGCTTCCGTAAATCGACCGAGTTTTATGTAGCTATCGCCCATTAAATCCAGGTCATCGTCCAACGTAATGGCCGTCGCTAGCTTCTTCAGATCCGCAATCAAGTCGCGCTTGTTTCGGAACTTCAGCGCGATCTGCTGTATCCGATCGGCAAGTTGAAACGCCGCATCACTGCGCTCTTCATCTTTCACCGCGTTATAGAGTTGGCTCAATTCGTTGTAGCTATCGGAAACCGCCCGTATTTTGTCCGGATCACTGTCCAGATCAGTTATCTTTTCCTGAGCATCAATCAACTCGTTGTAAGTGCGAACCGCATCTTCATAACGAGTACGCCCGCGATAAAATTCAGCCAGTTCCGCTAGTGCGTCGGTGGTGCGCTCGGCCGGAGGGTCCTCGATCGCCTTGTAGGTTTCGACTACGGTCTTGAAGCTTTTTTCAGCATCATCATATCTGCCAATATCCATGTACAGTTGCGCCAGCTTTTTGAGACTCGCGACCAAGACCAGCGGGTTATCAGGTTTCAGTGTTTCCTGGTAGCTCGCGGCCTTCTTGTAAAAATCTTCAGCCTTCGCTAACTGCTGTTCCGGCGTAAGCGAAACGGTACCTCGCTGCGCGTACACTGCCGACGCGCGGAACATGCCACTGTCGTGGTAGGCGTGGGCGAGTCCGTGATAGGTCTCGAGCAGGATCGCTGCGGGCGTGTCCTTCAACACGTCTTCGAGGATCACGCGTCCTTTCTCGTAGTGTTCAATTGACTTATCAAACTCTCGCACCTTGTGATAAGTGTCGCCGAGATGCGAAAGCGTCCAGCCATAATCCCGCGCAAACTGTTTTGACTGTTGCGGTGAAAATCTCTGGCCGTCAGCCGAATCGGCTTGCAGTGCTTTCAACTTTTCTTCGAGCTGTTCGAAAGCCTCCTGCGCCTGATTGAAGTCTTCGCGCCGCGACGCCTCCAACCCAACCCGAATTAACTCTCCGCGTTCGAGCGCTTCCGCAACATGCCGCGCATTCTCCTGTGCTTCAAGGGTTGCTTTCTCAGCCTGCGCCTTCGCGATCTGTGCAGCCTGAAGATTTCTTTCCGCGGCGACTTTCTGCTCATTGGCGAGTGCCGCTGCTTTTTCTGCTCTTATCTTTTCGTTCGCAGCGACCTTCTGAGCGTCTTCCGCCACAACGCGACTTTCCTGAGCGGCAACTGCCTGCGCTCGCGCATCGCGTTCCGCGTCTTCAGCAGCTTTAGCGGATCGCAAAGCGTTTCGCCTGTCTAATTCGGCGGCCTCGCCACTCTGTATCGCCGAGGCGCGTTGGTTCCATGCAAAAGCGGCCGTCGCCATCGCAAGCAGCAAGATCGCGCAAAGCGCCACAATCAACGCACGCATGCGACGTGCGGCGCGTGCTTGCTGCGCGACGAACAATTTCGTCTGTTCAAGTTCTCGCCGGTCACGTTCGATCTCTTCCTGGCGTCGTTTTTCTTCGGCGGCGAGTCTTTCCTCGCGAACGATGCGGCTTTGTTCGAGATACTCCATTGCCGTCTCGAATTCCGGATGGTAACGCTCGCCCCACGCTGCATTCGGCTGCGACTTGTCGCGCCAGTCGAGTGCGAATGAAAGGGCAGGATCCTGCATCAATCCTTCGCCTCCTTCACGGTGTAGTACTGCAGCCTCGGCGACACGACGGTAAATTCGTACTGACTGCGCCTCTTCGTTCACCCAATCTTTGAGTCGTTGACAGTTACGAATCAAACTCTCGTGCGAGATATCGATAACGGAATCCGCATGTAACGGTGTGCCGATCGGCGGCATGAGAAACGAACGCCCACCGCTACGAAAGACGTCGATCACGGCAATCACCTCCGCGGCGCTCGCGCCCGTAATCTTGCAGATCGTGTCAAGTCGAGTGGGACGACGGATCTCGCGATTGTCTGCGCCGCGTTCGCTCAGTGATTTGAACAGTGCCTCCGCGATCTTGTAGCTCCGCTCATCCGGCAATTCGTTGAACGCTTCGTCGGCGTGACGCGAGAGCGCGTGAGTCATCGTGCCGATCGCTTCGTAGTGTTCGAGACCGATCGGTTCGCCGTCGCGGCGATGTGTCTGCCAGTGTTCCCAGGTGCGCATCAAAGCATGCTGGAGAATCGGCAGTTGATCGGGGTTGTCGCCGACGTCGTTGAGCAGACGATTGATCAGCGGCTCGGTTATCTTTCCACGGGTGACGCCAACTGGTCCCGTCACGGCGAAGCGACGTTCGTCGCGTGTCATTCGAGGGATCAGGTATTGCCCATCGTTGATCGCTTCAGGCAGTCCCTGGAACTGCGCACAGTCGCCGAGAAAATCTGAGCGCATGGTGAGAACGATGTAGATCGACAATTCTCGCTGCGCCGCTGCCTCGAGCAGCAGTTTTACGAAAGCTGACGCTTCGTCTACGCTGCCGGCATCGCGGGCAGCGCGGAAACGAAATAACTCTTCAAACTGGTCCACGACGACAAGCAGTTTCTCGTCTTCGCCAAGTCGCGCCTGACGAGCAACGTTCAGGATTCCCAGCGATCCACTTCTCAGCGTTGCTTCGATCATTGCTTCAGCTTCGTGATCGCGCATGCCGGCGCCTGCTTCAGAAAGCACGTCCTTTTTCGCGAGCTCGGCCGCAAGGTTTCCCACCGGATCGCCGCCTGGTCTCATCACCGCAATGCGCCAGCCCGATCCGGCCCCTTTCATCATTCCGCCGCGCAGCGCCGGCATCAAACCCGCACGAATCAATGAAGACTTACCGCTGCCGGATGTCCCGACGACCGCGAGGAAGCGGGCGCGTGAGAGCCGCGAAATCAACTCCTTTGATTGTCCTTCACGCCCGAAGAACAGCCGGTATTCGTCAGTTTCAAATGGACGCAGACCAGGGAAGGGATTGTTGATCGGTCTCGCTTGCATCATTGTTGCCCTCCTTGTGAGGAATGCACGGCGCTGACGAAGTCACGCAGGTCTTCGGGGTTGAACGAGGTGTAATTACGAATGACGTAAGGCACGAGGTGCGTCAGGAAGTCTTCTTTTTGATCGTTCTGCGGCGCGCCGACGTAGACGGCGCTCGCGCTCCAATCCTGTTCGCGGCCGTAGCCGTATGCCTTCTCCAGATCTTCAAGATTCTTCCGAACCCATGGTTCATCGCCATTGCCGAAATAGACGAGTGCCGCATCGCATTCGCGCAAATTCTTGTGGTGGTAATCCATGAGTGTGGCTGCCGAATCACCGTCAAACCACGTAATCACTTCAATATTCTGTTTGAAGAGATACTCCTTGATTGGTCGCACGAGCGTGCGATCGCGGTTCTCGCAGATGAGGTAAACCTGTTTCAGTTTTGATCGTCCGTTTTGCTTCTGGGCGACCTTTGGTGGCGGTGGGCTCAGTTTTTCGACGATGCGTGTTTTCAAGTCCTCGATGTTTGTTTGCAGAAGCTCCGCGCCCGTACCGATCCGGTTTTGAAGTGCAGTGATGAAGTTCTTTTGACGCTCGTCAGTGACTTCAAGCGCGGGCGTCATGAGACCCTGCGGCATCCACAAGAGTCGTGAGAACGAAGAATCCTTTTCACCACGTTGCGCGGCAAGATCTTCCTGAATCGTGATGATCGAACGCGGGTCGTCTTCCGGTGTGCCACCGTAACGCTTGCCGATCAGGTGAACTGACAAGACCGAGCGGCCGAGGGCCTTGAGTATCGCTTCCTCAGTTTGCTTCGCTTCCTCGGTGGGCAGCTTCTCTTCGGGCAGCACACCAAAACCACGTTGCCGCAGCTCGTCGCGCACGAGTTCGCGTTCTTGAGTTACGTCAGAAGTCGTTTCGGCAAGATAGACAAACTTTTGTGGACCTTCAGTTGGTAACTCCTGCGTCGCCGTCCCTTTTCCGGGCTCCTTAACGACTGCGAGCAGTGTGGAGATGTCCCACGCCAGCCGGCGCAAGACGGTCCAGTAGCGTGGATCTTTTGCCGGTACGACGTCGGGACTAAACTCGACCGGCATGTCGCCTTCCATTACGTAGAACGCGTGACCGATCAACTCGCGTAACGGTTGCGGCTCCTTCTTCGCAAGGTGGAAGAGTAGGGGAGTTTTGATCACTTTGAAGATACGTGAACGATGCGCGGGCGCGTTGGGCAGTGGTGGATTCTTGCAGAATGCTTCGAGCTCGCGCAGGCACCAATCTGACTGCACATAACGTGGAGAAACGATCGGGACAAACAACAGCGAGTGCGAGATCCCTTCCTCGATCGCGGCGCGCAAGAGGGCGTCGCCGGTGAGGCTGCGCTGGTCGCGCCAGATCTTCGGAAGATAGCCGAGAGTGCTGCTGATGAGACGCGGCAGACGTTCGACGAGGTGATCGACCCAGCCATTCACGTCACCTGCGGGATCCTCGTCGTCGAGGTGTCCGTAGCTGATAAAGATGTCGTATTTAGAAGGCATTGCGTGTTCCCAGAGAGACGCGGAAAGATGAAGTCAAACCGAGGCGTGTCGCGCGAAATGATACACGAAACAGCTACAAAAGGGCACAAAAAGCACGTAATGATTTAACGAAAGCTTTTGTGAGTTGGGGCTTTAGATGGCTGCTTACGTCGTCGACGAACAGATGCGGCATGGTTTGAAGCCGTGTGATATGGCTTCGGAGGCGCTGGAAAATCCAACCCGGTTTTTGGTCGAGATCTGATCGACCCATTTGCAGTTTTCGTGGTGATAGATCCCGAGCACGATATTCCCGACGAACGGATCGGAAACTGTCGGAGTGACGGCCGTAGGTGTTGGTGAATTGACCGGTGGCGTCCACACATTCGCCTGCTGGGGCGGAGGCGCCGAGATCGCCGGCGGTGGTATCCATGCCGATTTAACGTGCGCGGGTGGAGAATGCGCAGCAATCCCCGGCGCTTGCCATCCCGAGCCGGGACTCAGCCCCTTTGCGTTCCGCGATTCGTCAATCGCTCGAACGAGTCCAAACGTGATGCAGCCCAGGACCATGCAAACGAGCGCGGCGAAAATGGCGATGCCAAAATCAAATCCGAATCCTCGCAGCACCGTGTAGCTGGCCCAAAACCAGAGCAAGAAATACTTCCGCACAAACTCTATAGAAAATACGAACGCGTTATGTGCTACGTCGTGCGGATCCGCGATATGTGCGACGGCCCCGTGCGTAGGCGCGTTTGCGCTGAAAAGTGACTGCACAAACGGTGAACCGGGCGTCGTTGGCATCGACGGTGCGCGGCTCTTCTCCTGCCATGCTACCCAACGAACAGGTTCTCTCTCGGATGGCGCTTGCGTCGCGACTTCGCGTGTTTTCGTTGTCGCCTCGATATCGGCGGGCGCAGTCATCCACGACGGCAGTTTCGTTTTGGCGTCTACGAGATCCAGCAGCGAAGGAACATCATCGGGAGAACCGGTGGCAGCGTCCGCCAGCACGTCAGCAAGCCGCGCATGCTCTGGTCCAAGATCTCGAACTTTCTTAAACAACTCCGACGAGTTGGGATCGAAAAAGTCACTCTTTGTAAACAACAAATTCTCGTCGTGATGCTCCTGCCAGAGACTGGGCCGCTCCGCCACCGACAGCAGAGACAGGTAGATCACGAGCGAAGAGAAATTATCCAGGTTGCTGTCAAAGTGTTCAGCAGTCCGGCGCGGGTGTTGGTAGTGTTGATGTCCAACTTCGCTGGCCGTCCAGCCCGCCATCGCGGGCACAAAGATTCCATCATGATCGACGAGACGCAACTGGCCGTGTTCGACGATGATGTTGCCGTGTTGCAGATCGCCATGCGCAATGCCCGCAGCCCGCAACGCACTCAGCAGCCGTAACCATTCTTCCGACAAATGCAGCAGCACGTCGCGCCGGTTGAGCATTTCACGGATGTACAGATCCAGCGTTGGGCCTTCAATCCACTGCATAAATAGAATCGGAAATCGGGTGCCGCCGACGAGAATGCCTTCGGGCGCATAAGTGAAAGACGATAGATACCCAACGGGCGAGTTTCTGAGGTGCTCCTGGATGGCTCGGTATCGCTGATCGCGATCGCCGAGATAGCCGCGAAAGCAGCGCACGGCGAAGTCGCCGCCGCCATTCATCGCTTTGAGTTTGTAGACGTAGGCAAACTGGCCCGACGTGACCAGCGGCATTCCTAAACGATCGACGGCGGGGAGCGTGGTGCGCAAGTGCGGATGAGCAAAACAGATCGAAGGGCACTGAATCGCTTCAGTGAAATATCTTGCAGAGGGCCAGTTCCTGGGAACGGCGCCGGTTTGTGAGGGAGAAACTGCCACTAGCTAATTCTCCGGTTGATCTCGATTCGCGCAATGGCGAGATCGTCGTTTCTTATTCTGCCAGCTTGTCGCTCTTCGTCAAAAAATCGTTCTAGCTCCTCGTCTGCTTTCGTTGTCAAAAATTCGGCATCAAAATCGCCATTCTCGAACCGCTGCAAACACCATGACGCGGCGGCGTCTGACATCAATAACAGCACATCACCACTTTCACAACTCCCCGCATCGACCACCACCGACTGCATCGTGCTTTCGTGTAACGCCGAAAGCGAGGCCACGAGGACCGGAGCGGAATTGAAGCTCTCGGACCGGGAGAGGGGCAGACTCTTCAACAACGCGCCGCCCCGACAATGAAGCAGGCACGCATCGCCGAGGGCTATTGCTTTCCATGACGGCATGTCGGTCTTCAGATCGAGTTCAACCCCGACGAAAGCCGCAAACGACCCCGTACGCGCTTTCTCCTCGGAATACCACGACAGGTTTAGACTGTTCCAGGAGTCGTGAAGTTCCCGGCCTTCAGCCGCGACCCATTTACGAAAGTCGTCGAGGGTCAGTGCTGACTCGTTGCGCACCCAGTGTTCGGCGAGCTTCTGGGCCCACTGGCGGGAGTGGAATGCCTCGGTGGCGCCGTCCGTTACAGCGAAGCGAGCTGTGTGGGTGTCAAAGGCAATCGCGTCTTCACACTCAGAGGGCTCATGGTCCAGCTTCGGCAGCAGCAACTGCCGGAGTTGCAAATCCCACGTCACGCTCTGTTTGGCAGAACTCAAGCCAGCTCCGTTCTATCATCCATCCATTTGTAAGGTGTCATGCCGGTCAGGCTAGTGCCGATTTCGTAGAACTGAACGATGGATGATGGGTCCCCATTGAACACAAATCCGCGGGAACCCTCGACTGCGTGGACTCCGAGTTGCGCGGCCGCAGCGAGGAAGTTGCTGGGCAGCTGGCTCGAGATGGCAAACAGTGAGCGCGCGAATCCGTCGGGAAGGGAAGTCTCTTCAGTTGGATATTCGATCTTCGCCGATCGTCGTGTGGAAATATGGCAGTTGAATAGGAGAACGGCGCCGTCGTCGGTTCCGAGTGACATGATTTGACGCCCGATCTCATTTGGATCGCCGTCGCTGGATTCGCCGTCAGTGAGATGCAAAATGGTCGGCGGAAATCCGCGCGGGTGTTCGACTAACCAGCGCTGAAGAATGTCTTTCACTCTTGTCAGTGCTTCGCACATTGGAGTCTTGCCGTCAGCGGTGGGATGGATCCAAACGGGATAACGCACTGGTATTTCCACCCAACTGCCGGCGCCGTCTGAGACTCTTTTGTAGCTGCTCTTCACTTGCAGCGGGTAGTCAGCGACTTCCTGAATCGGTACCATGTCACGCGCTGCGAGTGGACCTGAAAAGCAGGTTGACACGGCACGTCCATAACCAATGACCGAGACGTGGTAGTAATTCCTGACTTCTTCTGTTTTAGTGCAGCGGATCACGAGGTCATGCAGAGTATGATTGACGACTTCGGCAACGAACTCGGCCTTCTTGCGGACGGAGTCGCCGCTGAAGGCATCACCCATCGACCCTGATTGATCTATGAGAAGAATGATACAGGTGGGGTTTGCGCGAGTAATCTGGGCCGAATACATTGTGCCCTATTCTATTACTGAGCGAACTAACCAGCCAACTGCTTTCTGACTTCAGGGAAACAACTGTAGGGCGCAGCGGAAACGATTTACCCACTTTTAGACATTCTAGTTGGGCCCTAGTGTGCCGAAAGGAGCGTCATGTCTGAACCACTTACGCATTCCGAACCAACACAACCCACAATACGGCTGGGCGAACCAGTCCATTACCTCGAGGCCGAGAGAGAACGACTGCAAGAGGGAATGGCCTTATGCCTGTCTGGAGGTGGTTACCGTGCGATGCTTTTTCACGTTGGCGTCTTGTGGCGCCTTAACCAAATCGGTTTGCTGCCGAAGCTGAATCGGATTTCGAGTGTCTCCGGAGGCTCGATCACGGCTGGTGTGCTTGCGTTGAAATGGCAGAACGGACTCCGGTTTGAAAATGGCGTCGCGACAAATTTTGTCGAAGAGGTCGTAAACCCGATCATGCGCCTGGCTGATCGGTCGATCGACGTCCCGTCAGTGTTGAGCGGCAGCTTCTGGTTTGGCAGCGTGGGCGACAAGATTATCAAAGCTTACCGAAAGCACTTGTTTGGAGACGCCACGCTTCAAGACATCGTGGACGAAAACCCGGGCGTTTCGCCTCGTTTCGTTTTCAATGCGACCAACGTCCAGTCAGGTGTGCTCTGGCGTTTTATGAAACCGTACATGAGAGATTACAGTGTCGGTGAAGTGTTGAAACCGAAGGTCGCGCTGGCCCGGGTTGTGGCGGCCTCCGCGGCGTTTCCTCCGGTGCTCTCTCCAGTTGAACTCAAACTAGATCCGAAAGACTTCACGCCGAACACCGGTACCACTTTGCAGACGGACGAGTTCATGAAACGCGTAGTTCTGACAGACGGTGGGGTCTACGACAATCTTGGTTTGGAGACCGCGTGGAAGCGATACAAGACGATCTTTGTGAGTGATGCCGGCGGCGGTTTTGCTGCAAAAGCAAATCCGAGCAGCGATTGGGTGAGGCATGCCGTAAGAGTTCTGTTTACTATAGACAACCAGGTCAGGAGCTTGCGCAAGCGGCAGATCGTCGGAGCGTACCTGAGTAAGATCCGGTCAGGTGCTTACTGGTCAATCAATGAAAACCTGGATGTTTTTGCCCCGCAGAATCCTCTGAAATGTCCGTTCGATAGCACATGTAAGCTTGCTGAAATCGGCACGAGACTGAAGAAACTGGATCGCACGACCCAGCAGAAACTAATCAACTGGGGATACGCAGCCTCGTCGTGGCGGTACGGCCAGTTTTACGACAAATCAGTGCCACACGCGAATGCGTTTCCGTTTCCCGATACAGGAGTGTGACGAAAGATCTCTGGGGTAAACCTCCTACGAATGATGCAGCAAACGTCCATTCAGCCTTGCAGTGGAGGCAGTAAGTATGGTACAAAGCTGCCCTCTTCTCTAAATCGTGCGGCAAAACTAAATCTCAAGGGAGGCAATTACATGCCTAAACCACGCACAATCGCTGTCGCTTTCGGGGTTATCTTCTCATTCGTTTTCGCCGCGTCGTCCGTTCGCGCTGACGCGGTTCATGACGAATCACTCCTCGGAAGCGTAAGGGGTCTGGACAATATGATCCTGTACCTTCCCGATGTTAGTCGTGCGGAAGAACACTCGGCGCTCTTCGCGGGCATTCGATCGAACAACGGAAAGCATCTGGGATTCAGCGTCGCTGCCGTACGTCAGGGTCCAAAGCTTGGCATCGTCAGACCGACCAGTCCGACAGTTTCTGAAAACCCTGAACCCGCAACTATGCTGTTACTCGGGACCGGCTTGGCTGCTGTGGGGGCTGCTGTTCGCCGCCGGAGGATGAAGTAGGTAGTTAGGTTTCTGAGGGAGCTTGAATTTCGCTGGGGCATTGCACCGTGCTGTGCGATGCCCCTTTTCTCTTGGGAATCAGTGTGCAGTCTCTTTGATAACCTCAGTCGCTTTCTTATCGTTCCGCAAACCTACAAACTTTGAATGCCGCAGGTGGTTGCCAGTGGTCCATTCCGTAAACTCAATCTGAGCTACGAGCTTTGGACGCAGCCACTGAATCTTCTTCATGACCTCAGCCGTGATTGCTTCGCCACGCCGGGCGCTGGCGGGTTCCGGAAGGTTTGCGAACGGACACACGGAGGTGCGGAGCCGTGGAAAGTTTTTCGCGATCTCGAGACGTAAAGCCGGTGTGAAGCCATTCCTGATCTTGGCGATGAAAATGAGGTCCTTTTCTTCGTAGTAACCGACGAGCAAGTATTCGAAGCCAGTCGTTCCCGGTTTGTAGCCACCAATGACAAGCTCCTGACCTTTGTTGGTCTTGTACTTTACCCACGCGCCGCTGCGCTCGCCGCTTTCGTACCTGCTGTCCGCGCGTTTCCCGATTACGCCTTCGAGACCATTGTTCTTCGCAGCCGCAATCAGACGTTGCGGAGCAGCATCGAAGACTGCGGACAGGCGGACCGGATCGCGCATTCCTTTCAAAACAAATTTTTCCAACAAATGACGACGTTGGACGAGCGAAAGCTTCCGTAGATCTCTTCCCTGGTACGCAAGCAAATCGAAGACGTAGAAGTGAAGAGCGTCTGGTGTGAAGCGTGACTTCTGCAACGCAGAAAACGAAGGTTTGCCCTCAACGTCGAGCACCACCAGCTCGCCATCTACCATCGTTTCGTCGGGAAGAAACGAGAACGCACGTGTGATCGTGGGATAGTTGTTGCTGAGGTTGTTTCCACGGCGCGAGAAGAGAGTGGCGTCTCCGCGACTCTTCAACACGAGTGCACGATAACCATCAAGCTTTAGCTCATAGAGCCAGCCCTTTCCTGACGGCAGTTCATTAACAGGTCGGGCCAACATCGGCGCGATAAAATCGAGGCGAGCCTTTGGCAGTTGTCGCAAGTCGATCTTCATTGTCGATTACTCTGCCAAACAGCATCAGCAGCCGATGCGATCTGTGTCATGGTTCGCTTGGTTAACGCTGATTCATCATCACGCTTCTTCGAAACAGCACGGGTGTTCTTACCAGTCTTGATGAAGTGCCACTTGTCGCGGTTGTCGCGCTCGTCTTTACCGTCAACAATCCGCTTTATGGTCCATTCACCTTTCAACTTCGTACCGTTCAGGTAAAACCGCAGGAACCCTTTGTAGTAGTTGCCTTCAATCACTTCGTACGTCCCGATGTCCCACACCATGACCGTGCCGCCACCGTACTGCCCTTTGGGAATGATGCCTTCGAAATCCAAATACTCTACCGGATGATCTTCTGTCGGCATCGCAAGCCGTCGCTCATCCTTTTGGAATGGTGGACCTTTCGGCACCGACCAGGATTTCAAAACATCATGCATCTCGAGACGAAAATCATAATGTAAATGACTCGCTGCATGTTTCTGAATGACGAACCGGCGCCGGCTGCCCTGACGGCTACGATGCGGTCCGCTCGGCGCGGGCTCGGCGGTCTTCTTGAAATCTCGTTTTGCCGCGTATGTCTTGAGAGATTCTTCACGTCGCGATGTTTGTGCCTGTTGCCGCCGCTCGAAGTAGCGTCGTAACTCCACGGGCAGTCGCTGCACTTTCTTGAGTACCGGCTTGAAAAGATCTCCGAGCTTTTCGACTCGTTCGATCGCTTCGATCGGTGTGAAGAACAATTCGTCAACATCACGACTCTTCAAAGCCGCCTCGAGCTCGTCCCATCCGACCGGAAGCGACACGTAGGGCCGGTGAGTCTTCGCGCGCAGCGAATACACGCCGACAGTAGTTTTGTATTCCGCGTTCTGACTCCAGTCGATAAAGACTTTCTTTGTTCTAAGTCTCTTCGGCATCTCGGATACGACGAGTTTTGGCTCGCGTTCAGCGAGGAGTTCCGCCAGTGCTTTCGCAAATGGCTGCGTTTCGTCGTAAGTCACAGGCGAATTGAGCGGTACATAAACCTGTAATCCCTTTGAGCCCGACACCTTCACGTGCGAATCAAGCCCGAGTTCGTGCAACACGTCGCGCAGCATTAGAGCAACACGAGCGCAATCGAGGACGGTTGCTCCTTCTCCGGGATCGCAGTCGAACACGATCGATGTTGGGCGGTTGAGACGAGATGCGCGGTGGAGAAACGGATGAAGCTCGAGACTCGCCAGGTTCGCGAGCCAAACAAGGGTCGGAAGATCGTTTATGACGATGTATCGAATGTCGCCGCCGCGTGTTTCGCGGCGAGGTACCGGAACAGTTTTCACCCACGATGGTGTGAAGGCCGGCGCATCTTTCTCGTAAAACGGCTCGCCAAAAACACCCTCAGGAAACCGCTTGAGGGTAACGGGACGGTCCTTCACATGAGGAAGCAGAAACTTCGAAACGCGAACGTAATAATCGATTACCTTCGCCTTCGTGAACTTCTCACCCGGATATAAAACTTTGTCGAGGTTAGAAACCGGAACGAGCCTGCCGCCCACCCGCACCTTTTCTGTCTTCCGTGCCATTCAGCGTCCCGAAGTACACACCGTTACTCAAAACGGAGACAGCAATTAGTGTGCGCGTGGAGATTCAGATTGACTTGTCGTTTCGCAGGAGTCTGCGCTGTTCGGGGACGTGCTGGTACCGCTCGATCTCACTTGCCTGATAAGTATCAACGTGACCGCATTGGGTGCATCGGAAATGGTAGTTTCTGAGCAGTTCCGCTTTACCGTCAGACCGGTCGCGGTGAATCGGTTGCCGAGTCCCGCATTTTTTACATCTCACGAGGAGATACCAGGCGAATGGTTCGCAGATTGATAATGGCATGGGGATTGAAAACTGGCCCGAATTTGGGTCGGGAAACGGAGGGCCAGTATGAGTTTCACTCTAAATCATCCCTCTGAAAACGACAAGATGCGGGGGAAAATAAAACCCGTGGAACGTTTCTTGCCCCCGTTCTAACTTCGGTGTACATCAATGTTCGAAACGGGAACGTCAACTTCGCAATTTACCTCGGGTGATAACCAAACCAATCGCCGGCCACGAGCTACTGCTTTAGTGGTAGAGGACCATCCGGACTTTCTGGAGCTTCTGGTCTTCGTCCTCAAATCCATGGGTTACAACGTGTTACAGGCAAACAATGGAAAAGATGCACTCCGGATTGCGGCGGGCAGGAAGCTCGATTTGCTCGTGACCGATCTCGGGTTGCCAGAAATTGATGGTCTGAAATTAGTTCAGCTCGTGCGTGGTTTTAACCCGGACCACACTAATCTGAAGATAGTGATGTTGACGGCTTACGACGTGGCAGACTACGAACCGATGGGGCTGGAGGCTGGGTGTGATGCGGTCCTGTCGAAACCTGTCGATATACAGAAGTTTGAGCGGGTCGTGAGTATATTACGCGGAGCCACTGGCCGGCCGCGGGACGAGGCTGACAACCAGCCGCACCCGGCTTCTCGTCACGACACGTCCCGCCACAGAAACGCGACGATGTATTGACGTTTTTGCCACGGGTTTTATTTAAAAGCTTTACGCCCTTTTCTCCCTTCTTAAAAAATTAAATAGCCTCAACGCGGAGGGGCGGCTCATGCGTCCGCCAGTATTACTGTCCTAATTGGTCGTCTTATAAATTTTCGGTTAAGGACGTCGGCGAAGGCATAAGAGGAAGAGAAGACGACGTCTTAAAACTATCACACCCGACACGCTGCTGACGCCTGGTGCGGCACTTGCGGAGCAGTGTCAAACATACACTCAGGCGGTTTATGAGTCGTGGCCAATCACTTCGCGCGCTCGTTTTTGCCGTTCTCATGCTGGCGGCGTCGAGGACACAGGCACAGGAGCGCTTATGTGATCCGGCTTTCGAAGATTGCCGCACTCCTTTATGGAACCTCATCGATGCGGAAACTGTCGGCATCGACGTCGCGTTTTGGTTCATGCAAGACTCCTCCTACGCGACCAAGCTAATCAACAGGTTCAAAGCCGGTGTTCACGTACGTGTCCTGGTTGACCCTCGCGCGAATACGAACTTCCCCGGAAATGACGCAGTGCTCGATCAGTTGAAAGCCGCCGGTATCCCAATGCGCTACAAACCAGGCGGCGGAATTCTGCATTGGAAGATGATGTTGTTTGCGGGCCAGGGTAAGCTGGAATTCAGCGGCGCTAATTACTCGGGAAACTTTTTCGTTCCCGACGCGCCCAACTCCAATTATTTTGATGAAGCAATTTACTTCACGAACGATCCGTCTCTCATTCAGAGTTTCAAGACAAAGTTTGACGACGTTTGGACCAACACTGTTCTCTACGCAAACTTTGCCAACATCAATGGACCACTAACGCGCAGATATCCAACGACCGCAATCGATCCCGCACTCAACTTTCCGCCGTCAGTCGATTCAAGTCAGGATTTCCAGGTTCGCACTCAGCAAAACCTGAACGCGGAAACGAAGAAGATCGATATCATCATGTACCGGATTACGAATCAGGCATTCACCGATACTACGATCGCAGCGGTCAGGCGAGGCGTCCCTGTACGTCTTATTCATGAACCTGACGAGTATCGCAATCCCGCGCGACAGTGGGATGCATGGAACGCTGATCGCATGTTCATGGCCGGTGTGCAAATCAAGATGCGGAAGCATCTCGGTCTGAATCATCAAAAATCAGTTCTTCTTTACGGCCGTGGTATGACGATATTTGGATCGTCAAATTGGACCACTCCATCATCAAACTCACAGCTCGAGCACAACTATTTCACTACCAAGTCGTGGTTCTTCCAGTGGTTCGTTAACCAGTTTGAGCGCAAATGGAACTCGACCAGTGAGAATCAACCGTTTGTTCCGCTGCCGCCAAATCAGGCTTCGAACCTTTCGCCTTTGAACGCATCAGCCGCTCAACCGACAACCGTAACTCTGCAATGGGAAGGAGGACCGTGGGCCCACAAATACGATATCTATTTTGGTACCTCGCCCAATCCACCACTTTTAGTTGCAAATGCGACTACGATTCAAAGCGGTGCACAGGCGGGCGAGCCGCTTCTGAACACGGGATCGGTTGACGACGGCGTGATGGAAACTTACAAGATTCCGACCACGCTTCAAACAGGCACGACCTATTTTTGGCGCATTGTAAGTAAGACGATGGCGAACCAGACCGCGAATGGACCAACCTGGAGTTTCACCACGCAGGGAACTCCCACGCCAGTACCCACGCCGGCGCCCATACTTCTGAATGACAGTTCCACCAATCGTGGCTTGGCGTTTCATTCGCCCTTATTTACTCGAGAGCCTTTTGCGATTACCACGCCCTTAAACCTGTCCGCCGATACACGCACCCGCGTCATGCTATTTGCTAGCAACGTCGATCCCGCTACACGTAATAACTGGGTCGTAACCGCGGTGAGCAGCACGGGTGCGCAATATCAGTTACCCGTCGAATACGCCGGAAAGGCTCCGGGCGTAGACCCTCCGGTAACAAGCTTCATAGTCATGTTGCCACAGGATCCCGCATTGCGCGGTGACGTCACCGTCAGTCTGTCCGTTGCGGGTGTTAGAAGTAATACGATCGTATTCGCAATCCGGTGACGCCCACGCACTTCTGACCTATAATTAGCCGCGACCAGTTCCAGCGATACTCACAGTCCTCGAGTATTGTGTTTCAATTTGTGCTCTCAACCTCGTCCAACGCCACAGGATCTAATCTGGCAGCACAGAGGTTTTAAATTCGAAGGAGGATCGACATGTCTCTTTGGGGCCACCTGGAAGATAGATACGCTACGCAGCGACCACGAAAGCTTCTCGCCCTCGACGGTGGCGGGATTCGCGGTGTTCTTACTTTGCAGGTCTTGATACGGATGGAAGAACTGCTGGCTGAGAAGAGCGGGCAAGGCGAAAACTTTCGCCTCTGCAACTACTTCGACTACATCGGCGGCACCAGCACGGGCGCGATTATTGCCGCCGGACTCGCCATCGGCAAGTCAGCACGTTTTTTGTCCGAGTTCTACAAGGAAGTTGGACCAGCAATGTTTGAAAAGGCATTCATCCTCCGCCGCCTCAAACATCTCTATAAAAGCGAGCCGCTCACAGAGAAGCTTCAGGAAGTGTTTGGCGCAGACACGACGCTCGGCTCCGATAAGCTCAAGTGCTTACTGCTCGTCGTGACACGCAACGTCACAACGGATTCACCGTGGCCCATCAGCAGCAATCCACACGCAAAATACAACGCGCCTGACCGGGAGGATCGAAATACGCAGATTCCGCTGTGGCAACTGGTGCGCGCGAGTACCGCGGCGCCTGTGTTTTTTCCACCTGAAGTCGTGCAATGGGATCCCGACGATCCGTCGAAGGCTTTTCTCTTCGAAGATGGTGGACTCACGCCCTACAACAACCCTGCGTTTCTGATCGCGCGCATGGCAACGCATCCGGCGTACAAGCTCAGTTGGCCCACGGGTGAAAAGAACCTGCTCGTTATGTCGGTCGGTACCGGCTCGGCGCCATCGGTTGATGGAGATGTTTACGGTGGCGGCAAAAACGCATTCTCAAACCTCGTCAGTTTCCCCTCAGCATTGATGTATGGCGCCGCAGTCGATCAGGACATCAACTGCCGCATCATTGGTCGCTGCATTCACGGTGGCGAGTTCGACCGGGAACTCGGCCGGTGTGACACTGAGATAGATCGCGATCTGGGCGATCTCGTCGATCGCACTGAGCCTGTTCCGGATGATTTGGGACGGCAGTTTATCTATGCGCGCTATAACGCGGAACTGTCGAAAAAGTGGTTAGAGAAGCGTGGTTTGGGTGACGTCGATCCTTCGAAAGTGGCCCAGCTCGATTCCGTCGATCACATCGACGATCTCGTCCGGGTCGGACAGGCACTCGCCCGTGAAGTTAAGATCGACCATTTCCGGCTCGATCATTTTGGCCACTTCTACCAGTGAAGTTGAGGAGTAACAGGCATGCGAGCGTTCATCATCCGGCCGTTCGGTACGAAGAATGACATCAACTTCGACGACGTCGAACTGAAGCTGATCGATCCGGCGCTCAATCAACTAGGCATCACTGGTCGGACGACGATGGAGATCCGGCGGCAGGGGAATATTCGTCTCGACATGTTTCAGCGACTGCTAACCGCCGATCTCGTGATCGCCGACATTTCTATTCACAACGCAAACGTCTACTACGAGCTCGGCGTGCGTCACGCGTTGCGCGGCAAGCACACGTTTATGATTCGCGCTCGCGGCGCCGGCATCAAGACTGACGAAGTCCCTTTTGATATTAAAACGGATCGTTATCTCACTTACGACGGTGTGAATCCGGCGACGAATGTGGACGACCTTGTCGAAGGCCTGCGACAAACGATCAACTCCGAGGCGGAAGACAGCCCAGTCTTTCAGATGCTTCCGGATCTCCGCGAGCAGGAGCCCGCTCGTTTTCTTCCGATTCCACGTGACTATCGCGAGGAGGTAGAACGTGCGACGCAGCAGAAGGAGCTCGGTGACCTGGAATTGCTGGCAACCGAGGCGCGCGGGTTTGAGTGGGAGATCGAGGGACTGCGTTTGGTTGGCCGGGCACAGTTTAATCTGAAGGCGTTCGAGGGCGCGCGCGCAACGTGGGAGGCAGTGCTCAAGCAGTATCCGTTGGACGAAGAAGCAAACACGTCGCTGGGCACGATCTATCAACGTCTCGGTGATCTGACCCGCTCCGATCAGGCTTTGAAGCGCGTGCTTGGTCGACTTGATCTCGATAAAGAAGGACGAGCTGAAGTGCGTTCGTTGCTGGGTCGCAATGCGAAGTCTCATTGGACTGACGACTGGAGAAAGGCGGAGTCGTTACCAGAGCGACAGCGAGGCGCGCTCACGTCGCCGTACCTCGAGGAATCGCTGGAGGCATACGAGGCGGCTTTCAAGGAAGATCTCAACCACTTTTACTCCGGGCTAAATACACTCGCGATGCTGACGATTCAGTCTGAATTGGCGCAACTGATGCCCAACGTCTGGGCGGAGCGTTTCGATGACGACGATGTCGCGCAGCGGGAACTCGAATCGCGAAAGAAGCACATTCAAAAGCTCTCAGCTTCAGTAGACCTTTCAATCAAAGCGACAGCCGAGCGCCTCAAAATGGAAGAGCGCACGGACGTTTGGGCGGAAATCAGTGACGCGTTCCTTTGTTTCCTGACTTCGAACCGCCCGGCGAAGGTGTCGAATGCTTACCGGCGCGCCCTTGTCGATGCGCCTGAATTTGTGAGTGACGCAGTTCGGCGACAGATCAGTCTTTTCCAGGATTTGGGTTTATTCAACGAGAATGTCGAAGCGGTCGGGTCGATGGTCCAGCCTGCTCCCGCCGTCGCACCGGTCGCCGCTGGACCAAAGCGCGTGCTTTTATTTACAGGTCACATGATCGACGCACCCGGACGTGCGGAGCCGAGGTTTCCGCCCGAGAAGGTTGACGTTGCGAAAGAGAAAATTGCCGAAGCTGTCGCATCCGAACAACAGATCGCAGACGGAATTGCTTACGCCATTTGCGGGGCCGCGAATGGCGGCGACATTCTCTTTCTCCAGGTTTGTGAATCAATGGGTATTCCGGCTCACATTTTTCTTGCCTTGCCGCGCGAGATTTATATCCGCGAGTCTGTCGCAGACGCTGGTCCACAATGGATTGAAGAGTTTAACCGGCTCGTAAGATCGCGGCCGGTGCGCGTGCTCTGCGAGTCGAAGGATTTGCCGCGCTGGCTTCAGGACAAACCAAAATACAACATCTGGCAGCGGAATAATCTGTGGAACCTGCACAACGCGCTAGCCGCGGCCGGCGGTGAAAACGTTACCCTGATAGCGTTATGGAACGGCGCGCCGGGCGATGGGCCAGGTGGCACCGAAGACATGGTTGAGAAAGCACAGGAGCGCGGCGCGAAAACGATTATTCTCGATACGAAGAAGATCTTCGCTTGAATCAGGTCCTGAACACGAAGATTGAGTAACCCTGCGGCAGCATGCGTCGTAGTACTTTCCAGACAATCTCCGGCATACGTGGCATTGAAAATCGCACTGCCTTTTCGACGATTGGAATCGTGTCAATGACGCGGTAGCCGCTTTTTAAAAACACCTGTTCGGGATGGTCTATCGTGAATTTGAATGTCGCGCCCATTCCCGTCAGCTTTTCGTGAATCGTGCGCGCGTTCTTCTCAAAGAACTCGCGCGTCATCAAATCGCAAATCAGTTTATGCTCTGGGAACACGTGGTGCAGGGTCTCGAGCAGTTTTACAATCGCTGCTTGATCGAGGTACATGAAGACGCCCTCGATCACGACCGCTACCGGATTGCGGTTTGAAAACGCAGCAAGCTTTTCTTCGAGCGAATCGGTCGCGAAGTCGATCGCGATGCGGTGCAGCTCGTTTTGAGAAGTCGAAGCAGGTAGTCGATCGTCTTTGTATGTGATCACCTGCGGCTCATCGAGCTCGACCCACGTTCCGCCTTTGAGTCTGAAGGCCCGCGTATCAAAGCCTGCACCGATGATCACGACCGTAAGATTCGGGTGCGCGAGTAGTTCCTGCCGCAGTATGTCGTCGACGATGCGATGGCGTCCGACGTTGGAGGAGTTGGGTCTTTTTTCGTCTTTGAACGCTTCAAGTATCTGCAGGCCCTGCTCATTCATGAAGACTTTGGCATAATTGTCACCACAAACAGGGTTGTCGCGTTCAGCGTCCTGCATGCGGACGCCACAACAATAAAAGGCAGTTTTTGAAATGGGCTTCATCGTGGTCTAGTGTATCTCACTCTGAATTATAGGATTAACGATCATGACGCAGGATCAGACAGACGATTCATTACGAAAGCACGTGCTCAGCCTTTTAAGAGGTGGTGGCGCGCATCTATCATTCGACGACTTCGTGAATAGCTTTCCAGCGGATCTATGCAACCGGCAGGTTGAAGGGCTGCCTTACACGCCGTGGCAAGTGCTCGAACACATGCGCATCGCGCAGTGGGACATACTCGAGTTCAGTCGCGACCCACATCACGTCTCGCCGGAGTTCCCAAAAGGTTACTGGCCTAAGCCAGACGAGCTGGGTACACCCGTGTTGTGGCAGCATACGATCGAGCAGTTTCGGCACGATCTGCAACAGATGGAAGCACTGGTAGAAGATCCTTCAACAGATCTGCACGCGAAGATACCGCAAGGCGACGGGCAAACGATCCTGCGTGAGGCGCTTTTGATTGCCGACCACAACGCGTATCATCTCGGCGTGCTGGCAGTAATGGCGCGCATTGCAAAAACGGCGGGTTAACCGCCACATAGAGAAGTTCCCAGGTCTTGCGTCTCCACCTCTCCGAAATAGTCTCGAAAGACTTTTTCCATGCGAACTGCGTAAAGTTCAACCGCAAAATTGGTTAGTCCCGGAGTCTTAATGTTCAGAAACAGCCGTTTAGTAGTCACTTTTTGGGTGATTGTTGGTTTTTGTCTCCTCACACCGCAACTGTCTTCAGCGCAGGAACGACTGTGCGACCCGTCTTTCGAAGATTGCTATACGCCGTTGATCCAGCTCATTAACGCCGAGACTGCTGGGATCGACATGGCGTTTTACATGATCGAGCTGCCGGGTCTGGCCGACGCAGTCATCGCCCGGCATCGGGCGGGCGTCCCGGTTCGACTTATCGTTGAGCCACGCGGCAATCTGAAATTTCCGATGAACCAACCAATACTCGATCAGTTCAAAGCTGCCGGGATTCCCATGCGTTACAAGCTCGGCGACGGCATTATTCACATCAAGATGATGCTGCTCGCGGCGCAGAACAAAGTCGTCTTTACAGGGTCGAACTTCGGCGATGGCGATGTTCGTCCGTATGATCCCTTTGTTAACTATGTAGACGGAGCGTGGTATTTCGCGGCTGATGCCGCGGTGGTCAATAGCTTCAAGACGAGGTATGACGACCTTTGGATTAACACGTCGACTTACGGCAACTATGCCAACATTTCGAGTGGGCTCACGCGCAAGTATCCGACTCATCCTATCGATCCGACCGTAAACTTTGTGCCGAACCAGAACCTTGCGGAGGATTACGGCGCACGCACGATTGCGCTAATCGATCAGGAGACGCAGAAGATCGATCTGACGATGTATCGTGTGACTGACAACTCGATTTGTGACGCTTTGCTGCGGGCGAGAGCACGCGGGTTACCCGTGCGTTTGCTGGCCGAGCCTCACGAATATCGCTTCGATGCCAGCAGGCTGGGGGCTGAATTTACGGGACCTTACAATGTCGATCGGTTGCACGCAGCGGGCGTTCAGATCCGGATGCGTAAGCACCAGGGACTAAACCATCAAAAGTCTGTGTCGCTCTATGGCCTCGGAATGACGATCTTCGGTTCATCGAATTGGAGCTGGCAGTCGTTCAATTATCAGGAGGAGCACAACTATTTCACGAACAAGACGTGGTTCTTTCAATGGTTCGTGACGCAGTTCGACCGAAAGTGGAATTCGGCAACCGAGTACGAAGCCTTTACGCCGCTGCCGCCCAGTGCTCCCACCAATTTGTCACCTGCGAACTTCGGCACTGTGGGCACGTCCGTGATGTTGAGCTGGGAAGGTGGAGGTTGGGCGCATAAGTACGATGTCTATCTGGGTACCAGTGAGAACAGCTTGAATCTTCTTAACTCCGACGTGATCACGGGCACACTCGGATCGTCGGGGTCAGAGAGTTTTATCGTTTCCGGATTACAGTCAGGCGTCACGTACTACTGGCGCATCGTCAGTAAGACTATGGCTAACCAGAGTGCGGGCGGATCGGTATGGCGGTTTACGGCGTCAGGTTCCGCACCGACGCCAACGCCAACACCAACTCCGACTCCGACTCCGACTCCAACTCCAACTCCAACTCCGACTCCAACTCCGACTCCTACCCCAACTCCGACCGCGACACCGACGCCGACTCCCACGCCAACACCAACACCAACACCGACTCCGACACCAACGCCGCCTCCAACGTCGGCAGCGGAGGTCGTTCTTTATGCTGGTGAAGCACCGTTAAAGGTTGGTGGATGGTCCACCGTTTCAGATCTAAGCGCTGCCGCAGGTATGCGCATTCATCATGCGGATGCAGGCGTGCCCAAGGTCACGACACCGTTCGTAAATCCACCACATTATTTTGAGACGACTTTCACCGCCGAAGCCGGCAGACCGTACCGGCTTTGGATCAGGGCGAAAGCACAGAGCGACTTTTGGGGTAACGATTCTGTCTGGGTGCAGTTTTCAGATAGCGTGAACAGTAGCGGCGCTGCTGTCTTTCGCATCGGGACCACGTCCGGCACTGAAATCAATCTCGAAGACTGTTCCGGGTGCGGGCTCAGTGGATGGGGTTGGCAGGACAACGGTTGGGGAGTCGGAGTCTTAGGACCACAGATTTTCTTTCAATCGACGGGAACCCACACGATCCGCGTACAGGGCAGGGAAGATGGCGTCTCGATTGATCAGATCGTATTGTCACCTGGAACTTATTTGCATACTTCCCCAGGCGCTTTGAAGAACGACAACACGGTGTTGCCTTCGTCCGGCGGTGGTCCACCGCCCCCACTATCTCCGACAGTGACGTCAGTCTCTCCTAATTCCGGACCAACAACCGGAGGGACTTCGGTCACAATCACGGGAACGAATTTTAGTACCGGCGCCACGGTCAGTTTTGATTCAACCGCCGCGACAAACGTCAGCGTTGTAACCAGCACCTCTATCACCGCGAGTGTGCCAGCTCATGCTGCCGGATCAGTCAACGTCGTTGTGACGAATCCGAACGGACAGAGTGCGACGCTGACGAATGGGTTTACTTACGTCGCGCCGGTTGAGTCGTCGGTCCTGCTTGAGGACGACTTCAACGACAGTTCTTTGAACCTCGCGAAGTGGAGTCCAAATAATCTTTTCAGTGGATTCACTGACGCGGGCGTGCAGATAATTGAAACACTGCAACGCTTTCAGATAGGCGCTCTGTTCCAGGGGCAGTCTGGATCTCATTACAACGGCATCAGGTCTGCGGCCGCTTACAACTTCACCGGCGCTTCAAGTTTCGTTGAGCTCGTGCAGGGCCCCGCGCCGTCAACTAAAGCCGATGCGATGTTCACGATAGGATCGGATCCGCACAACTATTATCGAATCTACGTCGAAGAGGGTGTGTTTATTTGCCAGTCGAGAATAGGCGGCAGCAAGAGAAACCTGTTTACGTCAGCCTACAGCTCTGCAGTTCACAGATTCTGGCGCATCCGGCATGATCAATCGACTGGGCGTGTGGTGTTTGAAACCGCAAGCGACAACCCCGGCCTCGCGGCAAGTTGGGTGATGCGCTTCAGCGAGCCGTGGGACACTGCGTCTGTACCGCTGTCGTCAGTATTGTTCGAGCTCAAGGCGGGAACGTGGCAGGCAGAAGCCGTCGGTCCGGGCACAGTTGTTTTCGACAACTTCCGCGCCGCGCGCCCGTGACTTTCGATACGTTAGGTAGCGATTCATCGGGCTGTAGTGGCCGCCGGTTGGATCCCGCCGCGAAGTGCGACCTGACCTTTGCGTGAGAAGTTGATCGACTCACCAAGAATGCGCGCGGCCTCCTGCGACGCGTGGAATCCGTTTGAATTCTCAGACTCAATAAAGTCCACATAAAACTGCGCGCGACGCTGAAAGTCCTGCGCAGTCGTGACGCCGCTGTCTGTCCGGCCCGCGTCTCTTGCAGCCTTGATGTCGTTGATCAAGTCGACCAGAGCATCCATCGCGAGGTTGCGAAGGTTATGTGTTCGCGACTGAATCGTTTCCACTCTCGCTTTCAGTTCATCCTCAGACCACCTGTGACACGTTTGGCACGCGCGATTGATGTTCAGCAGTGGCGAACGAACGTGGTGATCGCTGATCTTCAATGCGCCCTCGCGCTTGTAAGGCATGTGGCAATCCGCGCAAACGACGCCCGAACGCGCATGAATTCCCTGGTTCCACATCTCGAACTCCGGATGCTGCGCCTTGAGCACCGGCGCTCCGGTAGTCGCATGTTCCCAGTCTTTAAACTTCTGCTCGTCGTAAAAAGCAAGGATGTTCTCTACCTGAAGTCCCTTGGACCACGGGTAGACGAGGCGCTTTTCCGGACCACTAAAATGATACTCGTCGTGACACTGCCCGCAAACAAACGCGCGCATCTCCTGCCGCGTCGCCTGCTTGTTTACATCGTAGTTCTGGATGCCTTGCGACGCCTTCAACACGCGCATACCTTCGATGAATGCTGGACGCGTAACGCGCAATTGCATCG
The DNA here is from genome assembly GCA_036745095.1 of Pyrinomonadaceae bacterium. GTDB lineage: Bacteria > Acidobacteriota > Blastocatellia > Pyrinomonadales > Pyrinomonadaceae > PSRF01. The sequence goes on from DAIOGT010000057.1 coordinate 24,852, forward strand.
TTTGTGAATCATGGCAATCGATACACGCAACCGGATGGTTCACAATCTTACGAGCTTCAAAATACGGCAGCTTGTTTAGTGCTTCGAAACCCTTGACGATATCGCCGCCGCCGAGTTGTTTGTAAGCGACGTACACTGAAGCGTGGCAGTTGACGCAGGTGCCCGGTTGTTGGGCCACCTGCTGGCGCTCAGTAAAAGTTTGATCGTCGAGCATGAAAGCGTGACCGCGTTCTTCGCGGAAGTCTTTCGAAAAAGCGTATCCGGCCCACATGATTTTCA
>DAIOGT010000058.1:0-1159 GCA_036745095.1 Pyrinomonadaceae bacterium
ACGGACTTCTGGGAAAACGCGCGTCGCGAACTCGAGCAGATCAAGCCCGACATCATGATGCTCGCGGAAGCTCACAAAGCAGAGTTGTTAGTCAACGCATTCGATCTCGACTACTCCTGGCCGCTTCACAGCGCGTTGACAAACGTGTTGCAGGGTCGCGGCCCCGCCTCTGATCTGCGTGTAGCGTGGGAAAAGGAAGTCAGGGAATGGCCCAAAGGCGCGCTGCACATGCGCTTCTCCGACAATCACGACGAGCGACGTGCGATCGCACGCTTTGGTGAACCCGCGGCGCTCGCGGCTTCGGCGTTTGTGTTTTCCCTCGACGGCGTGCCGATGATCTACAACGGCATGGAAGTCGGCGATACGACTGAATCGGGCGCCCCCGCCTTGTTCGAAAAGCTTCCGATCTTTTGGCCCATCGCCGAGCGTCGCAAGGATTTTCCAGCGTTCTACAAAAAGATGATGGCATTACGGCGGTCGAGCACGGCTTTGCGACGCGGAACGCTCGAGTGGGTGAAGAACTCGGATGAGTCGCGTGTGGTCACGTTTGTTCGTCGTGCCGGAAATGAAGAGGTTCTAGTTGCGATCAACTTTTCGAATCGGCCGTTCTCTGGATTGGTCGGCCGACGGAAAATTTCGCTGGATGCCTGGGCGTACCAGATTTTTCCGAAAAATAGCCACAAATGACACGGATTCTATTTTTGATTTTGCTTATTTGCCACGTGGCGTTGGGGCAGAGCGCGGATGCGCATTGGCCCACGGCAGCGAAGAATGGGTTTGGAACGTCGACGACGCTCGCTTCGAAAGTTTGGTTCACGCTTGCTGATGGGGTGATGACGGAGGTTTTCTATCCGGCACTCGACGTGCCCAACGTCGAGACCCTGCAGCTTCAAATTATCATTGGCGATAAGATCGAGAATGAAATCAACGACACTGTTCATCGACTCGATCTTCCGAATCCCGCATCACTCACCTTTCGCCAGGTGAACACGTCAAAGGACGGGCGCTACACCATAACAAAGACGTACATCACGGACCCTCGCGCCAGCACAGTGCTGATCCATATCGACTTTGAGACTCAAACCGAAGCGCGACTTGGCGTTCGTTACGATCCATCGCTGAACAACAGCGGCATGCATGATTCCGGCGGACTCACTGG
>DAIOGT010000058.1:1259-5511 GCA_036745095.1 Pyrinomonadaceae bacterium
TGCCGCGTATCGCGAAACACCAGCGACAATTCAACATGGCGGCCATGGTCTTGAAGGGCCTTGAAGACAAGATTTATCGCGGCGCCGTCATTGCTTCGCCGTCAAGTCCGTGGGGCGGTGGACCAAATGCCAACGAGCCGATGGTCACTGGATATCACGCAGTATGGGCTCGTGATCTTTATCACGTCGCGACAGCGTTCGACGCACTGGGCGATCGTGCTACGGCCAATCGCCTGCTCGACTACCTGTTTAATGTGCAGCAGAAACTCGACGGCAGCTTCCCACAGAATTCCTTTGTGGATGGACGCGCGATCGGCAACGGTTTGCAGATGGACCAGGTAGCTTTGCCGCTCGTCCTTGCTTATCAACTCGGTCGCAATGATCGTAGATCGTGGTTGAGTGACATCAAGCTCGCCGCGGATTTTGTTGTGCGTCATGGCCCACGCACCTCTCAGGATCGCTGGGAAGAGAAGTCAGGCTATTCGCCATCGTCGATCGCAACACAGATTGCCGGTCTCGTGTGCGCGGCTGAGATCGCGCGCGTAAACGGCGACGATGCCTCAGCCAAAAAGTATCTCGATACGGCCGACAACTGGGCGCAAAACGTCGAAAAGTGGACCGTCACCAAAGGCGACGGCGCGCCCGGAAATTACCTCCGAATCACTGCCAACGACAATCCCAACGACGGCGCGCAGATGGAGATCAACAGCAGCAGTCGTGTCGTCGATGAACGAAAGGTTCTCGATGCCGGTTTTCTGGAGCTCGTGCGGCTTGGCATCAAGGCGCCACGCGATCCTCTGATCGTCGAGTCTCTGAAGCTTATCGATCAATTAATTAAAGTTAAGACGCCAGTTGGTGACGCATGGTACCGGTACAATCACGACGCGTATGGTGAGACTCCGGATGGCGGGAAGTACGATGGACGCAATGGTGTTGGACGACTCTGGACCTTGTTGACTGGTGAGCGCGGTGAATATGAGTTGGCGGCGGGCGACATCGCGTCGGCGCGGATGCGACTCGATACGCTCGCTGGTTTCGCGAATGATGGTTTGATGATCCCGGAGCAGGTTTGGGATCGAGATGGGCCAGGTTTTCGTGTCGGTGCGGGGACAGGATCGGCGACACCGCTGGCGTGGTCCATGGCTCAATTTATTCGGCTCGCGATGAGTATCGAGCGCGGCAGGAATGTAGAGACACCGAAAGTCGTGTGGGAGCGGTATGGGAGCCGCGGATAATACGGATAAAAGATTGATCTTCGCTGCCGATCTCGGTGGTACGCATCTCCGTGCCGCGATTGTGGATCAAAAAGGCTGTATTCATTCTCGGTTCAAGCAGAACACTCCACAGGAAAAAGACGCCCACGCAATCGTCTATGCGATCGTGGCCGCCGTTCACGAATTCCAAAAGCAGAATGCTGAAATTTCTGCGGTGTCGCTGGTTGTTCCTGGCACTGTGAAAGTCGAAGAAGGCGCGGTTGTGAAGGCGCCGAATCTTCCGTGTCTTGACGGCTTTCCGCTCGCGACTGCTTTATCGAGCCGGCTCGATCTTCCTGCGATTCTGGAAAACGATGCAAACGCTGCGGCGGTGGGTGAGATGTGGAAGGGCGCAGCCGTTGGTTGCAAGACGATCATCTGCGTGACACTCGGCACTGGCGTGGGTGGCGGCATTATCCTCGACGGTAAGTTGTGGCGCGGAGTCGATGGCGCTGCCGCGGAGATCGGTCACATGTGTGTCGATCCTTTTGGTGGTGTTGCGTGCACGTGCGGCAGTCGTGGTTGTCTGGAAGTTTTTGCCTCCGCGACGGCAATCGTGCGGATGACGCGCGAGGCAAGTCCGCGTTATCCGGAGTCAGTGTTGCAGGGAAAAGACAATCTCACCGCGGAGATGATCTTCGACGCGGGTAAACAAGGTGACGATCTTGCACTCGAAATCTTCAGGCGCATGGGAGTGTACCTCGGCATTGGGCTGGCAAATCTGATCAATATCCTCAACCCGGAGATGATTGTCATTGGTGGCGGCGTGGTGAATGGTTGGGACCTGTTTGAAAAGCACATGCATCAACAGGTCGAGGAGCGTGCGTTTCCGTTGCTGGCAGCGCGCGTGAAGATCGTGCGTGCGAAGTGTGGAGATGATGCGGGACTGCTGGGAGCGGCCCGGCTTGCCCTCAGAGACTAACTATGATTCGCCTTTTCATCCTTCTGGCTCTGCTTGGGAGTGGTCCAGCCGTTTTCGCTCAGGACATCACGACCCTTGAAACAATCGGTCGTGTAACGAGTGTTCAAAAAAGCGACAAGTCAGTTACGCTCACCTGCGGGGATAATTCACAGGTTCAGCTAACAATCCTCGCTCCGGATCTGGTTCGTGTCCGTGCTGCGTTCGCGAAGCCAATCCCGGCGAAAGATCACTCGTGGGCCATCGCTAAACTCGACTGGTCGACGCCGCGCTGGAACCTCAGGGAATTTCCGAACGAAATAATCGTAACGACCGATGAACTCGAAGTCGCCGTCCAGCGATCACCTTTATTGATCTCGTTCCGCGATGCTCGCACACGTCAACTGCTCAACTCTGACGAACGTCCAATGTCGTACGACGCTACCGGTCGTCTCGCCGGCATGCTGTTCGATCCGAAGGCGGGAGCGTTTGTCGCGGCCTCGAAAAAACTCGGGTTTGACGAACACTTCTACGGTCTTGGTGAAAAAGCGTCACGTCTCGATAAGCGTCGCGGTTCCTTCGTCAACTGGAATTCCGACACGCCTGGTTACACCGAGGGCAAAGATCCGATCTACCAGACGATTCCGTTTTATATCGGACTGCAACGCGGGATTGCCTACGGGATCTTTTTCGATAACAGCTATCGCAGCTATTTTGACTTCGGGAAGTCGTCGCAGCAGCGCGCGTGGTTTGGCGCTGAAGGCGGCGAGATGAACTACTACTTCTTCCACGGCCCGTCGATTAAAAAGATTCTTGGCCGCTACGCGGACCTCACCGGTCATATGCCTATGCCGCCACTTTGGGCGCTCGGCCATCAACAAAGTCGCTGGAGCTATTACCCGGACACGATGGTTGAGGAAGTGGTGAATGAGTATCGCAAGCGTGACTTGCCGCTCGACGTTGTTTATCTCGATATCGATTACATGCACGGTTATCGAGTCTTCACTTTCGATAAACAAAGATTTCCCGACCCGAAAGCTCTCACTGACAAACTAAGTCGCCTCGGCGTGAAGGTCGTCACGATAGTCGATCCGGGTGTAAAGCATCCGACCGATAAGAATGAGCGTTATCACGCTTTCGATCAGGGTCTCGAAAAGAACTACTTTCAGCGCCGCCGGAATGGCGATCTGTTTGTGCCGCGCGTCTGGCCGGGTGACAGTGTTTTTGTCGACTACACTCTGCCCGAAGCACGACGGTGGTGGGGCGACCTGCATCGTGTGTACACCGACAATGGCATCGCCGGCATCTGGACGGACATGAACGAACCGTCGGACTTCGTCGATCAGACCGGCAAGAACCAGCTGGACGTCGTCAGTTTCGATGAAGGTGAGAAAACAACTCACGCGAAAAACCGGAACACGTTCGCCTTGTTGATGGCGCGCGCGACTTACGAAGGACTCGAGCGACTGCAACCGGACCGGCGACCATTCGTCATCACGCGCGCGGCGTATGCAGGCATTCAACGTTACGCAACGATGTGGATCGGCGACACAAACAGCACCTGGGATGCCCTCGCGCTCAATGTTCCGATGTTCACGTCCCTCGGTTTGTCGGGTGAGCCTTTTGTCGGCAGCGACGTTGGTGGGTTTATCGGGCGGGGCAACGGCGAGTTGCTGGTGCGTTCTTATCAGGTAAGTTTTCTCGCGCCGTTCTGTCGTAACCACAAGGTGAGCGACGGTTACGATCAGGAGCCCTGGCGGTTTGGGAAGTATTACGAAGACGTAATTCGCAAGTATCTAAAACTCCGTTACGCGCTGCTGCCTTACCTCTACACGGCTTTGGAAGAAGCACATCGCTCGGGTGTGCCGCCGTTTCGGCCCTTGCTACTCAACTATCAGGACGATCCGAGCACGTACAACCTCGACGATCAGTTCATGGTTGGCGACGACCTGCTCCTCGCGCCGATCGTTAAGCCTGATGTGACTCGGCGTCTCGTCTACTTGCCGGCGGGCAGTTGGTACGACTACTGGACCAACAAGAAATTTACGGGTGGGACGATGATCAGCGTCGATGCTCCGCTCGATGTTGTTCCGATGTTCGT
>DAIOGT010000058.1:5611-24988 GCA_036745095.1 Pyrinomonadaceae bacterium
CGGGTGGGACGATGATCAGCGTCGATGCTCCGCTCGATGTTGTTCCGATGTTCGTGCGTGCCGGTGCGATCATTCCGGTTGGACCAGCACTCAACTACGTGGGTGAAAAACCGGTCGATCCGATCACTTTTAATATCTATCCTGATGATGCGGGTTCGGCGTATGCGAAACTTTATGAAGACGACGGGCTGAGTCCTGCATATAAGAGTGGCGGCTTTCGCCGGACGACGTTGAGTGTGCGTCGCGACGCGCGGGGGTTCACGGTTTCGATTGGCCCGGTTGAGGGAAGCCACGACCCGGGTCCGCGAAAATTCAATTTCGTCGTGAAGGCCAGTGAGGGCGACTCAAGAGTTGTCACAGTCTCGGATATTGGGAAACCCCAGCAGCTGCAAATCCTGCGGTGATCCGCCTAATTGTTACAATGATGTGCTATGTGAGTGACAGTTTCAGAACAAACTCTGTTTAACCTTCGCAACCATCACCCGTAAAGAAGTGCAACTCCCCTAATCTGAGCCTCCAAGGAGCGAAACATTGTTTCGAAGGGTTGAAGTATGACCAGATCAAGGGTTTTAACCGGCATCATCAGTGCCGTGTTCATTCTGACACTTGTTTCCTCGGCCCGTGCTGACAGTCTGCATCCAGACATGCTACTCGAAAAGCTTATCTTTGCGGAGAGACATAACTTAACCGTGTTTGATTTTGAACGTGCGGAAACCGGGTACCTCTACGCGGGACATTTTGAAAATAACAATGGAAAGCACCTCGGATTTAGCATGACCTCTGTCAATCGTGGGCCAAAACTCGGGATCGTGAAACCGCAGACGCCTGCGGACATCTCCGAGAATCCAGAACCAACAGCAATGGTGCTGCTGGGAACTGGCCTCGCGGCGGTCGGAGCGTTTGCCCGAAAATTAAACCGAAAACGACGGGCGTAGAATCACGCCTGTCCAGCTTTACTGATAACATTTGTGCACCGGTAGCCATGTGCTGCCGGTGCTTATTTTTCCTCGCTATTTCGAAGCCCGTTCGAGAACGATATCGAACACGCCCGTCTGAAACATCTTTCCATTAACATTGTGTTCCTGAAACGCGATCGCATTCTCGATGCGATACATCGGATCGTTCTTGTGAGCGTCACCCTGAAAATGAATCTCCGTCACGAGCGGTTGATAACCCGGACAGACTGCGACGAGATGGTAATGTGCGCAGCGCCAGAAATCGCCCGTGGGATTTGGCCGGTAGGGAATCGGGCGAATACTCTCAAGCTCGTATTGCCCGGTCTCCGAAGAGATTAATCGTCCGCGATTGCGAAAGTCTGTAGTGCCGTTTGAATATTTCTCCTGTATGTCTACGTGCCAGAAATCCAAAACGACACCCGGCAGTGGTCGTTTTGTATCGTAGGCCCAAACGCGACCGGAGAGTACGAATGTAGTACCGGGTTCGCCGGGCACACTCAGCTTGCCTCTGAAGGGCGCGCCGGCACGGTAGAACGGACCATACGGTTGTGGCGTGACTTTCTTGAGATCACTCTTGGGCGCGATGTCTTGTGGCGGCGGTCCCATCTGAATCACGATGCCATCTGAATTATGGCGGTTTACTTCCCGGGTTGGTTGTGCCTGGGAACACAGTACCAGGCCCGAGACGCCGGTGGCAGCAAGTCCCAGAGTGGTTTGTCGCAGAAAATTTCGTCGTGTTGAATCAAACATGTTTTGGCTCCTGTACCGTAAAAACACCGGGGCTGCGGTTTTTGTGGTAAAGATGTGATGAAATGGCCTGAGCGAGTGACGAAAAGGGAGCGGCATCAGTGTTTCGCCGTTTAAGACACATGGCTTTAAAACTTTGTCTCATTGTGTTGTTTGCGTTTGGGTCAGTCTCGGCGCAAGTAAATGTACGGCTTGTACCGGACGAAGCCGAAGCGGTGCTGAACGTCCTCGCGAAACGAAAGACGAACGAGTCGATCGTTGAAGCTGACTGGCAGCGGATTTTTCAGACGGAAGGTTATGTGCGACTGAAAAAGCGTGAGACTTCGATGCAGCGGTCGTTTGAGAACGCTGACTTCAAGACGTTCGTGCTTTCCGATGAGCTCGCGCGACGCGGTGCTTCGCTCGAAGACACGCTTGCGCGTTGGAAGAGCGCTGACATAACGAAAGCGGCGCAATTGGCCCTCGCGTACCTGCCGAAAGATGCGCAGATCCGCGCGAAGATTTATCCGGTGATCAAGCCGCGTGATAACAGCTTCGTGTTTGAAGTGAACGAGGATCCCGCGATCTTTCTTTATCTCGATCCCGCGAAGACTCGCGAGCAATTTGAAAACACTCTTGCCCACGAGCTTCACCATATCGGATACGGCAGCAGTTGTCCTTCAAAGAGCACTTCAGCGGAGATAAAAAAATTACCGCTGAACGTGCAGATAGCTCTCAAGCTGTTGGGCGCATTTGGTGAGGGCTTTGCGATGCTTGCGGCCGCGGGTGGTCCTGACGTTCATCCCCACGCGGTTAGTGCCCCGGACGAACGCGCGCGTTGGGACAAGGACGTTGCAAACTTCGATAATGATTTGAAGAAGTTGGAACAGTTTTTCCTCGACATCGTTGGCGGCAAGTTAACGGAAGATCAAATTCAGAAGACCGCCTTTTCGTTCTTTGGCATCCAGGGACCGTGGTACACAGTCGGCTGGAAGATGTCGGTGGTGATCGAGCAGACCTTCGGTCGCGCACGGCTGATAGAATGTTTCTGCGATCAGCGGAAACTGCTGCCAACGTATAACGCTGCCGCCACGGAATACAACCGCAAAGCTGCACGGCCACTGAGCCTGTGGTCCAAATCTCTTGTCGATCAACTTCATTAGCCACAAAGAAGAACAACTATGGGCGCTAGATTTTTGGCGCTGTTTGTGCTTTTTTGTGGCTAACAGAAAGTGAGACGCTAAAAATGTTTCTGACAATTCTCCTGTTGTTCGCATTTGTTTTTCCCGTGGCACAGGCCCAGCCTAAGTCTGAAGTAGTTAACGCCGCTGACGGTGTGCCGATTCATTATTCCGTGCACGGCAAGGGTGAGCCGGCGCTTGTCTTCATTCATTGTTGGGCGTGCAATCGCGATTTTTGGGAGAACCAGGTTGCGGAGTTTTCCAAAACGAATCGTGTCGTCACGATCGATCTCCCGGGCCATGGCCAGTCCGGGCAGGGCAGGAAGAACTGGTCGGTCGAGAGTTACGGCGACGACGTCAAAACAGTCGTGACGAAGCTGAATTTGAAACGAGTTGTACTTGTTGGCAGTTCAATGGGCGGTCCGATTGCGCTCGAGGCGACGAGACGAATGCCCGATCGTGTCGTCGCGATTGTTCCGGTTGACACACTACATAACGTCGAATCGAAAGTGCCGCCGGAGCAACTGGACGCAGTGTATAAGCAGATGCAGGCTGACTTCAAGACCGCGACCACGGGTCTGATGAACCAGTTCTTCTTTTCAGCTACGACCCCCGCGGCTGTGAAAGAGCGGATCATTAACGAGGCGATCTCCCGACAGCCTGACGTCGCGCTTGCGATCCTCAAGTCGATATTCAGTTATGACGTTGCGGCAGCGTTGCGCGAAGTGAAAGTGCCGGTACGCGCGATCAACGCCGATGGAACTCCGACGAGTGTTGAAATCAATCGCAAGTATGCGCCGCAGTTTGATGCAATGATCATCAAGGGCACGGGCCACTATCCGATGCTCGAAGATCCAGCTCGCTTTAATCAAATGCTGGCTGAGATACTGCGCAACCTGCCGCGTAAGTAACTCGCAGAAAATTTTTATCCGACGGTTTGGCCGTAGCCGAGCCATTTCCGGAGAAAACTAAGCTGGCCGGTGTGATAGGTGTCGTGAAACGCGAAGAAGGCCACAGTGCCACTTAGTTTTTTATCGAACGAGGGCGGACCTTCCGCCGCGGGTTGGTCGAGTACGTCCTTCGACGCCGCGCGGAGAGTTGTTTTGAGCTGCTCGGAGATGTCGTTCCATGCCGCCAACATCTCATCGACCGGCGGATACTGGGCATCATCACCTCGCTGCGTGCCTCGCGCAAACAACGGCGCCCAGGAGCGGTCCCATTGACCGCCGAGACTTGTGATGACGTGGGCGCGGTGCACGATCACGTGGCCGAGCAGCCACATCATATGATTCGAATCCTCACCTGGCTTTCGAAACCAGTCTTCCGGTCGAACGTCCGCAATCGCCTTGCTGATGATATCGGTGTTAGCTCTATACATCCCCGAAATGTTTTTAAAATCAGTCTCCATCAATGTCTCCTCATTCAACGTGATCTGGTTTCGCGCCAGTTTATCTAAATTAGCCTGATCCGCGCCTGTTTTTCGCGTATACAAATAGGCTTTAGTTTCAAGGTCCGTCATGAAGAGCTGTCCTGTGTGCGAGTTAGTCTATAGTCACGAGTTGCTGCAGTTTTGCCGCTTCGATGGCACTCGTCTGGTTGACATAAACTGGGGCGAGGCGACTACGCAGTTGCTCCCGCTGCCGCAAATGTCGATTCGAAATACTGGATCACACGTCGAGCGCCGCACCGGTGACCTCAAAATTTCAAACCAGTTTCGGTAAAACGAGAAAGGCCATTTCCAAGTCACGTTGATAACGTTTCTCGTAGATGGGAGTCTGAACAGACCACCAACTGCCGCGGGTGGTAGTGGCGCGTTTGCTGCTAGAAAGTAGCCATTAATGCTATCTTTTTAGACCGATATGCGAGCCCAGACCACTAACTTCAAGGGTAAACTATGCAAAAGAACCCATCTGTAAACTGGATGGCCCCTCTGTTATTTCTGTCTATTGCTGTTTTGTTTTCTCCGCGCGCCGTAGGCCAACAGGTCTGCTTTACTTCGGAAGAGCGGTCACGCGCGGAGCAGACGGCGAAAGTTTATCGAGCGCCCGATCCCGGCTATGACCCGGTGCTCGGTTACAGCCCGGCAAACGGTCCGCGCCGCGGCGCTCCGCCGGTTGATGAGAAGGGATTTGCTAAGCCCCTTAACTGCCTCGCGAATAAAGATGAGTCGCCAGGCGCCGGCACGACACCGAAGTTCCACTGCTCAGTCGCAGGCGTTACGGACGAAGACGGCGATCTGATTCGTTACAAAATCAAGCCACACTTCAAAGGACAACAGCCTGACAAACGTAACGGTGAGATCTATGGCGAGTTTTTGTCGTCGCGTTTTTCCAAAGCCCTCGGCTTCTTTGCTGATGATGCGTGGGTCGCGGATGTCAATTGTCCGGACTGTAAGAAAAGCCTGACGAAAGATTTTCAGGGCGCAAGCTTCTCACCTTTTCAACCAGCCGCAGGTATTGAGCTGCCGCTCGCACGCGGAATCGACGTCAACTGCAATAACAAAGACTCAGCCTCGCTCGCGGAGACGCTCACGAAGCTGCTTCAGGCCGGCGCGCCACGCGCAGAGATCGATGCGTTCAAACTCTGGCTCGCATTCATCGATCACGGCGACACCAAAACCGATAATCATAAACTCGCGTGTTTGAACTCCAAAAAGAATGGCAACACGCGGGTGTGCGAACCGGGCCAGGCTGTGTTCTACGTCGGTGACATGGGATCGACGTTTGGTTTTTCCAGTGCCAGCGAGAAGAAGGCACGACTCGACGCCTGGCGCAGCAAGAAGCCGATCGAGGTAAAGGATGGTGCCTGCACGACAACGGCGAAGAGTGTCGGCGATAATCGCATCAGCGAAGACGGTCGCAAGTTGCTGGCGGATAATCTACAGCGACTACTCGAGGCTGAGCAGCGAGACAAAACGATCACGAGAGTCTTTGAAGTTTCACGAAATGCGGAGCGCGATCGACCACCGGCAGAGTGGGCTGCGGAATTCGTGCGCAAAGCACGAATGATCATCGACGCGCGCTGTACCAATCAACCTTCTCAGGTAACGAACTAAATGCAATTAGATCCATCGGGTAAACCGAAGTCGAAACCAAAACGTTTTCTTTCCTGGTCAGTACTCAACCGCGATTTGTGCCAGTTGGAGTTCTTCCGACGAGTACTCGAGGAAGCGACCGACAAATCGAATCCGGTGCTCGAGCGGCTAAAGTTTCTGGCCGTCTTCTCTTCCAATCTCGACGAGTTCTTCATGGTCCGTGTTTCCGGTATCAAGGAGATGCTGAGTATCGACGACATTGGACCAATGCCCGGCGAATTGATGCCGGTGGAACAGCTCGAAGTGATTCGCGACCGAGTGATTCCGCTCGTTGAAGAGCACTCGCGTTGTCTTCGCGAAGAGGTGATGCCGGAGCTGGAATCAAACGGTGTAGTCATCGCGCGGTACGCGTCACTTTCTGAAGACGAAAAGCGCAGCCTGTCTGACTACTTCAGGAAGAACATCTTTTTGGTGTTGACGCCACAGGCGGTCGATCCATCGCGTCCGTTTCCTTACATTTCTAATCTGAGTCTGAATATCGGTCTCACGGTTGAGAGTAATCCCGAAGACACGCTCGCGGGAGCGCCGCTCGGAATGCAGGTGAGGTTTGTTCGCATTAAAGTGCCGCCCGTCGTCCCGCGGCTGATCCCGATCGACAAAGGTCAAATGAAATTTGCTCTCGCTGAAGAGGTGATTGAAGCGAACATTCATTCCCTCTTCCCGAATATGAATTTGAGCAAGGGACATCTCTTTCGCGTCACGCGTGATGCTGACGTCGAGATACGCGACGACAAAGCGGCCGATCTTTTGGCGCTGATAAAAGAGTCACTGCGGGAACGCCGTTTTGGTTTGCCTGTACGACTTGAAGTCTCGGCATCGATGCCCAGCGAGATGATCGAGTACCTCACGACATCGCTGAAGATCGACGCAAACGACGTGTACAAAGTCGATGGCCTGCTTGACGTGCCGGATTTGATGGAGCTTTACGGCATCAACGTACCGGAGTTGAAGGACAAACCACTGAAGGCCGTCGTGCCGCCCGCGTTGCGAAATAAGGAATCACTCTTCGACGCGATTAAAAAGCAGGACGTGTTGCTGCATCATCCTTACACGTCGTTCGCCACGATCGTGGATTTCATTGATGCTGCCGCGAACGATCCGGACGTCGTTGCGATCAAGATGTGTCTCTATCGGACCGGGAAGAAATCGCCCATCCCGCAGGCCCTGATCGGCGCGAGCGAGCGCGGCAAGCAGGTGACTGCCGTCGTCGAGATCAAAGCGCGGTTTGACGAAGAGCACAACATTGAGTGGGCCAAGCGGCTCGCGGAATCCGGTGTGCACGTCGTCTATGGCTTAGTCGGGTTGAAGACACACAGCAAGGTGGCACTCGTGGTGAGACGCGAGCAGCACGGGTTACAAACCTATACACACATTTCCACGGGCAATTACAACCCGACTACGTCGCGGGTGTACACCGACATCGGTTTGCTGACGAGCGACTCGGTGGTTGGTGATGATGCGTCAGACGTCTTCAACTTTCTCACCGGCTTTTCAGTGCAGAAGGAATACAGCCGCTTGATGGTCGCGCCGCTCAATCTGCGAAAACGCATGATGTACCTGATCAAGCGCGAAACCGCCCACGCTTTAGCCGGTCGCCCCGCGCACATCTCAGCGAAGATAAACCGTTTGACTGACCTCACCATCATCGAAGCGCTTTATGAAGCATCGCAGGCGGGCGTCAAGATCGATCTCATCGTGCGTGGTGCGTGCATGCTGCGACCCGGAGAGCCCGGCTTGTCTCAAACTATTCACGTGCGAAGTATTGTTGGACCATTCCTCGAGCACAGTCGCATCTTTTACTTTGCGAATGGTGGTGATGAAGAGGTGTACATCGGATCTGCTGACTGGATGGCGCGCAACCTAGATCGTCGCGTAGAGGTCGTGACCCCGGTGCTCGATCCGCAGATCAAGACGTATCTGAAGGACGTGCTTGCTGCATACCTGCGTGATAACGTGAAGGCACGAGTGATGACTTCCGACGGCAGCTACGAGCGTCCGGCAATGGCACCGGGTGAGGCGCCGTTCAATAGCCAGTTATTTTTCGAAGGCCCAAACAGCTCGCCTACTGCTCGAAATGTGCACTCGTTGAAGAGCAAGCGACTGTGGTCTAAGAAATAACGAGTATCTGAGAGGACAATTTATGAACCGCGTCACCGTTGCGGTGCTGGGACTGTTTATCGCCATCTTGTTGGCAAGCGGGCTACTCGCTTACTACTTTCGCGACCAGGCGCCCGCTGGCAGAACTGCGGCGCCTGCTGCTTCTCCAGCCGCAACTCCTTCCTCTGCCGAAGACCTGCCGTTGTTTGGTCAACTCTTCGGCCCGGACGACACTGGACTCTCGCCCGCCACTGTCTCGAGTTGGGAAGCAGCGTCAGCCCGGATTGCGCTGCGGTTTGCACTCGCTGCGTTTCTCGCGGCGCTCCTGGCGTTTCGTCCGCGGCGCGGTGTGTCGGCGGCCCGGCGGAATCCCTACGTCGCGCAGACGCAAATCCTGATGGCGGTGGTCGCCGGAGCGATGATGATGGTAGTTGGTGACAGTGCGGCGCGCGCATTCGGAATTTTCGCGGCTGCTTCACTCGTGCGCTTCCGCACGAACATACGTGATCCGAAAGAGACTACAGTGCTGCTCGTGTGTCTTGGCGTTGGGCTCGCATCGGGCGTGGGACGTTGGGACATGGCCATCATACTGACGGTTTTTGTTTTATTGACGTTGGCTGTGCTGGAACACTTCGAACGGTTCCAGGTGTTCCGTTCGATGGAGATCTCCGTACAGACGCGCAGCGTCGATCGCGCTGATCACCTGCTGAAAGGACTCTTCGAGCGTCATGGTTTCGATTATGAGCTTCGTCAACTCGATCGCGAGGATGCGGACGCGCCGCTGGGCAAGCTTGTTTATCTGGTGAACCTCAATCCGGCGATCAGCACGAGCAAGTTGAGTGAAGAGATACTGTCGTCTGATCGCGAGAACATTGATAGCGTGGAATGGGACCAGAAGGAAAGTAAGACTTACCTTTACAAGTAGGGTTATGACGAGTCGAACAATTGTAGTTGGTGATATTCACGGTTGTTATGACGAGCTGATGGATCTGCTGCAAACTGTGGGTTTAGGGCAGGACGACAGTGTCGTTTGTGTTGGAGATTTAGTAACGAAGGGTCCAAAGAACCGCGAAGTGCTTCAACTCTTCATGAACGATCCGCGATTCCGGACGGTGATCGGCAACCATGATCTGGCGTTGCGGCGGAAGTGGGGCGGCGAGAAGGTCAAATTGAAAGCTGCACAAAAAGCGACGCACAAAGAGTTGAAGAGTGAAAAAGAAACTTACCTGCCGTTTCTGAACCAGTTGCCGTTTACGATCGATCTCGGCAGTCATTTGGTTGTGCATGCGGGTTTGCGTCCGAATGTGCCGTTGTACTCGCAGACGTCCGAGGACATGACGTTATTGCGAACGTTGGGCAAGGACCGCGAGAGTCACAAAGGCACGCCGTGGTATGAAGTTTATGATGGCGAGAAGGTGGTGCTTTTCGGCCACTGGCCCTCTCCGGAACCGCGGCGCGGCCCACGCGCCATTGGACTTGATACGGGCTGCGTCTACGGCTACAACCTCACGGCCTATATCATCGAAGAGGACAAGTTCATCACCATCCCCGCCCATCACCCCTACGACGCTTCGTGAGCGACGCTTCCGGAGTTACTTATTGCCGGAGCTAAGTTTTCGGAACGATCACGAGGCTCGAACCAATCCTTAACAGGACAGGCCAGCAACAGTTTCAATTGTCCTTCGTTCCGCAATCTCTTCGGTCGCTTCAACAAGTACTCACTGCGTCGCCGTCGGTCCAAGATTGACTTATTGAGTACCTGGGCCGGTCTTCGTCGGAGTGCCGGTCGTCTGAGGGGTCGGGGGCTTCGGTTTACCCACGAACGTGTAGTGTGAATTGGACGAGACCTTGTTGGCCGGTGTCACCACACGGACGCTAACCGTGATCTTCTCACCATCCGGCACGTCGCCGCGCTTCGGCACCTTGACCTCTACGGAGTCGAAGGTTGGCCCACCGACGATGGTCGCCTCCTGTTCGCCGAAGAAGACGCGCTTGACGTGGTGCAAGTCACGCCCCGAGATCAACGCCACCGGCTCCTCGTCCGCCTTGCCCTCTGCCTTGCCAGTGCCCGAGTGAACTACGCCTGTTATTTTGGGCTCCAACGGGAGCGCCACGTCGAAAGATTGCTTGTTCCATGGGTCATCTTTGTCCGCGACCGTAACAGTGATCGTATCGCGCTTGGCCATGATCGGCTTGCCGCCTTTCATACCCAGCTTCTCATCAGTTACCAGGAAGACCGCGCGATAATTCTTGTCGCCCTCAAACTTAACGTCACCTCTCCTGTCCGCGTCCTTCTCCTCTCCGTGACCCAGGCTGAGCGTGAGCCGGTCCAGGGAGATGTTAGTCGTAATCCGCAGATCCACGAGCGAATGGTTATCGCCGGCCTCGGCGACATAGCGCCTGACCTGCGGCTGCTGACTTTCCACATACTTGTAGGTTGCTACGTCGAACCCGTGCGCCGTCTGGTGTTTGTAACGCACCTCGAACTTGTTTTTGTTTCGCACACGCGCAAAGATGCGGTACTCGCCCGTCGAATACTGGTAGACGTACTCGCGGGGCGTTTCCTTGTCATCGCACTTTTTACCTATCGAGTCCAAAGCGTCCTCCAAAGTGCCCGATTCGTCGAACGCTGCCTGTGCTGATCGGACTGCCGCCCGTTGTTTCTGCTTAGTGATCTGTCCCTGCTCGTCGCGCGCGCTCTCGATATATTTGGCGGTAAGAGCGTTCCTTTCTGTGGCGACGTAGTCCTGGATGCCCTTTCGATTTGCTTGTGTGATGAGTCTGCCGTCAACCTCGATCACTGCTTCCGGGAGCATACCCGCGCCGTACAGTCGCCCCTTGAGGTAAGTATTGCCCTTGCATGTGACCTCGCCACTCGGCTCTTTCACGTACTCTCGCAAGCCGAGGCCCTGCGTGAACATCGGTTCGATTGAGCTCAGTTCCCTGAGAGTCGGCTTGTAATCGTTCTGCCTGACGGTGCCGTTGACTCTATCTAGAGGCAGGTTGTTGATCGAGTCTGTCCGCTCCGGTGTGACGAGCGTGATAGTTGGCGTGCCGACGAACCTCGCGTCGCCCATGTTGAAGGTGAGCATGATGTCGTCACTCGACAACAGCTCGAAGGCGCCGTGCACGCCGGAACCGGTGGCCGTAGTGATCGCGGCGTCGACGGTCTCATTGCTGGCGAGAGACAGCGCGCGTGTGAGCGGTACTGAGTTAACGAGGACGCCGGTCTGCGGCGAGAAGTTGCGTCCGTTGATCTTCACCGTCACAGTCCCGCCGCTTGTCACGGGCGTGTAGTCAACCGTATCGACCCAGAAGTTCTCGGTAATCTCGTTGGGAATGCGTACTACAAAGCTCTCGTGGGTGACGAGCTGATTGCCGGGCTCATCTTTCCGGTACGAATAGTCCGGCGTTTTCTTCCGTGGATACGCCACACCCTCGACCTCGATGTCGAGCGCCGAGGCGTAGCGGGGAACGGCGAGCACGGCGTAGGTGGTACGCAAGCCGGGCGAAACGCGCTTCGAGCCGGGCTGCGGGCCGAATGTCCAGCCAAACTCCTCACGCCCCTTGCCGAAGCCGGAGGCGAAGATTTCCTGCTGAAGAAACTGCTCATAGAGCTGTCGCTCACGCTGGTAGTTAACCTGGAGGCCGATGCCGCTTAGCAGCTTGAGCACGCCAAGGAAGTTCTTCTTGTTGGCGGTGGCGTAAGTCTCGTTTACATTGAGCGCGCTTTGGCGGGGAATGACGTCGAGAGCGCGGACGGCGGCGCGACGCAGATTGGGCTCCTCGGACCGCACGCCGTCACGGACTGCGTAATCTTTGAACCCGCTCGCCGGAGGAGGATTTACACAAAGCCAACCCTCGTTTGTACTCAACGGCGCCGCCCCCGACTTCTGCGTCGCGCACACGCTGGAACGCTGTGAAGCTTTGAGGCCGTAGAGACTCTCTTCAATCCTGTCCCACTCGGTCTGCCTGTTTCCGATGTTCGAATGGCTATCACTTTGGCTGGCGCGGTTGGCGTCGCTTTTGTAGTAGTGCCTGGCTCGCCACCGCAACTGCACGATGTAGTCGTCTGCCTTGTCGGGCACAGTGTAGATGTTGGAGGGCAGTTCGAGGAAGACAAGCCTCTCGTCGGGACCGAGCTCGTCGCGCAGCAGAGTCAACTGCTTGGCGATGATTTCGTATTGCATTCCGATAAAGTTGTCGAGCGCGATCGAGGCAGACAACGATGGCTGCTTCACCTGGCCGATGGAGTTCTTGATGTAATCACCAAGGCTGTCGAGGCCTGGTAGCTGGCCTCCAGCGTCGTTAGACGGTATCGACGGGGCCGTCAGCGTCGTCGTACCAACATTGGCTGTGGCCGTTGTTTCGAGCGCGGTGATCTCGCTGTCGAGTCTGGTCTTCTCGGTAGTGCGCGAGGTGAGCGTGCTCTCCAGCTCGGCAATCTTGAGTTCGCGCGCCCGGTCTTCCGAGGTGAGCGGCGCATCTTTTTCCCTCTCCTCGTCGCGCAGCAGCTTCTCTTTGCGCAGGCGGGCCAATCTTCGCTCGATATCCTCAATTCGGAATTGGAGGTCATCCCTTTCGTTCTGCTTGCCAGCGAGTCTGCTCCGCGCTTCATCGCGCCGGTGAAGGTTGAAGCCCTCCTCGCGCTGGGCCTGGGAGTTTTCCTGCGCGATCTTCTGGTTGTACTCGCCGCGAACATCGAGCAGGGTTCTCAGGATTTTGATCGACGTGGCGTTGATGGCATTTGGGTCAAGGGCTGCGTCGTCCGGCATCCGGGTCTTGAGAGCGCGATTCTTTTTTCGCATGTCGGCAAGCAGGTAGTGAGCCTGCCCCATCGACCAAACGGATGGCTTGCCGATCTGGATTTGCACTCTCTTCCCGATCTGCGCCTCGGCCTGCTGGGGCAGTAAGAAGGGACACAGCGAGACGCAGAGGAAGGTTACGAGCAGACTTTTCGGGGCGGTAGTTTGATTTCTCAACATATCAGAACCTCAGTAATGTGGATAAGAACGAGTTTTCAGCGGTGTCGGGGGTCGCCACGTTTATATGTCTTAAACGGGCAATTCATTTCCAGCCGTGGCAACGCTCATCAATCGACGAGCCTCAGTGCGATTGCAAAAATGATGAACAAGCTCTTAAGGAATGAAGCGCGCGGCGTTATGGCGGTGTCAGAGTACTGACGGAACTATCGTCAGTTGGAGTTCGCAAGAGTTTTGGGTCTAACTCCAGTTGAAGGGATGGAGATTGAATTTCGCAGCAACTTTGACGCGCTGCAAGAAATGGACTGGATTGCGTTCCATTGCTAACGGTAACCGCCGTGAAACGTAAACACAGGGGAACGATTTGACGATTTGCGCGTCTAACTAACAAATCCTAACCCAGCCATTTCCAAGGAGGTTCGAACAATGAGCAAACTTACCGCTCGCATCCTGACCGCCGTAATCACCTTTAGTATTGGAGTCGCTGTAGCCACTGCCTGGGTCTTCAAGGGCATCGAAGAACCGCCAATCGCACCCGTCGAACTTAGTTCAGCTGGACCGACTATGGAGATGGTCTTTGTTTTGGACACCACCGGGTCAATGGGCGGGCTCCTTTCTGGAGCGAAACAACGGATTTGGGGAATTGTAAATGAAGTAATGCAAACCTCCTCGTTGTCGTCGGTAAAAGTCGGTTTGGTCGCATACCGGGACCGCGGCGATCAGTACATCACGCAGGTACTGCCGTTGACCGAGGATCTGGATAAGGTTTACTCGACATTGATGGAGTACGAGGCTGCCGGAGGAGGCGACGAGGCAGAGAACGTAAGACGTGCTTTAGCGGACGGAGTGGCTAAAGCCGGCTGGTCACAATCTTCCTCAAAGCATGCACAAATACTCTTCCTGGTTGGAGACGCTCCGGCTCACAATTATTCCGATGAACCCGACACTCTCACTACTGCCGACCTTGCAGTTAAGCAGGGAATCATAGTGAACACGATTCAATGCGGCACTTCCCCCACTACCAAACAGATGTGGGAAGCAATCGCCCGGCGGGGTCAGGGGCAGTACTTCCTGATTCCTCAGGACGGCGGCGTGGAAACAATCTCCACTCCATACGATGAACAGCTAAGTCAGCTTGGTACGCGGCTGGGAGGAACATTCCTGGCTTACGGCGGGGGCGCGGGTGCGGAAGGTGAGAGCTATCGAGGTTTACGAAAAGACATGGCGGATAGAACCGAGGCTGCCGTTGCCACGCGTTCTGCACCATCCGCAGCGGCTGAGAGATCGGTGAATAAGGCGTTGAACGCGAAAGCATACATTGGTGATCTGTTGCAGGATATAGAAAACGGGTCAACCAAACTCGAATCGATTAAGGCTGAGGACTTGCCATCCGAACTTAAAACGCTTTCGGCTGAACAACGAACGAAAGAGATTGAAAAACGACTCGCTGAGCGCCGTGAGATTCGCAAACACATTCTGTCTCTTTCAAAGCAACGCACCGACTACATCGCCGCGGAACAAAAGAAACGCAATGGCAGAGGACACAACGGCTTTGACGCGGCTGTCTCTGCGGCATTGCGAGAGCAGCTTAAGAAAAAGGGACTTAGGTAGGCTCTGGATATGAGTAGGGATTTGAACCGCTTTACGCGTCCGTGTTAGTGCGGCGCCGGAGAACGGGACTGCAAAACTCGTATTGCGGCACTGACGTACGTGAAGGTGGGCACGACCGGTGATTTGAATTGGACCGTTGCAATTCGTTCATCACTATCACATACAATGCTGCTCGTCGTTTCATAGGACGCACCAGCGCAAGTAACAACATTGACAGGTTAGCGCCTACCGACACGTGACGGTCGCAATGAAAGGAGTCAGTTAATGCTAGTTGGGAACTTTTCGGCCTCGTGGAATCAAAAGACCAAAGTAGGAACCATCACGCTCGTGGGAATCACTCCACCTTCAATTACGCCCACCACTCAGGTGATCCAGAATGTGAATGCTTCTGAGATGTCGACTCTTCTCACCATCCTCAGGGCCGGTGAGCCTATCGATTACAGCGGCTCGACAGGCGTGATGAGTATGAAGACGCCGAAGGTAATCAAAGTTACCTAGAGAGAATCTCTGACCAGGTTCTGCGATGCAATAGATCTTGGTTGTACCATTTCTACTTTGATAAGCGTTACAAGTCCCACATAAGAGCGCTGGGTCATTTCCTTAATTCCGCGGACAAGTATGATTCTGCATCGTCAAAAAAGGTGGTCTCAAGTTGTCCGCAAATGAAAAACGGCAGGTGTTTCAGCCTGCCGTAAATCATTGCTAATTCTGGTGAGCCGAGCAGGGCTCGAACCTGCGACCCGCTGATTAAGAGTCAGCTGCTCTACCAACTGAGCTATCGGCCCTTGTAGTGACGCGGAAAATTATACGGGTGATATTTGGAGTGTCAAGCAAGCCCACTTGTCACCGCATCTCTCCAATCCACACACAAACATCTCAACAACTAACGCGTCGTCGCGCACTCGCTATTCGAGAGGATTTGGTGCACGGCATTGATGAGGCCCTCGACGTCAGGCTTCGCGACAAATGCTGCTGCTCCCGCCGCGAAGGCTTCGCGCCGGTGAATCTCGTATGCGTCGCCAGTGTAGAAGATGCACGGAACCGTTGGGGAAACCTTCATCAACGTCTCGCACAACTCCATACCCGTTCCGTCCGGCAAGCGCTTGTCCAGCACGTAAAGATCGTACTTGATCGCTACGGCCTTTTTACAAGCTTCTTCCATTGTTCCAGCGGTGTGAACTTCATAGTCTTCTTCCGAGAGCAACATCTGCAACATCTCAGACGTGTCGCGGTGATCGTCCACACAAAGCACACGACATTTGGGGTCTGTCACAGGGGAAATCCTCCTTGTCCCGGGTCACTTATGTTTAGCAATCCACTGAAAGCAGGTGAAAGCTGCGGGAGCGCAATTATAATCCGGTCCACGCGATTCCGCTACCACACAAAACCCACCTCCGAAACGTGTTCTGGAAGAGACACGTGATTCGGTTTTTTCTAGAGATACCGTATGACGGATCGTTCACCTTTCTTGCGATCCAGTACGACCAGGTGGGCAGCCCTCCTGCCCACCGCCAGCAATTTAGACGACTTTGACGGTTACAATCGGTCCGGCTTCGGACCAATGCTCAGCGGTGAAGTTCTGCCGCTCTTCATCGCCTTCAGCATCTGATTCAGCACTTCGAGGTCCTCGTCTTCTGGCTCCAACTGCCGGTACTTCTCCAACGTCGCGGAAGCAGCATTCAAATCGCCGAGCTTGTGATACACAAGTGACAAGTTGAAATAGACTAACGAGAACCCCGGCTCGATTAGCGCCGCCGCTTCGTAATGGAGTTTTGCAAGCTGTACATCGCCGGCGTCGTAATAAAGGTTGGCCAGGTTGTAATGCGCCTCGACGTGCCGTGGATCGTTTTTCAAGGAGAGCGTAAAGTTGTCGAGCGCGTTCACGATCTGCCCACGCTCGAGATTGATGATCCCGAGATTGCAATAAGCCTCAGCGACGTTATCGCCTTCGCTGATGGCTTCAAGATAATGCTCGGCTGCGGTCGCGTCGCCGCGCTCATGCAATAGCAGAGCTTCTTCGAAAGGAGTCAGCAACCGCGCGAGGCGTGGCGCCTCTGTGCGAAACAAGTTCAACTGCCCCTGAAGCTCTGCCTCGATCTGCCGAATGCTGTGACCCTGTGCGCGCAGCTCACGCACTCGTCGAAACTGCGTGAGAGCGTTGAAGTCGTAAACATAGTCAGGTGCTTGTGAAGAGGGCGACGCGTGAATGATGCCTTGTTCGGTCCAACGACGGAGAGTCTTTTCGCTCAGACCAAACAGCTGTTTGATCTCTTTAATCGAATAAGAAGATTTGACACGTTGGTAATCTGCCTTTGACGGGACAGGTGAGGGAAATGAGATTACCTTAGTGCTTGGGTCTTTCATTTAGTACTAACCGGCCACAAAGGCACAAAAGAACGTGTGACTCTGTGGCTTTAACCAACCTTTCGTTTCTTCGCGGCGCGAGGTTTCACGAGCGCGATTTGCGGCTTCTTCTTGGATCCCGCAGCTGCCGGCGCCTTCACCATCGGCTTACGGCTCGATGCCTGCAAACTCTGCTTCAGCGCGCTCATAATATCAAGTCTGGGAAGTTCTTCAACCGGTTCAAAGTCGACAACCTCGCGCCCTTTGATCTTCGAATCGATCAGCGTGCGCAGCGCGTTGTAGTAATTGTCTTCGGTATCGACCTCTGAGAGTGTCGTCGCCATCTCCTGCACCAACGTCGTGGCGAGTTTCAATTCGTTCTTGTTCAGTTTCTGTGCGTCGAGCTTTTGCACGTTCTCGAGATCGGGCACATCTTCCATCTTGCGGAGCTCGTGTGGGTAGTGCAGCTTCTGAAGCACGAGGCCATCTTCAAGTGGAAACACGGCCACCAGATCCTCACGATCTCTGAGAACGACTTTGCCGACGGCAATCTTGCCCGTCTGCTTCATCACTTCTCGCAAGAGCGCGTACGGCTTTTCTGCGACTGCGCCATCGGGACCGGCAAAGTAAGGCGCATCGTAAAACGTCGTCGGTATCTCTTCACGATCGACGAAGCCGACGATATCGACTGATTTGGTGGTTTTGATTTTGATCTTCGCGATGTCGTCCGGCTCGACAATCGCGTAACGATCCGGCTCATACTGGTAACCCTTGGTGATCTGATCGTTAGTGACCACCTCGTTACACTTCTTGCAACGCTTGTCGTAGCCGATTGGACCAAAATCTTCGCGGTGCAGTTGATTAAACTGAATCTTTTCGCTGGTCTCGATGGCGTTGTAGACGCGAACGGGGATCGCAACCAGCAAGAATCGTATGTGGCCCTTCCAGATCGATCTCATATCAACCTTCTCCTCAGGGCGGATTATGCCACGAATTCCGAGGATTTTCACAGATTTTATATGGAGTGCAGGAGGGCGTTGCGCATCGCCCCAGCGCTTTGCCAACGCTGTGCAGGGTCCTTTGCAAGGGCGCGATCGATGATTTCGCACACGGGTTGCGGGATGTGAGGGGCGCGCTGTCGCAGTGGGACCGCGGGTTGTTCGAAGATGGCGCGAATCGTGTCGTTTACGCTGCTGTTCCGGCTAAGGTCCAACGCGAGCGACCCCGTCAGGAGGCTATAAGCCGTCATCCCGACCGCGTAAATGTCCGACTGTGGCCGCACGTCCCGAAAATTTCGGAGCTGCTCCGGTGGCATATACGCCAGGGTTCCGGCCATCTCACCGGCCATCGTGACGCCGCTCATGCCCGAATGAGTAAAGCTCTTCGCTAGACCAAAGTCAGTCAACTTCGCGACCAGATTTTGCGATGGGCCGGCGACGAGAATGTTCTGGTCCTTGAAGTCACGATGAATGTAGCCCTGCGCGTGCGCGAACGCGAGTGCATCGAGCGCCTGCGAGATGATTGATATGCCATCGCCGTAGGAAAGTCGTCCGCCATGCGTCTCGGCCAGCTGGGATGCGTCAGCGCCGTCAACGAATTCAGTGACGAGATAGACAACTCCGTTGTGCGTGCCGCGATCGATAAACTCGACGATGTTCTTATGTTTCAATGTAGCAGCGACATCGATCTCGCGCATGAAGCGTTTCATCGCTTTGTCACTGACGGCAAACTCCGGGAGCAACGTTTTGATCGCAACCGGACGGCCGGTGCGTTGATCGCGGCCGAGCATCACGCAACCCATGCCGCCGCGTCCCAGCAGCTTCACAGTGTCGTAACCCGGAATCGCTTGCGGCGAACGCTTGAGCTCGATGCGGCAGTCTTCACAAAGAAACGTCAGATGCTCGTCAGGCGACGACGCCTGCGCCTGTTCGCGGCGGCCACAGTTAACACATTCGACCATCACGATGACAGGCCGCGCCGGTACGCCGGCATCCTGAGTCGTCTCCGAAACGTCATGCGACTCAGTCGTGACTTCGACGACGAGAATGGTTTCACCGCACTGGATCTGATCGCCATTATTCAGAAACACATTCTGCACGCGACGACCATTCACAAAGGTCCCATTCGTCGAGCCGAGATCGCGCAAGTGTGAATGCGGCGGATTCATCTCGAGCAAACAATGGTTACGCGAGAAGTAGCGATCGTCGGGGAGACAGAGGTGAGCTTCGGGATTGCGACCAATCAGAAAGGTGTCGTGCTGAGTGAACGAAAAGATGCGGCCTCTGTAGGGGCCGGCTGTGACTTTCAGATTTACCTGCATGGGGATTAGCGATTGATCATGAGATCGTCAAACGCTACTTCGTACTCGTCGCTGGTGTAGAATCCCG
>DAIOGT010000059.1:0-24727 GCA_036745095.1 Pyrinomonadaceae bacterium
ACGTCGGGAAGATCGCGATCGACGACAACATTCTCAAGAAGCCCGCGGCGCTCACCGATGAAGAGTACGAGGTCATGAAGGGCCATCCGCAAAAGGGCTACAAGATCATGTCGCAGATCCCGGCGATGAAAGAATTTTTGCCGGGCATGTACATGCACCATGAGATGGTCAACGGCATGGGTTACCCGCAGGGGCTAAAGGGTGAAGAAATTCCCCTGATGGGCAAGATCGTCGCTGTTGCTGATACTTTTGATGCGATGACTACCGATCGTCCTTATCAAAAGGCGATGAAGTTTGAAGACGCAGTCGCGCGTATTGAGAGCTTCGTCGGCACGCGCTACGACCCCGAAGTTGTGGCCGCGTTCTCGGAAGCGTGCAGGGAAGGCCAGATCAAACCCGGACAGGTTAAGCTACGAAAGCCTGCGCCAAAACCGGTACCCCAGCCTGAGCTCGTCGCCGTTAGTTAAGCCACAGATCTGTGGTTATAATCGGCGGCACACATGGGACTTTTTTGGAGAAGAAAAAAGGATGACTTCGTCTCTTTACGTCTAAATGAACCGGCCGAAGTCAAACCTGAACCGCAAGTAAAGCAAGAAACACCGGGGCCGCCACTAACTGAACGACCTGTCGAATCTCGGGTCGAACCTCCGCCACCTCGCGTCGAGCCGCCACCACCTCGGGTCGAACCTCCGCAGGAGACAGTCCGACCGGAACCCGTTCCCGTGAGATCTACTTTCTCGAGTTCGATTCTCGGACTCGATCGTTCGATCGAAGAGCTACAGGCGCAGGAAGCAGCACTCGAACAGGAGTTTTCGGCGCGTTTCCGTCGCGCTGTCGCAGCCACGCGCGAGTCGTTGTCTGACAAGCTCGACACGGTCTTTGCCGGTCGCAAGCAGATTGACGACGAGTTGCTGGACCAGCTCGAGGAAGTTCTGATCGCTGCCGACATCGGCGTGCCGACCACGATGGGGATCCTCGAAACGGTGCGTCGCGGGATTGCGCGAAAACAGATCAACGACCTCGACGCATTAAAGGCCGCAATCAAGACAGAGCTGTTGAATATTCTTCAGGCTTCGGAGCGTCAGGGTGTTGCCTCCGAGACGAGTGTTCCGGACGGTGTGGCGCCGTATGTGATGATGATCGTCGGTGTCAACGGCGTGGGTAAGACAACGACGATCGGCAAGCTGGCGCAACGAATCAAGGCCGAGGGCAACGATGTTTTGATCTGTGCGGCAGATACGTTTCGCGCGGCGGCGTCGGACCAGCTCGCCATCTGGGCAGAGCGCACGGGCGTACCCTTAATCCAGCAGAAACAGGGAACTGATCCCGCTGCAGTGCTCTTCGACTCGCTCAAGGCAGCGAAGGCACGTGGCTCGGAAGTTCTTATTGTTGACACTGCGGGCCGGCTGCACACGAAGTCGAACCTGATGGCGGAGCTGGACAAGATGAAACGTGTGGCAGCGCGTGAAGTCGAAGGGGCGCCACATGAGACACTGCTCGTCGTCGATGCTGTGACCGGACAAAATGGTCTCGAACAGGCGCGACAGTTCTTAAAAGTTGCTGGCGTGACGGGGATCGTCCTGACGAAGCTCGACGGGACTGCAAAGGGTGGAATCGCGGTGGCGATCGCGAAGGAATTGAACCTGCCGATTCGTTACGCGGGTATTGGCGAGAAGGTGGACGACCTAGTCGTGTTTGACCCGGAGCAATACGTGAATAGCTTGTTTGGAAACTAGGCCGCGACTAATACGGATTACATGCAGACGACCGTAGCTGAACCTACAGTCTGGACCGACACAGATCGCCGCATGATGGCGCGCGCGCTCGATCTGGCGTTGAAGGGCGTTGGGCAAGTCAGTCCTGGGCCACTTGTCGGTTGTGTCGTCGTCAGTTCGACTGGCGAGATCGCAGGTGAGGGTTTTTATGTGTTCGAAGACATCAAACACGCCGAAACAATCGCGCTCGATATCGCAGGCGAAAAAGCGCGTGGCGGTACTGCCTATGTATCGCTTGAGCCACACGCGCATCACGGTCGTACCGCGCCGTGCACCGACGCTCTGATTGGCGCAGGGATCAAGCGCGTTATCGCGCCGATTGAGGATCTCAATCCAAAGGTTTCAGGAAAAGGTTTCGCTCATCTGCGTGCCGCGGGTGTAGAGGTCGATACCGGTTTGATGCGTGAAGAAGCAACGCAGGTAAACGAAGCGTACCTGCATTACATGGCGACCGGTTTGCCGTTTGTGCATTTGAAACTGGCAGTCTCACTCGATGGAAAGATCGCGACACGCACAGGGGACTCACGATGGATCACCGGTCCCGAGGCGCGCGCACGCGCGCACGAGCTGCGACACCAGTACGATGCGATTCTCGTTGGTGCGGGAACGGCAACCGCTGACGACCCGCTGTTAACCGATCGATCAGGACTGCCGCGACGGCGTCCCATTGTTCGTGTGTTGCTTGACGATCATGTACGACTGTCGCCGAAATCAAACCTGGCCACGACCACTTCGCAAGCACCTGTAATCGTATTTGGTGATTCCGAGTCATCCGGTACCGCATCGCTACGGGCCCAGGGCGTTGAAGTCGTGAGCTCGAAGCAACGTGATCTACGCGCTATGCTGCGCGAACTTGGTAGTCGTTCGCTGCAAAGCGTGCTGGTTGAAGGTGGTTCGACGATCGCGGGGGAATTTCTCGATGCGGGCCTGGTAAACAAAGTCACATTTTTCACCGCGCCGAAGATTGTGGGCGGCGTTGAGGCCCCCAGCGCCATTGGCGGAAAAGGCGTTGAGATGATGTCGGAAGCGCTCGAGCTCGAAAGAGTAACCCTCGTCCAACATGGCAAAGATATCGAAGTGACAGGTTACCCACGCACCATCAAAGGATCTCAGGCGGATGAAGGATGAAGGTGTTGAGCCTTATCCCTCCAGGCGTCTGGGCCAACACTTCCTCCGTGACCAGCGCATAATTCATCGCATAATCGACGCACTCGCTCCGAGGCCTGACGAAACCATCGTCGAGATTGGGCCGGGCACTGGCGCGCTCACGTCCGTTCTCGTCGAGCGTGCCGGACGTCTCGTCGCAGTTGAATTCGACAAAAAGCTCGCGCCCCTCTTGCAGGAGCGTTACGCAAGTTTCCAGAACTTTAAGCTCGTGATGGCGGATGCGTTGACCGTTGATTTCTGTGCAGAGATCCTGCCGGCGCACTCAGCGCGACTCGTCGCGAACTTGCCGTACAACATCTCGACCGCGATTCTGCAAAGGCTCATAGCGCAGCGTGCGTGTTTGGAGGAGATGGTTTTGATGTTGCAGCGTGAAGTGGTTGAACGAGTCCTTGCGCCTGCGGGAACTACGGATCGCGGGTTCATCTCAGTGCTGGTCGAGGCTTATTGTGAAACTGAGAAACTTTTTGATGTCGCGCCCGGTGCGTTTCGGCCGCCGCCCAAGGTTTGGAGTAGTGTGATGCGGTTAAAGTTTAGATCGCAGCTTAACGCGGATGTGGCGGATGAAGAGTTATTGTGGCAAACAGTCAGTGCGGGATTTGCGCAGAAGAGAAAGACGATACTAAACAATTTGCGAAACGCCTCGGGACGTTTGCAGGAGGTGTTGAAGCGCAATGGCGGCGCGAGCATTGTGCTGTGCAAGGCAAACGTAGAGTTGCAACGCAGAGCAGAGACGTTGACGCTTGAAGAATGGGAAAGGATCGTGCAGGCAATCCGTTAAATCCGCGGCTCAACAAACACTTTAATGCCGGTCTTTGGTCGCAGTGACAGGACAGGAAGAACTTCAACTTTGTGCTCCGGGTCGAGATTGAATCGAAAACGCTGACCGATCGTCGCGAGCAGCAACACGACCTCCATCATCGCGAAATAGTTTCCGATACACTGTCGCGGGCCACCGCCGAAAGGGAAGTAAGCATACTTCGGTACCTGCTCCGTACCTTCGACGGTCCACCTCTCAGGCTTGAATGCATCGGGCTCATCGAAGTAGCGGGGGTCACGATGAGTCACCCATTGAAACGCAAAAAGCTGTGTTCCTTTCGGCACTCGGTAACCACCAATCTCCGTTTCTTCGATTGCCTCTCTGCCGACAGCGTAAGCGGGCGGGTAAAGTCGCATCGCTTCCTTCGCGATCATCTCCGTGTATTTCAGGTTCGGCATGTCCGAAACATTCGGCGCTCTTCCGCCGAGCACGTCAGCAAGCTCAGCGTGAAACTTCTTTTCCGCCTCCGGATGTGTAGCAAGCAAGTACCAACTCCACGACAACGCCAGCGCGGTGGTTTCATGCCCCGCGAGAAACAACGTCATCACTTCGTCACGCAGTTGCTGATCGGTCATCTGGCTGCCGTCTTCGTCCTGCGCGTCGAGCAGCATCGACAAGAGATCGCCCTCGTCGTTCCCGCTCGCGCGTCGCTCGGCGATGATTCGAAACACTATGCGGTCGATTTCACTCACTGAGTTGAAGTATCTGCGGTGACCTGGCGTCGGCAGGCGATTATCGAGAATCCATTTCAACGTCGCCTGAGATGCGAACGGCTTGACGAGACTTGTGAGGATCGCGCCGACGTGATCGGCATCGTTCGAAACGTCCGAATTGAAGAGCGTCTTCACGACGATCTCAAGCGTAAGCCGTGTCATGTCGCGTGCGAGATCGCGCTGTTCGCCATTCTTCCATCGGGCTATCGCGCGCCCCGCGTATTGCACCATCACGTCACCGTACGAACTGATCCTTTGCCGGTGAAACGCGGGCTGCGCGAGACGTCGCTGTCTCCGCCAGAAGTCACCTTCACTCGTTACGAGACCATTGCCAACGAGACGATGGAAAAACGGCGATCGCAGTGACTGCGCTTTGCGGTAGCTCTTCGCGTTCGTTGTCAGGAGCGACTCGATGTCGCGCGGGTTGTAAAGAAAGTAGGCGTGAACGTATAGAAATCTCGTGTGAACGACGTCTCCGTAATCGCGGCAACGCGTGACGAATCCGAGCGTGTCGCGATTAAAGTCGCGCATCACGCCCATGATCAAAGAGCCTTTCGGGCCGGGCGGAACCGGTCCGCGCGCGGGTTGTTTTTTAGCGGGAATTGCTTCGGCAGTATTCATTATTTTGTTTTCAATGCGTCCGTGTAAATGCCGGGTTCGCTGTCGGGAATGATAATCGCACCGACGGTCTTCTGGTAAAAGCGGACCGGACCTGCCGCGCCGACAATTGCATAGACGTATCCCATCTCTCGCAGCGACCACAGGGAAGCGAGCAGCAACGCCTTTCCGATCCCTTTTCCTTGTGCGGATTGAATCACACCGGTTGGACCAAAGAAGCCGCGGCGCGTACATTCGTAAGCCGCGAAGCCCGCGAGCTCCCGATCGATTGTGGCGATATACACCGAGATCGGTTGACGTGCAAAACCGACTGAAATCTCGTCTGCCCAGTTTGCAGAAAAGTTTTCAGCGACGAAGCTGCGTACCGCCGTTAGTTCAAACGGTTGTGCGCGGCGGACGATAAAATCGCGCTCATTTGCGGTCTCGATCGACGGCAGCTTCAGCAGATTTACGAGAAGATCGGGCATCTGCTGCTGTTATCGCGTGGGTGCCTGGCCCGGAAGCCACGCGGGACGGAAGTCTGAATTCGCGAGCCACTGAATGGGGCGGATAAGTGAGTTGAGCGAGCGCGTCATAAATGGGAAATCGATCTTCGTCACGTCGTCACTCGGACGATGATAGTCGCCGTGCAAGCCGAAACTCGAAATCGTGTGTGCAATGACGCCGCGCAAGGCGAAGGGATAGTTGTCAGAGCGTTGGAAGAACCGCTGTTGCGGATGCGGATCGGCGACGAGCGCTGCTCCGTTTCGCGCCAGCTCCGGGCCGAGGTTCGAACGCTCAAAACCGGTGAGCCACAACGTGCCGGCCGGCACTTTCGGATCGGGCCGGCCCAGCATTTCGAACTGCAAATCAGCAACTATCTGCGTGAGCGGAATTGGTGGATTGTTGATGAAGTGCCGCGATCCGATACCGCGCCGCTCTTCACTACCAAAACAAACAAAATAGATCGTGCGGAGTGGTCGTTTGCCGGCGGCAAGAGCGCGCGCAAGTTCCAGTACAGCGACCGAGCCCGAAGCATCGTCATCGGCGCCATTGAAGATCTTGTCGTCCGTGAGTGCCTCATTGACGCCGAGATGGTCCAGGTGTGCGCTGAGCATGATCGCCTCTGTCGCGGCCCGTGGACCGGAGCCACGCAGGACGCCGATGACGTTCCAGGTCGCGCCTGATGGCGCGGAATCGAGTGGCACACGTTGAATGTAACTTTTATTGCCCGCGCTGTCGGCATCACCGCCGGGCTCGAGTCCAAAATGGCGAAACTGTGAGCCAATGTACTCAGCCGCAATTCGCTCGAAGATGGTGCCGCTGCCGCGTCCCTGCATGGCGTCGCTGGCGAGAAACCCAAGCTCGGCGCGAATGTCCTGTTCGCGGATTGATTGAGCGTTGACGGTACCGGCGACGACGAATAACAGAAAAAATGTCAGGGCGATGCGGGTAAGGGGCGGGTTCATAGTCACGCTAGTATCCTGTGAAGTCCTGCAATCCTGCAAACGGAGTCACAAAAAAGCACAGAAAGCACAAACGATGATTTGTGCTTTCTGTGCCTCTTGTCGCCGGGAGCGCGATACCTATCTGCGCGCGACGCCGATTTTTCTTTGCACGAGTCGCTCGACTTCGAGCGGAACCCCGTCAGCCTTGGCCGCGCGAATGAATTCACTGTCGATCTTGAAGATTCGCAGCTTCACAAGCTCTTCGATCTGAATGTTAGTCAAACCTTCGTTACGCATCTCGGTGACAAACTCGGGAGTGACTTTGAAAATCTGCATCTTCACGAGGGTTTCGAACGGCTCTTTGTCGAAACCGAGCTGACTTACCTGGCGCACAAACTCAGCGTCGATTTTGAAGATGCGTGCTTTCACCAGCTCTTCCATGCCTAGGCCCTGGAATCCGCTCGCTTTCATCTCACGCATGAACTGTGAGTTGATCTTGAAGATTGCGGCTTTGAAGAGATCGTCAACGCGAAGTTTTCCGAATCCCGCGGAGTTCAGATCGTCGGCGAGCGCGGTCGTGATGTTGAGTGTCGTAGCCGCGAACAGGCGATCGTCGGAATCCGAGTCATCACCGGAGTTACGCGATTGCGCGAAATCGAAACCGCGACTCTGCATTGCGGAGATAAAACCCGGATTTCCCGTGAACCGAAATGTGCCCGAGCCTTTTCCGTTTTGAAAATTACCTTCCAGATCGATTCTTCCCGCTTCGCGCACGAGGCTAAAACTCACGGGACCGCCACTCGACGCCTGCTCGCGAGTCAGACCCTGAAATTCTGAGAACTCGTAGCTTTGCCCCATTTGGTTTCGGCCGCCTTTGTGGCTGCGCCGCTCGAGGTTCAACTGGAGCTTGTTGTCTTTAGTGGAAAGAGTAGCCGTCCAGTCGCCTGATGTGGCGCTTTGAGCGATAGCACTGGCGCCGGCAATCCAAATCAGCAGCGCGACGCTTGTTATTAGGGCCATACCGATAAAAAAGCGGTTCCAAACAGTTCTTGGCATTAGAGACCTCCGGGGATTTTCAAGAAATTTTACTTTCACAGTTAGAACACCTGGGAAAAGAGATTTGTGACGGAAATCTCGGCGGTAATTCTGTTGCACTGTGTGTCGTTCGGGATTAGAATCCGCGCCAGTGAAAGTATGAGTGCCTGGCTTGGCACGATCGCCCCGTGTTCCCACGCAACTCTTAACTTAAATCCGCGCAACAGACATTATGCCTGGCCTGCGTGTGTCTGTGTGAATTGGCCGTTCTCTTGACGGATGCCTTAACTCCTGGAGGTTTCAAGTTATGAGAGACAGGCGAAGAGTTCCTGCGTCTACCCACTCCACGAAAACCAGTTCTGAGCTCGCGCGAGACCAGGCTCAGGAACTACTGAGACAAAAAGAAGCTCGCCTCACTGCCGAACGCAAGTACGAGGCATTGCGCGAAAGCGAACAGCGCTACCGTGAGCTGCTTGAGAATTTCCGTTCATACTCGCGGCGATTGATCGAGGCACAGGAAAGCGAACGCAGTCGCGTGTCGAGAGAGCTGCACGATCAAGTGGGCCAGGTTCTTACAGCGGTGAAGCTGAACCTGCATGCACTTCGCCGCACGTGTACGGCGCCGGAGATCGTGTCGTCTATCGAAGACAACATGAAAGTCATCGATGAAGCTGTCGATCAGGTGATAGATCTGTCTGTCGATCTGCGGCCGCAGCTCCTCGACGACTTTGGGCTGGTCGTTGCTGTTCGCTGGTATCTCGATCGACAGGCGAAGAGCTGCGGTGTGCGAGCCGACTTCACGACGCGTTCGCTAAGCAAGAACGATCGTTTTTCGTCAGAGCTCGAAACGGCTTGTTTTCGGATTGTAGAGGAGGCAGTCACGAACGTCGCGAAACATGCACGCGCCACGCGTGTGTCAGTGGTGCTTGAGCGAGCCGGACAGGATCTGATCCTGTTCATCTCCGACGACGGTGCAGGCTTTGACATGAAGGCCCTACGCACGAGCGCGGCGACGCTTGGACTGCGCAGTATGGAAGAACGAGTACAGGCGGTGGGTGGCTCGATTACGATTGATTCGGCGCCCGATCTCGGAACCGCGATCTGCGCGCGCGTTCCGATTCCATGCCGGCAGCCTCTCCGGGTATCAGCTGCACTGAACGCAGTGATGAGTTAATTGCAGGGGCGGCCACGGGCGCCGCCCCAACAATTGATTAATCGTCTGTTGACTCGTTTGTAGGTTTTCGAGTGTTGTGGTCCAACGATGCTTCCTGATCGCTCATCCTGTCGGGCTTGTGTTCGCCAAACGCACCAGCGACAGGGTTCGAGGCCGGCAACGGATCGTAACCCTCACGCGCTCGGTTTAACTTTTGTGCATCAGACTTCTTTCCAGTCTTTTGTGATTGTTCCATTCTCACTCCTCCCCTCTGATTGATAACCGGTTGCGATAGAAGACTAGCCAAAAAAAGGCACAAAAAGCACAAGAATCATTCTCATTAATTTGTGCTTCTTTGTAACTCTTTGTGACTAATTCTTATTGTGTTATGCTGAGGGCCCGTGAATCACACGGTCGCCATCGTTCCTGCTCGCCTCGCTTCAACACGTTTACCGGGAAAGGCTCTCATCGATATTGCTGGCAAACCGATGGTTTGTTGGGTCGCGGAACGCGCACGCGCCGCACGTAACGTAAACCGTGTGATAGTTGCCACCGACAGCGAACAAATCGCGGAGGCGGTACGCTCCAGAGGAATTGAAGCAGTTCTAACTTCCGAACATCATACGAGTGGCACCGATCGCGTCGCCGAAGTTGCGGCCCAAATCCCAAACGCCGCGATCATCGTCAACGTGCAAGGTGACGAGCCACTTATTTCGCCAGCGACAATCGAACGAGCCGTCGAAACGATGGCCACTGAGATTGCGAAACCCAATGGCGCCGGAATCGTAACAACGTGGGAGCCAATCGAGTCCGTAGACGATCTGCTGAACCCGGATCTCGTCAAAGTCGTCCTCGATGAAGATGAAAACGCAGTTTATTTCTCGCGCTCACCCGTGCCGTACCCTCGTGATGCCGTAAAAAGCTATGGTTCGCTGGCGGCGGCATGGGAGAATGAGCCGGAGTTGAGCAAACTCTTTCGCAAGCACACCGGGCTGTACGTGTATCGCCGAGATGTGCTTTTGGAGTTTACGAACTGGCCGCAGTCTCAGCTTGAGAAGGTTGAAGCCCTCGAGCAACTGCGCGCGTTGGCCCACGGAGTGAAGATCAAAGTGGTAGCGGCATGTGACGCTTCGACTGGCGTCGATACCGTCGAGGATCTCGAACGAGTAAGAGAGCTGGTGGCCGCAAGGATTTAAGACTATGAGCGACTGGATCGGACTCGGAGTTATTGTAGTTCTGGTGTTGTGTGGGTTGTTTGGCCTGTCGCGGCTTGGTAAGCCATACGATGTTACGGTTGAAGAATTTGAGCGGCGAGCACAGGAAGGACCGGGTCTGCTGGGCGCTGGTCTGGTCGGAATCCAAAAAGCGCTCGATCCCGCAATGCAAAAGGCGGTTGAAGCGCAGGAAGATTTGAAACAAGGGCGCTACGACGGTGAACAGGGATCCGGAGATCCTCCGGAAGCCGGTGGCAGTGATGAAAAGGGAACCAATGGAGAACCCGATGCCTAAATATATCTTTGTTACTGGTGGTGTAGTTTCCAGCCTGGGGAAAGGCCTGGCAGCGTCGTCTATCGGCTGCTTACTCGAGAGTCGCGGCCTCCGCGTGGCACTTATAAAGCTCGATCCGTACATCAACGTCGATCCCGGTACGATGTCGCCCTTTCAACACGGCGAAGTATTCGTGACTGACGACGGCGCCGAAACGGATCTCGACCTGGGCCACTACGAACGCTTCACTCACGCGCATCTCTCGCAAGCCAACAACTGGACCACGGGAAGAATCTATCTTTCAGTTATCGAGAAAGAACGTCGTGGCGATTATCTCGGCAAGACGATTCAAGTCATTCCGCACATCACTAACGAGATAAAAGACGCTGTTCGCAAAGTCGCCGAGGTAGACAAACCCGATGTCATCATTGTCGAAATTGGCGGCACTGTCGGCGACATCGAATCGTTGCCTTTTCTGGAAGCCATACGTCAGATGGGAAACGAGGAAGGCGCCGGCAATGCGCTGTTCGTTCACGTCACGCTCGTGCCGTACATCGCCGCCGCCGGCGAGTTGAAGACAAAACCCACGCAACACTCAGTGCGCGACCTGCGTGAGATTGGTATCGCGCCTGACATTCTTCTGTGTCGTTCGGAAAAGCCTTTGTCTCGTGAGCTGCGCGGGAAGATCGCGCTGTTTTGCAATGTGAAAGAATCGGCTGTGATCAGTGCGCAGGACGTCGACACGATTTACGACGTTCCGCTCGCCTTTCACGAGCAGGGTCTCGACGACTTGATCGTTTCGCAACTCGGACTCGAGTCGAAAGCGCCGCAGGCAGATCTGGCTGAGTGGCGTAATCTCGTGGCGACGATTCGTGAGCCGTCGGGTGGAGCAACGAAGATCGCCATCGTCGGGAAGTATGTAGAGCTTGAAGATTCGTACAAGTCGTTGCGCGAAGCGCTCACACACGGCGGCGTCGCGAATAATCTCCGCGTTGAGGTGAAATGGATCGAGTCGGACGAGTTGATGGAGGACGATTACGAGGACCGTCTGCGCGACTTCGATGCGATCCTCGTACCCGGCGGCTTTGGCAAGCGCGGGGTGGCGGGCATGATTCGCGCGATCTATTACGCACGCAAGACGCGCACGCCGTACTTCGGAATCTGCCTCGGGATGCAGACCGCCTGTATCGAGTATGCGCGA
The DNA here is from genome assembly GCA_036745095.1 of Pyrinomonadaceae bacterium. Taxonomy (GTDB): domain Bacteria; phylum Acidobacteriota; class Blastocatellia; order Pyrinomonadales; family Pyrinomonadaceae; genus PSRF01. Next base: position 11,395 of record DAIOGT010000059.1, read on the forward strand.
AATGTTTGTGAGTTGAAGGACGCTGACTCGACTGAATTCGATCTCGAAACGCCGCATCCGGTCATTTTCAAACTAAGAGATCTTGTTGACGTTGAAGAGCTCGGCGGAACGATGCGACTCGGTGCATGGCCGTGCCGGCTAGCGCCAGGCTCACTGGCCCAGGAAGTTTATGGTGGCGCCGATGAGATTAGCGAGCGCCACCGGCACCGTTACGAATTCAATCCGGAGTTTCGACAGCGGCTCGAAAGCGAAGGTCTCGTGTTCAGCGGTGTCTCGCCGGATGGTAAGTTTGTCGAGATGATCGAGCTCTCGCGCGACGTGCATCCATGGTTTATCGGTTGTCAGTTTCACCCTGAATACAAGTCACAACCTCTCAACGCTCATCCATTATTCGCCGCGTTTGTTCGTGCCGCGCACGAAAATCGTTTGCACTCTGAGACCTCAATGGAGAAGAATGGTGAAGTCGATCTGGTGGCGCCTGAGCGATTAACGGCCACCAGCGCCGATTAGGCCACGAATTTGCGAATTTTGTGGCACTGCCCAGAAAAACCTCACGTCACGTGATGAAAGACGTTCAGACATTGTCTGCACCGGACCCGTTTGTCGGCCGGACGCTGGACGAAAAGTATCTCGTCGAGGAACACCTCGGCGCGGGCGGAATGGGTGCTGTCTATCGCGCGCGTCATCTTTCGATGGACCGCCCGGTCGCGATCAAATTTCTGCACCAGCGCTTTGTCGAAGACGAGGCGGCGCGCGTTCGCTTTCAAACGGAGGCGCGCACCGCGGTGAAGTTGCGCCACCCAAACGCGGTTTCAGTGACTGACTTCGGACAAACTGCCGAAGGCGTTATTTACATCGTGATGGAACTGCTGGAAGGCCGCACGCTGCGAGAGATTCTGAGCAGGGAAGCGCCGCTTGAAACTGCGCGAGCGACTTCCATCATGCTACAGGCGGCGGACGCAGTGGCCTCCGCTCACGAAGCGGGCATCATTCATCGCGATCTGAAACCATCTAATATTCTTGTAACCCAGAGCGCGGACCAACCGGCTGTCGTGAAAGTGCTCGACTTCGGGATCGCGACGTTCTCACCGGACGACGATGAAGAGTCAACAACGCAAGCCCAATCCATTTCAGTGTTCGGCACACCGCGTTACATGTCGCCCGAGCAGCACAACGGCAATGACCTGACTGCGGCCGCTGACGTTTACAGCTTAGGCGTGATTCTTTATGAGATGTTGACGGGCACGGTTCCTTTCTCCGGCTCGACCCCGGCTGAAATTGCCGAAAAGCACGCCAATAATCAACCGCACTCACCGCGCGAGATTGTTGCCGCTATTCCGCCGGACGTCGAGGACATTGTTCTTCATGCATTGGAAAAGCAGCCTGCTGATCGACCAGCAAACGCCCGCGAATTTCAACGTGAACTATTAGATACTGCCGAGCGACTTGGTTTAGAGCATCATGCGGTGAAGAGCGCGCCTGATATTAAGGCGTTGCGTGACTCGGGCGTGGAATCTCCGTCGGGCCGTCTCGTTGTTGACATATCCCGTCTGCGCGAGAAGCGTGCGCTCAGCTCGGGGTCGAATGAAATCAAGGTCCTCGGCGACAAGCCCGTTCACAAGCCGTCGCATGATGCGGCCACGAATAGCGAACCACTCCAGCCCAGTTCATTTCTGGACAAGGTCAAGCGTATACTCGGGATTTGATTTTCACGCTTTGTCGTGAAGTCTCGAGCCCTATGTCGAAATCCTTTTCCGTTGGCAAGGCCACGTTCGGAGATGGCCGGCTCACGATCATCGCCGGTCCCTGCGTGGTTGAGTCGCCTGAACACGCCCTGATGATGGCGCGCGAGTGCCGCGATCGCGCGGCAGCTGCCGGCCTCGACTACGTCTTCAAATCGTCATTCGACAAAGCAAATCGATCGTCAATCAAGAGCTTTCGCGGTCTCGGCATGGATGCGGGTCTCGAAGTCCTGCAGCGCGTCAGGGAAGAGGTTGACGTCGCTGTACTCACTGACGTACACGATGTGTCGCAGGTTGAGCGCGTTGCTGAAGTTGTAGACGTACTTCAGATACCAGCATTTCTCTCCCGGCAAACCGATTTGATCCTCGCGGCTGCAAGATCGGGCAAGGCGGTCAACGTCAAGAAAGGTCAGTTTCTCGCGCCACAGGACGCACGTAACATCGTCGATAAAGCGCGCGAGGTCGGTTGTGAGAAACTGTTGCTCACGGAGCGCGGCGCGAGTTTTGGTTATCACAATCTTGTGGTGGATATGAGATCGTTTCCGATCATGCGTGGGTTCGGCGTGCCGGTAGTTTTCGACGTGACGCATTCGCTGCAACTGCCGGGCGGGCTTGGTCATGCAACGGGCGGACAATCGGAATACATCGAACCGCTGGCGCGCGCAGGCGTCGCGTGTGGTGTCGATGCCGTCTTCATGGAGGTGCACGACTGCCCCGAGAAAGCGTTGTCTGACGGACCAAATGCATTGCCGCTCGATCGCCTCGCGCCGTTGCTCCTGATGTTGCGCGACATTCACCAGCTTGTTCGTAGTGCTGGTGATCGGCGTTAGTTTATTTCTGATCAATCCATAACTATGAGAACACTTCTTTTACTGGCGCTCATCCTGTGTCTTGTTACGCACGCTGGTGCACAAGCGCCCGCGACTGTTATCTGGCAGGTCAATTCGTTCGACGTTAACGCGAATGTGCAACAGGCCGAACGTACACTCAATGCTGTTGCGACCATCAATGCGACGAACGTCGGCACGGGATCAGGTCGAACTCTTACAGTTCGTCTCCATGCAAAAGCGACTGTGAAATCAGTGACGGTGGGCGGCGCCGCTGCGAACTTCAGGCCCGCGCCGGAGCCACGCGGCGATCTGCAACGCGTTGAGATTATGCTGCCGGCGCCAGCCGCTCCGAATGCGAGTGTTACTGCAAGCGTTACGTACGCCCTTTCCGTCGAGAGCAATACCGGATTCACAGCGATCAGCCCGATTGGGACGCAGTTTCTGCCGCTCTCGTTCTGGTATCCAATGCCCAACACGCCTTACTCGGTGCGTGGCGCAGACTCCGCGCCGTTTCATCTGACTGTCAACATTCCAAACGCGATCTCTTCCGGTGTTGAGAAGACTGGTCCAGCAGGATCAATAACGTTCGATCAACCACTGTACGGGCAACCATTCTTTGTCCAGGGTGATTGGGACAAACTCGAAGGCGCCGCTGATGGAAAAGGCGTGATCGTTATGCTTGAGAAAGGCGCGGGAGCCGAAGAGCGCAAACATGCGGAAGCGTTGATCGCGTTCACGGCCGCGGCGCGTGCTTTTTTCTCGACCCCTCTTGGTCCAGCGCCCGATACTCCGCTGCGACTGGTCGCGGTCCGCAGAGGCGCAGGTTTTAGCGATGGTGGAACCGTTCTTTTCGACGCCGACACGCTGCGTATGCCAAAACTCGACGGAGCCACAGCCCTCTCCATCGCGGAAGCTGTTGCGAGACTTTGGATCGGCGGTCAAACACCTGTTCGGGGTGAAGGCAGCGGTGTTTTGCGTGACGCGCTCGTGCGTTTCCTCGCGACGGAGTTTCTCGCGAAACAGTTTGGCGCCGATGCAGTTAAGTCTGAGTTGTACCGGCAGCGTCTCGCATATGCGACCGTTGCCCAGCGTGATGGTCCACTAGCGCGGGCAAGTCAGTTGGACAGTGCGTATTTTGCGTCAGTACCGAACCGCGGTGCGATGTTCTGGCGTCTCGTCGATCGTCGTTTAGGGCGAGAGGTGTTGATGGGCGTGCTGCGCGCCGCGCTCCAGTCAGCGAAAGGCGATCCGAATGGGTTCAACTTGACGGACTTGCGAGCCGCACTCGTCGCACGAGGCGGCGACAGTCTCAAAGCGTTGTTGGACCAGCAGCTCGATCAGGTAGTTGATACCGATTTCATGATTGGTTTGCCGCAGCAGCGCGGGGCTGACTGGGTTTCGGCGTTACGCAACGTCGGATCGATCGATGTCACCGTCACGGTTGCGGCAACGACTGAGAACGGTCAGGAAGTGAGAGCAGAAGCTACTGTGCCCGCTAAGAACTTCGGCGAAGTAGTATTCAAAACACCCGCCAAGATTGTTCGCGTCGAGATCGATCCGGACAAGCTTTATCCGCAACTTGATTACGGCAACGATATGATGCCGCGCGGTAAGGATCTATCGCAGGCGCTAAATGAAGCGTTGTTGCAGTTGGGGGCGCAGGACTTCCCCAAGGCTGAAGCGACGGCGCGGGCGATGCTTGTAACCGCGCCACGTTTCCAGGAGGCGCAAATCATTCTCGCGCGTGCGTTGCTGGGCCAGAACAGGAACGACGAAGCGGAAAAGCTCTTTCGTGCAGCGCTTGAAGAACCGCTGCCGTTTGCCGCCACCGTAGCGTGGGCCAACATCGGTTTGGGCGAGATTGCGATGAAGCGCAACCAACCGGCTGAAGCTGTAAAGCGATTCAACGACGCTGTAGTTGCGAGTCGGGATTACCCGTCGTCTTTGGCTGCACGTGCCGCGCGCATTCGTGCGGAGGCGGCAGCCAACAACGCGCCCCCCGTTGATGAGACGGTGCGCGCGTTTGTCACGCAGCTCTCTCAGGCGGTCATTAGCAACAAGAAAGCGGAGTTGGAATCGCGGATCATCTCGGGCGAGCTCGTGCGGTTTATAAACGCGAGCATCGGCACGGAAGCGTGGGAAACGAAAGTCGTGCGCACAGAGCAACTCAACGCGAACCTCATCGCCGCGGACGTGCAAATACGCGCGAGCAAACTCGGCACGGTTGGTTCCGGCCCGGCTGTTTTGATGCTGGCGCGAACACCTTCGGGCTGGAAGCTGTCCGGGATTGAGCTCTTCGAAGTGCGATGAATTCTGATGTCAACGAACGTGCCGCGCGCATCAAGCTGCTCTTGATGGATTGTGACGGTGTCTTAACCGACGGGCGGATCTGGATATTCGAAAACGGCGAGGAGCAAAAGGGGTTTCATACGCGCGATGGACTGGGAATCGACTTATGGCATCGCGCGGGACTGCAATCGGGGATCATCTCCGGAAGAACGTCGAGCGCCGTTGAGACTCGTGCCCGCACGCTGGGTATGTCGTTCATCGTTCAGGGTCATGAAAACAAAGTCAAAGCGTTTGCGGACACGTTGGCCCACGCGGGTGTTACAAAGTCTGAAGTGGCGTACATCGGCGACGACCTGAACGACGTTCCGTTGATGATGCAGTCAGGCCTCGGCGTCGCGGTCGCGGATGCAGCGTTTGAGACGCGCGAACGAGCGCACTATGTGACGAAGGCTTTAGGTGGGTTTGGCGCGGTTCGTGAAGTGATCGAATTGATTCTCAAGTCGCAGGGCCGGTGGGACGCTCTGATCGACGGCTATATTCGGCCACAGATTAACGCGGATTGACACGGATCGGATCCTTAACTATCTTTTTCTCACCTTTGAGCGGGTGTGGCGCAACGGTAGCGCATCAGCTTCCCAAGCTGAGGGTTGCGGGTTCGAATCCCGTCGCCCGCTCCAGTTATCTCGGCAATTTCACTACCCAGACCGGTTTCGACGCGTTCACGATGTCTAGTGAGAAGAGAGCGGCTGTAGTTGCAGTCCGAACGACTGCGGATTCTCCCCGACGATCGCGGCGGCGAAGAATTGGACCACATAAAACACAGTTTCAGGTTCAAACGTTTCGTCCCGCTTACTACGGTCAGCGGTTAGCGCGCAGATACTGCATCGTTTGTTCTGATTGTCGATCAGAATGTTAAGGCCGCGCTTGGTCCTCGCCGAACCTTGATTGTATGCGTGCAAGGCTAACGCCTCTTTCATTGGATCGTCTTTAAAGATCTCGATACTGTCGGCGATGTAGCGAGCGGCGGCGTCGGCAGCTTTTGCCACGTCCAACAAGTCCGAGTTTGAAAGTCCGTAGCGCTCCCCAGTTGCGGGCAGGAACTGAAACACTCCTTTAGCCCCCGTTGGGCTCAATGCTTGATTGTTGAATTCAGATTCAATGAACGCAATGTAGAGACCGAACACCGGCGAGAGACTGCGCGCTCTGAAAGCGGCATTCACCAGCGGCGCCTGGGTCTGCGCTCTCTCCAGGGTGATGCGCAAGTCAGGCTTTCCCGTGAGATTGCCAATACGATCTGCGTATCGAGTGACCGCTTTTTGAACGTCGACTTCAAATGCCGGCGTGAACTCGTACTCGTTTCCGGACATCTCTCGAGCTATGCGACGCACTTGTTCGCGAACAAACTCGAGCCGCTCAGCGCGCGACATATCGTTGTACACCTTAGTTGACGCCGCGTTCTGGGCACACGCTTGCGCCGCACTTGTGGTTAAGAAAAATATTCCGGCCAACAGTATTAGTATTCTTCTCATCACTATTCGTTTTCTCCTTATTCCTTTGCCTCTTTGCAGGAAAACTTTGTCTACCTTATTAGCGAGAAACAGCCTCCAAAACTGTTCATCTCTTGACCCGCAAGCGAGAAAAACCGACAAATGTGTTCACGCTAGTAAAAAATGTTTTCACTAGAAATGATGCTAGAATTTTGCCCGCGATGAAGACGCTGGCGCCCGATAACTTGACAGGATTGCTTGTCGAATGGCGTGAGGGCGACAAGGCCGCACTCGATCGACTCATACCGTTGGTCTACGACCACCTGCGACGGATCGCGCATCGTTATGTTCAGCACGAACGCGCCGGTCACACATTGCAAACCAGTGCTCTCGTCAATGAAGCATACCTTCGTTTTGCGGACCAGCGCGAGGTTAACTGGCAAAATCGCGCACACTTCTTTGCTGCGACGGCGCAGGTGATGCGTCACATTCTGATCGATCACGCGCGCCGCCGCCGCTACGCTAAACACGGCGGCGAAGTGCGACAAGTTCCGATCGAAGACGCGGCCGGCATGTCGTTGCAGAGAGCGGATGAGCTGATTGCGCTGGAAGAAGCTCTCGATGAGCTGGCAAAAATTGATCCGCGTAAGAGCCAGGTAGTTGAACTGCGTTACTTTGGTGGGTTAAGTCTCGAAGAAACCGCAGAGGCGCTGGAGATTTCACTGATGACTGTGCGTCGTGATTGGCGTGCGGCTAAAGCGTGGCTATATCGAAGGATGAATCATGAGGGCTGAGAGATGGCAACAGGTTGAGGCAGTGTTTCAGGAGGCGCTAGATCACGAGCCGCTGGACCGCGCCTCGTTTCTGGACCATGCGTGTGCCGGCGATGAAGACTTGAAAGAAGAAGCGAACTCGTTGATTGCCGCGTACGAAGAAGCGGGTGCTTTTATCGAAGAACCGGCAATGGCCCAGGATGCTTACGTATTGTTGGACGGAAACATCGATCGGGAAATTGGTCCATATCAAATCATCGAGCGACTCGGCGCGGGCGGCATGGCCGAAGTTTATCTAGCCCAGGACACGCGCCTCAACAGGTTCGTGGCGTTAAAACTCCTGCCTTCTTACTTCGCTTCTGACGCCGCGCGCCTGCGTCGATTTCAAAGCGAGGCGCGGGCGGCTTCGGCCTTAAATCATCCGAACATACTCACGATTTATGAGGTCAGTGAAAACGATGGCGTGTATTTCATCGCCACTGAGTTTATTGATGGGCAAACGATCCGCGAGTTGATCAAGAATCGCGACTTGTCTCTTGAAGGCGTTTTAATCACTGTGGAGCAGGTGGCTTCGGCACTCGCCGTGGCCCACGCAGCAGGCATCGTCCATCGCGACATTAAACCTGAAAACATCATGCGCCGTCGGGATGGTCTCGTAAAGATCCTCGATTTTGGGATCGCCAAATTGTCGGAGCCGGAGACGGCCGACTCCCCAAACGGCGCGACGACGGGCTTCCGGACGCACACTGAGGCGGGTTTAGTAATGGGGACGGTGAACTATATGTCGCCCGAACAGGCACGCGGGCTTGCGGTTGATGAACGTACGGACATCTGGAGTCTCGGCGTGGTCCTTTTTGAAATGCTTAGTGGGCAGTTGCCGTTCCGCGGCCCCACACGTATGGACACGATTGTCGCGATACTCGATCGCGAACCCGCACCGCTCTCTGAGCACCCGTTTCTACAGCCACTCATCGACAAATGTTTGCGGAAAGACCGGGCGGGCCGGTATCGAAAGGTCGATGAGTTCCTGGTGGATTTGAATAAGGTAAGAGCGGAACTGGAAAGCGGAGCTTTGGAAACTAACAACCGCACGCAGGTTTCATCGTCTCGTTTTACCCCGTCCATGATAGTGATTCTGGTGGTCGCTCTGGCTGCTGGAGTCATGCTTTACAAGTACGCCGTCGCTCCGGCTCGGTCGATCTCATCCGAAGTAGTTGCTGTACCGAACAAACTTTATTCGCAAATGAGTGAGCGTGAACGACTGGATTTTGTTGCAACGCAAGAGCAGCGCATTTCAGCAATGATGAGCGCGCGTCCGGTGAAGCTTAACGATTATGCGGTGCGCGTTATCAAAGCACACGTGGATCACCGCGCCGCTCGACTCAATGAGCCGGTCCAACCCGGCACTGAGCATCCGAGCCGCGCCTATGAACGCGCGCAGCCATACGTACCGTTAATTGCTCGCACATTCGCAGCTCGCAAAGTTCCGATCATCATTGGCATCTACTTGCCTATGATCGAGTCGGCCTATCGACACTGTTATGAAAGCCCGCTTGGCGCAACGGGACTGTTTCAATTCCTGCCGCAGACCGCGAAAAGTTATGGGGTCTCGCGCGAGGAAATGTGCGACGTGGAAAAGATGACGCCCGCTGCTGCTCAATACATCGCAGATCGCATGGCCGAGCTCGGCGAGGATTCTGACAGCCTGACTCTCGTGTTGGTAAGTTATAACCGCGGTGCTGAATGGGTGCGCGACACTTTGCGGCAACTGCGAGGCACCGAGAATTACGAAAGAAATTTCTGGATGTTGCTTGCGAATCGCGCGACCTTGGACGATGGCTTTCGCAAAGAAAGCGCCGGCTATGTGCCGAGCTTCTTTGCCGCCGCCATCATCGGCGAGAACCCCGAGACTTTTGGATTACAGACGCCCCCGTTATCGAGTCTCGCCGGCGCTGACGTCCCGAAATGAGTTCGAAATCTGTGATAGCGAACTGAAGTTTATCGCTGTTTTGTGAAGCAACTTTCGCAGAGCGTGCTGAGAGTGGATTACAGATCCACAGGTCCAATTCGACCCTTCCATGATCGAGTCCTTCGTCTCTCACCGCGACGGCGGAATGCAAACGTTTGTTGCCATCGATAAAACTTTAGACCGCCAGCAGCCGGTGATTTCCGAGCTGTGCGTGAAGGTCAGCGGCTGTTGGGTGTAAATGAAATTTCCAGGAGCCAGGCGGCGATATGAGTTCTGACATAAGAAGCGTGTCCCTCGTTGCGGGTGGTTAGTGTGAAGCAATTACCTTTGAGGCGGGCCAAGTGGGCCGCCTGCGTCGAGAGCTTCCGGAAGTGGAAGCATGACTTTAAAGGTGGTACCAGCATTTTCGCCCGAACTTTCAACCGTTACCGTCCCCCGATGAAGTTCAACCAACTGACGCACAATTGAGAGCCCTAGTCCAAGCCCACCATTGCTGCGGGTGTTAGAGAAATCGGCTTGGCGAAAGCGCTCGAAGACGTGTGGCAGCAACTCGGTGGCGATGCCTAGCCCGTTGTCGCTAACGGTGATCAGAGCATGAGAGTTAATTCGCTCCAGGCGTACGTGCACCTCGCCTCCCCTAGGTGTGAACTTGATCGCGTTGGCTAATAGATTCCAAACAATTTGCTGCAGCCGGTCGGGGTCGCCCAAAATGGGCTCGATATCTGCGCTGAGTGCGGCCTTTAGATTAATGGTTCTGCCATCTGCCGTGGGGCGCACATCGTCAACGACCGCCTCAATCAACGGCGCAAGTGGGACCGCGCATAGGTTAAGAGAGAGTTTGCCCGTCATGATGCGCGAGATGTCGAGCAAGTCATCGATCAGTCGTGCTTGAGCTCGAGCGTTGCGAGCGATGGTTTCGATTGCACGAGCAGTCTGCTGTGTATCGAGCTTGCCTTCAGTGAGCAGGTGTGACCAGCCGAGGATCGAGGTCAGAGGAGTGCGCAATTCGTGCGACAAGGTGGCAAGAAACTCATCCTTGACGGCATTAGCTGAATCAGCCTCTGCGCGTGCAGATTGTGCCAGTGCCAGGAGTAGCATCCGTTCTTTCTCCGCTCGCTTTCGATCGGTAATGTCGCGGATGTTGCACTGAATAACTTGTTGAGTATCTTCCTTATATACGTTGCTCACAAACTCCACATCCCTGAGCTTTCCGTTTGTGGCTTGAAGCGGCAAGTCTTCGTAGCGGAGATAGCCTGTTCTCTGCAACTCTCTGAAAGCCTCCTGGCTCGCCGCCTTATCACTGAAGAGACCGATTTCCCAAAGCTCCTTTCCCAGGAAGTCGGGGTGTGAGTAACCCAACAACTCAGTCATGAATGGATTCACATCGGTAATTTTTAGAGTGACCGCATCGAGAATGAGTATTCCGTCACGCGCAGCTTCAAAGAGACGCCGGTAGCGGAGTTCTGAGATCCGCAGTCGTGATTGCGTCTGATCGCAGGCGGATGACTCATTGTCGTTATCGACATTTGAATCACTGATGCAAACCGGCAAGACTTTCGTGGACGATGGTAGGCGAACTTGGTTTGGCATGAGACATAATGGTTTTACATTACCTGTTGAGATTCGTCTGTGTGCTAACCCACATAGAAGGTTAAGTCTGTTACGTGTTGCCGGGTCAAACTACGTCTTACTAATGCATGTTTCACTCAGTTTTGGTCGACGCGAGAAGTGGCGGGCTGCCGCTTTGACTTTGCGAACTGAAGTATGTTGCCCAACGCACAGACGGCTAAGCCGGGTTGATTTAAGGTTCTGCTAAACACACAGCATTATGTGGATGACGCAGGGTTGGAGAATCAGCGGGTGGCGATGGAAGACGTTCGCTAAGCACTTCTGGACGAAAGTCAACACGGACGACGTGCTCAATCGTGCTGCGATTCTTTCCTTCTACTTCCTGCTCGCGCTTTTTCCATTACTGCTCTTCCTGACGGCCCTCCTCGGTTACTTCGCGAACCCGGGAACGGAGCTGCGCCGCAATCTGCTCACGTATCTGAGCGCAATTGTGCCCGTCTCAGCTTTTGATCTAATCAACACGACAGTTGACGAGATCAGTCAAAAACGCAGCGGCGGAAAACTGTGGTTTGGTCTGCTGACTTCACTGTGGTTCGCTTCGTCCGGCATGGGCGCGATCATCGAGGGGTTGAACGTCGCCTACGACGTGAAAGAGACGCGCGCGTGGTGGCGAAGAACTCTGCTCGCCATTTTGCTGACGATTGCGCTCGCCGTGCTGATTATCACCACGCTGGCGCTGATGTTTTATGGCAGCCGGATTGCTGAAGCGATCGCCAACCACTTCGGTTTCGGCGCGGCGTTTACAACAGTGTGGGAAGTCTTGCGATGGGTGTTCGTGGTGGTATTCGTCTTTCTCGCCTTTGAGTTGATCTACTACTTCGCGCCGGACCTGAAGATAAAACAACTACGCTGGCTCGCCCCCGGCGCACTGACCGGCCTCGTACTCTGGTTGCTCGTCTCGTTTCTGTTCGGCTCATACCTCAACTTTTATAACAACTACAGCGTGGTCTATGGCTCATTGGGGGCGGTTATCATTCTGATGTTGTGGTTTTACATGACAGGCGTGACGATTCTTATCGGCGGCGAGGTTAACGCCATCATCGAGCAAGCCGCAGCTCGCAACTTTTAATACGGGTGGTCAATATAAAAAAAAGAGGGCGATGTCCGCCCTCTCTGAGTACAAAAATACGTCTGCTTTACGCTGTTTTTGCTGCTGCGAGCTTGTGAAGCGTTGAGGTGGCCAGCTCAGCTACTCCAACTCTGGGCGTTCCCACCACCAGATTTGTGAGGGTCTTCAACACCTCAGGATATCCAGAGACATTGTAGGCCTCCGCCTCCTCTTTAGTGTCCCAGAAGCTGATAGCGATAGCTTCCGAGCGGTCTGGGGCGACGAAAGTCATCTCATCGCGGAATCCCTTTTGTTTACGGAGGAGCGGCAAAATCTTGCTCTCAACAACGTTGGGAAATTCGGTGGTGGCGTTCGGCTTTAGTTCCATTATGACGTGGCGTGTAAACATGGTTAGCTCCTTCGATTGTTTGGCTATGGACTTCAGGTGATCTGGATGATTCCAGAGGAGCTGAGAAGGGAGTAAGCTTGAACTCGGTTCGTCTTGTACCCTATCACGCATTCGCCCGTTTACCTAATCAGGTCTATTCGAGTCCGTACACATATCCACATTGACAATTCTGAGCGACCTTTAATATGCTCCCGCGCATGTTGATTCGAATCCGCGAACAAAATGTGGAAAGGTCCCACGAGCGTACCTACCTGTTTCGCGGAACGAAAAACGCCTAAGTCTCAATTTAGATTCTAAGCTTAAGTGCCGTGAACCAGCGTTGGCAACGCTTCGGTTCGCGGCTTTTGCTTTTGTGCCTTGCAACGACTGAGCCACGGCTTTCGCCCAACCGACTGAAAGACCCTCCACACGACAGCGCGTTTTCGTTTCACCACACATTTCCGGAGGTGAAACATGGAAACACGGCAGCACAGTCGAATTTCTTTAGCGCAAAACTTCTTGCGGAGTCCAAAGCTGGTCCAAAGGCTGGTGGGTTTGAGTACGATTGGACCATCCGACACGGTGTACGAGATTGGCGCAGGGAACGGGATAATCACCGAGGCGCTCGCCAGTGTCGCTAAACAGGTTATCGCGATCGAAAAGGACCCCGAGCTCGTCCTACGTTTGCGCGAGCGTTTGCGCTCGTTCGATAACGTCCAAATAGTTGAAAAGGATTTTCTTGACTACACCTTATGTACACGGTCGGAATACAAGATATTTGGAAACATTCCGTACAACATCACGGCGCACATCGTCCGCAAGATCTTATCGGAGCGGTCCAACTTAAGCGAAGGATATTTGGTATTGCAGAAAGAGGCTGCGAAGAAGTTTTCCGGATCCCCGAGAGACACTTTATTCTCGATCCTGGCAAAGCCTTTTTTTGAATTCCAGATTCTGTACAGGTTGAGGCCGACTGACTTCTGGCCCATGCCGAACGTCGACTCGGTGCTTCTGTCGATTAAGCGGCGCGCGCCCCCACTGGTAGAGACAGAAGATTCCGCCTCTTATCGCGACTTTGTTCGATACGGGTTTGGAAGATGGAAACCGAATCTCAGATTAGCGTTTAAGGACGTCTTTACTTACAAGCAATGGAAACGACTGGCCCGCGACCTCGAGTT
>DAIOGT010000060.1:0-3607 GCA_036745095.1 Pyrinomonadaceae bacterium
ACGTCGTCTTCCCGTGATCCACGTGCCCGATCGTCCCGATGTTCACGTGCGGCTTTGAACGGTCAAATTTTTCCTTCGACATCTCTTTTTCCCCGTGTGCGCAGACTCAGTCTGCATTTTTGTAGTTAAAAGAAAAGGCACAGACCCGATAGCCTGTGCCACTCCTACGCCGCTATTTCGCAACCCCCTGGACCTTCGCAATCACCTCTTCCGCAACGTTCTTCGGCGCCTGATCATAACGCTCGAAGTGCATCGTCGAAGTGGCGCGGCCCTGGGTGGCTGAGCGCAAATCAGTTGTATAACCAAACATCTCTGAAAGTGGCACGAAAGCCGTGATCACCTGGGCTCCACCGGGTCGAGGTTCGGTCTTTTCAATTTGTCCACGCCGCCGCATAAGGTCGCCATTAACCGCGCCCATGTACTCATCCGGAGTCACCACCTCGATGCGCATGATGGGTTCCAGCAACACCGGCTTTGCTTTTCGCACCGCATCCTGAAAAGCGAGCGAACCGGCAATGTGGAAGGATCGCTCATCCGAATCGACCTCGTGGTAATTACCAAATACCAGGCGCACTTTAATGTCCACTAACTCATATCCAGCGAGGAATCCGCGCTCCATCGCGTCTCTAATTCCACTCTCGACAGGCTTGATGTATTCCTTCGGAATCGCGCCGCCGGTGATCTTGTTCTCAAAGACAAAGCCTTCACCCGGAGCAGGCTCAATCTCGATCTCCACGTGTCCGAACTGACCACGACCACCAGTCTGCTTCTTGTAGATCTCTTTCCCAGGCGCAGGCTGCGTAATGGTTTCGCGATAGGCCACCTGAGGTTTGCCCACATTCGCTTCAACGCTAAACTCGCGCTTCATCCGATCGACGATGATCTCGAGATGCAGCTCCCCCATCCCTGCAATAATTGTTTGACCGGTTTCAGGATCCGTCGACACGTTGAAGGAAGGATCTTCCTGTGCGAGACGGTTGAGAGCGACGCCAAGCCTGTCTTGATCCTGTCGTGTCTTCGGCTCCACCGCAACGCGAATAACAGGAGCGGGAAATTCCATCCTCTCAAGGATAATCGGCTTGTTCTCGTCGCAAACTGTATCCCCGGTTGTAACCTGCTTCATGCCGCCAATGGCGATGATTTCACCAGCACTCGCGTCTTCAATATCCTCGCGCTTGTTGGCATGCATCCGCATCAACCGGCCTACGCGTTCCTTGCTGCCCTTGACGGGATTGAAGGCATACGAACCCGCTTTAATCGTTCCGCTGTATATGCGCACAAAAGACAACTGGCCCAGATGCTTATCCGCCATGATCTTGAAGACAAGTCCGGCAAATGGCGCAGCAGCATCTGCGGGACGGTTTTCAACCGCGTCTGTTTTCGGATTTATTCCTTCCACCGGAGGCACGTCTAGCGGTGAAGGGAGATAGTCGACGACCGCGTCGAGCAGTGTCTGCACGCCTTTGTTCTTGAACGCCGATCCGGTTACGACCGGCACGAGCTTCAGGCTGAGCGTTCCGGCGCGGACTGCTTTGCGAATCTCTGCTTCTGAAATCTCTTCGCCTTCGAGATACTTGTGCATCAAGTCGTCGTCGATGCTGGCAACAGCCTCAATCAGTTTTTCGCGCGCAGCAGTGGCGGCTTCTTTGAGATTTTCCGGCACCTCGGCGATCTCGTACTCAGCGCCCTTGCTTTCGTCCTTCCAAATCAGCCCCTTCATCGCGATCAGATCGACGACGCCCTTGAGCTGATCTTCAAGACCAATCGGAATCTGGAGGGCTACCGGATTTGCACCGAGGCGGGTGATGATCGACTCGAATGAACGATCGAACGAAGCACCGGCACGATCGAGCTTATTGATGAAACAAATTCGCGGAACGCCATACTTGTCAGCCTGGCGCCAAACGGTTTCAGATTGCGGCTCAACGCCGGCTACACCGTCAAACACGGCGACAGCGCCGTCGAGAACGCGCAGCGAACGCTCCACTTCCATGGTGAAGTCAACGTGGCCCGGAGTGTCGATGATGTTGATGCGATGATCGACACCATTTCTTTCCCAGAAACAGGTGGTTGCAGCGCTGGTGATGGTGATACCGCGCTCCTGCTCCTGCTCCATCCAGTCCATCGTCGCCGTACCCTCGTGTACCTCGCCAATCTTGTGCGTGATACCCGTGTAATAAAGGACACGTTCGGTCGTGGTGGTCTTACCGGCATCGATGTGGGCCATGATGCCGATATTCCTGAACTTGCTTAGGTCGTGCTTAGCCATTGTCTTAAATAGGTCGTAAACGACCTATACCTTCGTTACCACTTGTAATGCGCAAACGCTTTGTTGGCGTCCGCCATGCGGTGCGTGTCTTCCTTCTTCTTCACCGCATTGCCACGGTTATTCGCCGCGTCGAGAATCTCCGCGGCCAAACGATCCGTCATCGTCTTTTCACCGCGGCCGCGGGCGTAGGAGACGATCCAGCGAATTGCCAGGGCACCGCGCCTTTCCTGGTGAACTTCGATCGGCACCTGGTAAGTCGAGCCACCTACGCGTCTCGACTTCACTTCAACCGTGGGCTTCACGTTATCGATCGCACGTTTGAAAACTTTCAAAGGCTCTTCGCCGGTCTTGTCGCCGATCTGGCGCATGGCATCGTAAAAAATGCTCTCGGCCACACTCTTCTTGCCTTCCCACATCACGCCACTGATGAACTTCGTCACCAGCGGGCTGTTGTAGACAGGATCGGGAAGCACTTCGCGTCGTTCGGCTACTCGTCGTCTTGGCATATCGTCTCTCGTTATTTAGCGCCTCGCGGCTATTTTCCGGCACTGGCCTTGGGCCGTTTGGCTCCGTACTTCGAGCGTCCCTGCTTGCGATCGGCGACGCCGACCGAGTCGAGCGTCCCGCGAATCACGTGATAGCGAACGCCGGGCAGGTCCTTCACGCGGCCGCCTCTGATTAGGACAATCGAGTGCTCCTGGAGGTTGTGGCCGACGCCGGGAATATAAGTAGTCACCTCGATACCGTTAGTCAGGCGTACGCGCGCGACTTTACGGAGCGCTGAGTTCGGTTTCTTCGGCGTTTGCGTGTAAACACGCGTACAGACACCACGCTTTTGGGGGGAACTTTGGAGCGCGGGACTGGCCGTCTTGTACTTCACCTGCTGGCGGCCTTTGCGAACTAGCTGATTAATGGTCGGCACTGTTTTCCTCTTAAATCCGGCGTGTGACGCGCGCAAAAAGGCGCCTTGCCCACCTCTTTCCGGAACTTGTCCGGCAGTCAGCGCAGGCGGCTGCCCTGTTTAGAATTAAGTTAATAGGGACGTTCTGACTTCGCTGTTACGCGGCGGGCGTGGATCGTGGCTTCCCTCGAGCCGAAACTTTTCTGTGGCGTCGCATAAATGGGCGTGAAGTTTCCTTCCGCGCGAGTAAGCGTTGGAACGGCTGGGGAGCAGCCGCGACGCATACGATTACGCCACAATAATTGTCAACGACCGTTCTTACTTAATGGTCGAGCAACGCCTCCACACCGACAGAACCAACTGGACGTTGCTTTTGTTGCTTCAGACACTTTCGTCCGAAACGGGAGACTATACGGGTGGGCATACCTCGTGTCAAG
>DAIOGT010000060.1:3707-24591 GCA_036745095.1 Pyrinomonadaceae bacterium
CAGACACTTTCGTCCGAAACGGGAGACTATACGGGTGGGCATACCTCGTGTCAAGCGCAGCGCGCAGGGAAACAGTTCAGAGTTCAAGCTTTAGCTGTGTATAGCAGAAATCGCAGCCTAAAATCTGAACTCTAAACGTCAGTTCACAACACGGATCTGAACAGATACCACACACCATACCCAACGGCGCCGATGATCCCGATAATCACAACGGCCAACAGCGTCATCAGCAACTTAAACTTCCGATAACGACTCTTGTCGGGCGGGGCTAACGAGCCCTGCGGGAAATATGGTGGTGGTGTGTACGTGGCCATCTGCTAATCCTCCGGAGTCGGCGAGGCCGCTGCCTTCTTCAACTCCTCTTCTTTCTGCTTCTTCTGCAACTGTTCCAGGTGTTTGCGCCCGGCTCGGATCCGCTTAATCCCTTGTTTCGCTTCGTCCAGGCCATCCTGCGCGCGATAGTAATCGGGATCAATCTCCAAAGCCTTCGAAAACGCTGCCGCCGCGGCGTCGTACTGCGCCAGTTTCGTGTGTGCAACGCCCAGATCGTAATAAATATCCGGGTCGTCCTCTTTCAGCTTCGTAGCCTCTCGATATTCTCGTATCGCTTCGCTGTACTGCCCAAGATTCGCATAAGTCTGCCCGAGCGCATAATGAGCCTCGGCATCGTCGCGATACTTGTCAAAATGCTTCTTGTAAGCTTCGACGGCCTTCTTGTAGGCCGCTTCCGCCTCTTCGCGCTTGCCAAGTGACTCATAACCGAGTCCGAGCCGGAAATGCGCCTCCGCCAAATCGGGATCGAGCCGTACAGCTTCCATAAACGCCAGCACTGCTTCGGCGTCCGCGTCTTTACGGAAAGACTCCTTGCCTTTGTCGAGCAGACCCCGCGCGCGCGTACGGTCCTCCGGCAAATCATTGGACACCTTCGGTATATCAGCACTATTATTCGTGCTTTGCTGACCGCTGCGCTTACAACCGGTGGCCAAAATCATCAGCCACACGGCGCAGATTAAGAGAATCGATCTCATCACAGAGCTCTGCCACTGCTGAAAAGCAAGTTAGGTTGGGGAAAGCAGCAAACGATCTAACGCCAACAAGGGTAGGGAGTCAAACAACCCCGTGGAAATTCCAGCGAATTGCGAATTTCTTCTATCAAGAGCTAAGCAAGGAGTGCGAATGTTGAGAGATCAATTCCCCCGGCTGACAGGATATCTGGCGCCAATTGCCCTGGTCGTGTTTCTATCCGCAGTCAATGTTTCTTCCCAAAAAGCGCAGGTCGTTCCGGCCTCCAGCGCTCCCCTTTCACTCAGCTTAACTTCAGATGCGAACATTGTCCGCGCCTGCGACAACAGCGGCGCTCCTCAAGTGCAACTTACGGCGAAAGCAGTTTCACCGAGCGGTAACCCGATCAAATACAAATGGACCACCAGCGATGGCGTGATCATCGGTGAAGGACCAGTCGTCACCTGGAACCTCGCGGGACTAAAGCCCGGCTATCACAAAGCATCACTCGACATTCAGAGCACCGGCAGCGACGGAACGTGTCAGGCGTTTTCTTCAGTTAGCGTTCTGGTTAATCCGTGTGCGGAAGTCAAACCCGTTTGTCCCGCCATCGAGATCGTTTGTCCAACGGATATAACTTTCGGTCAACCACTGAGTTTCAGCTCGCGTCTGACGGGCGGCGTACCAGCAAACACCACCGCCGTTTACAACTGGAGTGTTTCGGCAGGCAGGATTATCTCGGGTCAGGGATCTGACAATATCAAAGTCGACACTACGGGCACGGGCGGAGAAACAATAACAGCAACGCTCTCGGTGGGTGGCTACAACCTCGATTGCGTCGCGTCGTGTACTGTTGTTCCCCCGCACCCGATTCCGGCCAGCCGCAAGTTTGATGAGTTTCCGGATATTTCTCGGAACGACGAGAAGGCGCGACTTGATAACTTCACAATCGAATTACAAAACGATCCATCCGCGACAGGTTACGTGGTTGTATATCCGGGACGCGCAAGTAAACGCGGCGAGGTCCAGGAACACTTCGGCCACGCGGTCGATTACCTGGTTAACTCCCGCAAGATCGATCAGAGTCGCATCAAGACAATAGAAGGACCAAAGAGGGACCATCTCTTTGTCGAACTGTGGATCGTCCCACTCGGCGCCACACCACCAAATCCCTAAAACTGCGTCATTGCGGCTAAATATTTGCCTTATGATCCCGTAGCCGGTAAGGGTTTGTATTAGAAAATTACACGCGGGAGAGATATTTAGCATGTTCCGTACTAAATCACGCTACTGGTCCCTCTGCCTATTGGTCCTAATGCTGGCGCTTCCCTTCGCCACCGCAGCACAGGAAAAAGACAAGAAGGAAAAAGACGACAAAAAAGAACTAACGGGCAAGCCGGTAATGTGGAAAGAGCCGGCCGACCTCGAGAGCCGTAACCTGCTTCTCGGCGCGGGCGGCGATGAGATGAAGCCCGATACCAGCAAAGTAACTTTTATCGAACAGAAAACTGGCGGCTACTCCACGAAGTACCGCGTTCGTGATGCAAAAGGTAACGAGTGGATCGCAAAGATCGGTAAAGAAGCTCAAACCGACACGGCCGCGAACCGCTTGTTGTGGGCCCTCGGATACGAAACCGAGATCGCCTACCTTATTCCTCATCTGAAAATCGACGGCAAAGGTGAATTCGATAACGTTCGACTGGAAGCCCGGCCCGCTAACATCAAGCGCGCCGGAAACTGGATGTGGGACAACAATCCGTTTAAAGACAGTCCTGAGTTTCGCGGCCTCAAGATTCTGATGGTCATGCTCAACAATTGGGACATGAAAGACGATAACAACGAGATCCTTGCGATGCGCGGCGACACCACCGGGGAGGGAGAGTTGCGCTACATCATCAGCGATCTGGGCGCGACATTTGGAAAGACAGGCGGGTTCTTCTCACGCAGCCGCAACGACGTTCCTGACTACGTCAAAGCGGAGTTCATCAAGAAGGTAAACGGCGACGTAATTGATTTCAGTTACAGCGGCAAGAACCAGAAGATCTTTGAAGGATTAACAGTCGCGGACGCGCGCTGGTTGAGTAACCTGCTGAAGCGTTTGAGTGACGATCAGATTAAAGATGCTTTTCGCGCCGCGCACTATTCGGCTGAAGAAGTTGATCTGTTGGCGGGCGCGTTCCGCGAGCGAATCAACGCCCTTGCCAAACTCAGCTAATCTTTACTTCACTACGTCGACGGGGATGAGTTGCTGTCCGGAGATTACAAACTCCGCAGGCGGCAACTCCGTCTCCCAAACGGGAGATAACACTGTCGGTGTATAACCACCCGACGTGCGATCGCTGTTTAGCGTCGCCACCATCGACGGTGGGAGACTCGGCAACTCGCTTGTTCCAATTACCGCACCGGGCGTGATTCGAAACAGCTTTACATACAACCGGTCGCTCTTCTTAACAGTATTAATCGCCTTAACCAGCTGGCTCAGATCCTGCGGCACAAACGATTTCGCCGGAGATCCTTCCTGCAACGCACCACCGTCACCAACAAACACCAGCAATTGCCCAAGAGCAGCATCCTCTGGAATCTGAATCGGAATTCGCTGCACAAACTGCTTACCGGATTCGGTCCTGACATAAGCCTGAACTTCGATCTTCTCGCCACGACGAACCTCAGTGCGGTCGAGTGTGATGCGTTCGAGTGTGCCTGCGTACTTCGTTTCGGTCGAAGCGATATCCAGCGTGATACCGTCAAGCTGAACGTCGTCAAAACCACTGGTCAACAATGAGCCGACCGGCGCTGCGATTGAACCAGCGGCCATGATCGCGGAGTTATTGGCCGAGAAGCGTCGATCGATTTGAATCGACTGCTGTCCCTTCACCTTGATCTCGCCCTTCACGCTAATCGTCGAGTCGCCGAGAACGCGCTCGCTTGACGTGATCGTGTTGAAAAGCGTGATGTTCAAAAGCAGGGGAGTTAGAAACGAGTCGTTCGCGATCTCGTAGGAATAGGTTTCGGTGCGCTCGCGGCTCGTGTGCAAATTGACTTTAACGGGGATCATCTTCGGCGCCTGACGCAGCAACCCAAAGATTCCCGATGCTCGATCCTGCGAAATCGCCCCCACCATCCGGCCGGGCACCGCGAGTTTGAACGAGTTGTTCATGTTCGAGATAACGGTCACGACTGACGATTCCGCCATCGGCATATCCGACGCGCCGAGACTCAAAAACGGGTGGCCAAATGCGTAGATGCGATCGCCGTCGCGCAACGTCACTGTGCCTGCGGCAGCGAGTGAATAGTCGCCACGCACAAGTTGCACGCTGATCGAACTTCCCGGCGGAAACGTGTTGCCGTTGACCTCGGCAAGTGGAGTGATCGGCGCAGAACCGCCGGCACCCGATACGGGCAGCAGTCCGCTCGCCACAAGCTGCGGCGCAAACGCGGCCAGTGATTCCTGACTGATACCGCTGAACACGAGCGGCGTCGCGATCGGCGTCATTTGCTGACCCAACAACGGGAGCAACGGCGAGCCGGCCGAAACGGGAGCTAAAAGTGATACTGGCGACACTGCCGGCTTCGGCAGGTTTGGCTTCCAATCAGTTCCGGCAAGCTGCGAAAACGAGACGACGCGCGGCTCTTTTGGCTGCGCGTTTTCAGAGCCTTTGTTGAAGAGATCGATCATCTGCTTGATCGGTGTAATACCCGCGATCGGTTCTTTCGAAAACGGAAAACTGAACGCGATGGCGCCCACGATCTTTCCGTCGATATAAACCGGAGAGCCCGACATCCCGGCAAACACGCCGGTCTTTTCGACGTTTGCGCCGCTGAGTTTGGCGATAATCGCCGACTGCCGTGGCCCGGGAAATCCCGGCAGCACGCCGAGAATCTCGACGTTAAAGTCCTCAGTTTCAGAGCCACTGAAGACGGTCCTCGCGGTTCCCTTCATGCCTGGGCGAAGGTCTTCGAGGGGAAACAGCTCAGGGCCTTTTGGCGCAGTGATGGCTGTGTTTTGGGCGAATGCAAGACTCGACAGCGTGGCTATCAGAAAAGCGGTAACAATAGCAAAGCGGGAAAACCTAATCATTAACCAACCTCCACCGTCAAGGTACAGGATTTCAGCATTTTCGTACAGGATTTCAAGATTCTCAAGATTTACAGGATAATCCTGCCCGATATGGAAGCCTTTATCCTCGCGGGCGGCGCCTCCAGAAGAATGGGAACTGATAAGTCTCAGTTGCTGATTGAACGCCAAACGTTTGCCGATCGCATAGCAGAAACTCTTTTGAAAGTTGCTGACTCAGTAACCCTCGTCGGCGCCCAGCCGAGCGCGAGTCTACCTACCGTTGCCGATGTCTATCCACAATGGGGCGCGCTTGGTGGTCTTCACGCCGCTCTCGCTGCGTGCGAACAGGAATGGGCCATCGTGGCGGCTTGCGATCTGCCGTTTGTGACACCGGAGCTATTCTCGTTTCTTGCAGATTTACGTTTGGACCACGACGCTGTCGTGCCGGTTCAGCCGGACGGGCGACCTCAGCCACTGGCAGCTCTTTATCGCGTTGACCCGTGCCTCAAACGTGCGAGTGAGCTGATCGAGGCCGGACGCAGGCGCCCGTTGGACCTGCTCGAAGCGGTCAACACACGCTGGGTTCAGTTTAATGAACTAACGAATCTCGCTCAGTCGGAAAAGTTTTTTGTTAACATCAACACGCCGTCAGATTATGATGATGCGGTCCGAGGACACTCACGCTAATGCCACCACGACGACGAATTGGTAAAAGACTCATCAAGTCTTTCCTGCCAATAGCACTGGTGATCGTGCTGGCTGTCGGAGGGGCACTCTCTTTCATCGTCTACTGCGTTTCACGTCCCACCAGGCGTCCTTACGTTGTCACGCCGGAATCATTCTCGAGGATCAGTGGACGCGCGATCAAAGTCACTGACGAAACCTGGCCCAACACGGACGGGCGAAGCGCGCGTGGCTGGCTGCTCAGAGGTACTGAGGGCGCGCCGGCTGTAGTTTTACTTCATCGTTACGGCGGCGACCGTTCGTGGCTTTTCAATCTCGGCGTGAAGATCAACGAGACGACCAACTTCACGATCCTCTGGCCCGACCTGCGCGGTCACGGCGAGGAACCGCTGATTAAGTCGACTTCACTCGGCGTTCATGAAGGAGACGATCTGCTGGCTGCAATCAAGTTCCTGCGTGGTCTCAAATCACAGGGCCAGAAGACGCTCGTGGGAGAGAGTCTCGGAGTTTATGGCGTTGAGCTTGGTGCGTACAGCGCGCTCAAAGCTGCACGCAGTGAGCCACAGGTCAAAGTGCTCGTGCTCGACTCGGTGGTCCGTTCGCCTGATGCGCTCCTGCACACAGCCGTGTCGAGCTGTGTAGGATTAGACAACGGGCTGGTCCAATACTTTTCACGAGTCGCGATTAAGGCTTACATGCTGGGCGCTTTTGATGACACGAACGCGTGTGAGTTTGCGAGTGCGATACAAGATCAGAGAGTGCTGTTGCTTTCGGGGACCGATGCTGGGCCACTGCGCGATGCTACCGCATCGTTGCAGCGATGTTTTCCGACTACGGCGAATGTGGATACGAGAACTGATCTTCCGTTGAGTGGCTTTGGGCTGCCTTCCGTCACCGGCGAACAGGGCGAGGCGTACGATCGCGTCGTCATCGAGTTTTTTGCGCGGAACCTTCGTTAGGGGGGATCCAACCGAGCAAAGCGTTACGTCCGTTGTCCCCGATCACTTCAATCCCCGGCGTGTCTCTAAAGTTTTCCACATACTGCGCGGGAATCATCACGACGAACTTGCCACCACGCGCGCGTGCTTCATCGACAGACATCTCGTCAAACGTTACCGGCTCACCATCAGGACCATACAGAACGCGTCCATACGCATAAAACTCAGCCGAGCGATCGTCGCTTCGCTGCGCGAGCACGGGCGCGTTCGCGTACCCTCGCGCATCGGCAAGCAACAACAGATCGCGCACTGACTCACGGTTCGCGTATCGCAGCGCGCCAAAATTCAACGCGATCACGACCAAAATCACTGTTACACCAGCAACCAGGAGCGGCCATCTCGAATCGCGAACACGCGTCAACCGGTCGCTAACCAGAAGCGCAGCCGCCGGTAACGCCGGCAACACGTAGCCCGGCAGCTTCGATCCGGAAAATGAAAAGAAGACCATCGGAAACAACAGCCAGGCGAATGCGAACACGCGAACGATGTTCAAGCTATCAGCACCGCGCCATTCCCAGCTTCGCACGTTCGCAAGCGCGACGACGAGATACGGCGTCCACGGCAACGCAAGCATCAGGATGATCGCCGGGTAGAAGTAGATCGGCTGCGGGTGGTGATACTTGTTGGAAACGTAACGCGCAAAGTGATGCTGGACGAAAAACTCGTCGACGAAGGTCCAGCCATGCCGCACGATGACTGGTCCATACCAGATCGCCGCAACCGCAACCGCGAGCGGCACGCCCCAAACCAAACTCAGCAGCACAGAGCGAGAGGGCCACGCGCGTCGCAGCAAGTAATAAACGGCAACAACACCAAATGGAATAACGACGCCAACAAGCCCCTTCGCCAGGAGCGACAGGCCGACAAACACATAAAATCCGGCGAGTAACCCTGGTTTGTTTCGCGTCGTCGGCAGCTCGTGCAGGATAAAAAACGCGAGTGACCACGTTGTCGTCATCGTCACCACAACATCAAAACTCGCCGCGCGTGAGAACACGATTAGTCCGAGGCAACTTGCAGTTATAACCACACTCCAAAAACGAAAGCCGCGCGGCCCGTCACGATCGATCTCGCGTCCGACGCACCACACCGCCGCAATCGTCAGCAGCCCACACAACGCCGGACCAAAGCGCGCCGACCACTCACTTACGCCAAAAACCTTGAAAGCACCCGCGATCAGCCAGTAAAGCAGCGCCGGCTTTTCGAACCACGTGTGACCGCCGAGCGTCGGTGTGACCAGATCGCCACTGAGAAACATCTCGCGCGCGACTTGTGCGTAGCGCGGCTCGTCTGGTCCAAGTAACGGCAGCTTGCCGAGGCCGTAAAAATAAAAGGCGATGATGATGACGAAAAGGAGAATGTAGACTCGCTTGGCAAGCGTCGAAGGATGCAAGTATATTCGGGCTCCGTTAACTCGATTTACATGATTAGGGATTAGGCGCTCAGACTAACACATAATGTTACGCACAGCAGTCATCGGAGTCGGCAGTCTCGGGCGCCAACACGCTCGCATTCACGCCAATCTCGCGGCGGAAGGCACGTCGCAATTTGTAGCCGTTTGCGATCTCAACGAAGAAACAGCGCGATCCGTGAGCAGCGAGCGCGAAACTGAATGGACCAAAGACTGGCGTGAGCTGATCGGCCGTATCGACGCCGCAAGTGTCGCAGTTCCGACTGAGGCACATTGCGAGATCGCGTGTGGTTTGCTTGAAGCTGGCGTTCACGTCCTTGTGGAAAAACCGATCTCGCGCACAATTGAAGAAGCCGATCGCATGATCGAAGCAGCCGCGCGCGGCAACGCGATTCTTCAGGTCGGACATCTCGAACGCTTTAATCCGGCAATGGTTGCGCTGCGCCCACACGTGCGCAAACCTGTTTACTTTGAGATTCATCGCGTCGGACAGTTTACCGCGCGTTCGCTCGACATCGACGTCGTGCTCGATCTGATGATTCACGATCTCGATATCGTGCAGTGGCTTGTCGGCGAGGACGTCGAAGTCACGAACATTCACGCGGTGGGGATTGCGATCCTGACCAACAAAGTCGATGCGGCGAATGCGCGTCTGGAATTCTCGTCGGGCGCAGTGGCAAATATCACGGCGTCGCGTGTCGGGACGGAGAAGATTCGAAAAATGCGTTTCTTCCAGCCGCACGACTACATCGCTATCGATTACACAACGAAACGCGCGTCGGTCAGCAGCCTCGCGCCCCCGGGAGCGAGCGGCGCGTGGCCGGGCGTTCACGTCAAACATCTCGACATCATCGACATCGAGCCGCTGCGGGCGGAGATTGTTTCGTTTCTGGAGTCGGCGCGTGAGGGGACGCCGCCGTCAGTGTCGGGAATCGAGGGTCGAAACGCGTTGAGCTTAGCGCTACGCACACTCGAAAGAATTCGCGAGCACGCAGAGCATCCCGGCGTAAAATCTCTCTAAGATGGCCACGCGGAACGATCAACTTACGGCACTTCTCGAAGAGCACATCAAGGCCGGGGAGTTCCCTTCGGCAGTTTATCTCGTCGGCGAGCGCGATCGGATCATCTTTGAAGACTCGCTTGGTCATTCGGTAGTCGAGCCGTATTGCGTAGCAAACAAGATCGACACAATTTACGATCTCGCTTCGCTGACAAAGCCACTCGTTACGACTCTACTCTGCGGCCGACGAATCGAGCTCGGTGAGATAACACTCGACAGCTCGGTTTCTCACTATCTGCCGGAATTCGATCGCACTGACAAGCAGATGATCACGATCCGCGAGCTGCTGACTCATACGTCAGGCCTGCCTGCGTGGCGACCGCTTTACGTGCTCACTGAGGACCAGCCGGATCGCGCGGCAGGCGCGATCGCGAGCCTCGATCTCGAATACAAGCCAGGCACGCGCGTCGTGTATAGCGATCTCGGATTCATCGCCCTCGGAATCTTGTTGGAGCGAATGATGCATCAACGTCTCGCCGAGATGGCGACGCTCGAGATCTTTGAGCCGTTGAAACTGCAACAGACATTTTTCAATCCGGAGATCGCGTTGCAGACCGGCATCGCGGCGTGCGAAACGGGAAACACGTACGAGCTCGATATGTGTAAACAATCGGGCGCCGGCGAGTATGAGAATTCGCGCAAGCGATTGATCTGGGGCGAAGTTCATGACGGCAATGCATATTTTCTAGGCGGCGCAGCCGGGCATGCGGGGTTGTTCTCAACTGCGCGCGAAACGTTCCTGCTTGCGCAGCAGTTCTTAAGTGACTCGACTACGTTACTCACGCCAAAAACGTGTCGTTTGTTTCGAGAGAACATGACGCCGGGGCTGGAAGAGGCGCGTTCGATCGGATGGCAATTGGCGGCAACGAAGGATTCAACCGGAGGCGCCGATCTTCCGCCCGACAGCTTTGGCCATAACGGCTTCACGGGCACGTGTGTCTGGATCGACCCGAGCAGCCGACGCATCTTTATCCTGCTCACCAACCGTACGCACGCACATGCACTACCCTTCGCAAACATCAACGCCGTGCGGCGGGAGTTTAATACTTTGGCAGTAAGAGCCGCGAATGAGAGCACCTGAAGCAGATCTGCGTTTATCCGCGTATGGTACGTTGCACCGGCAGGACGGTGAAGGAGGTCAGCGCAACAACGACTCGCTCGCCGACATGGAATCGGGTCGTGCTCGCTTCGGGCTTTGGACGTGTGGCGATGATCGATTTCGTCGGTTGCCGATCGGGTGTTTCGGTCGTCAGATAGTAAGGAGTTTCGTCGGTTCTGCATTCCTCCCCGCCGGCTTCAATGCGTAGCCGCACTCGTTCGTACGCCCCGACAAAAGCGATCTCCTCGATCAGCGCATTCGTGAGACGCGCGTGACCCGGCCGCGGGAAGTCGCCACGATTCAGCGACACGTCTTCAGGCCGAAAAACTATCTTCACGCAATCGCCCGGCTTGAACTTCGTTTTATCCAGTGTCGCGGGAACCTGCGTCTGACCCACTTCCAGAAAATCCTGTCGTACAACTGCGTCAAGAATGTTCGCGGCCCCCAGAAACGTAGCCACGTACTCCGTCGCGGGATGATTGTAGATCTCGAAGGGAGTACCGATCTGCTCGATATGGCCCACGTTGAGCACTGCGACTCGATCACCGAGCTCGAGTGCTTCCTCCTGGTCGTGCGTGATGAAGATCGACGGCACGTTCACCTTTCGCAGGAGGGCGCGGATTTCGCGGCGGAGATGAACGCGCGTCTGCGTGTCGAGCGCGCCGAAAGGCTCATCGAACAACAACACTTCCGGGTTGTAAGCAAGCGTACGCGCGATCGCAACGCGCTGCTGCTGTCCGCCTGAGAGTTGTGAAGGATACTTTTTGCGGTGCTCTTCGAGTTGGACCAGCGATAACAATTCGTTAACCGTTTCGCGAATCTCTTTACGTTTGCGCTTGCGGATGCGGAGGCCGTAGCCGATGTTCTTCTCCACCGTCATCTTCGGAAACAGTGCATACGATTGGAAGATAACGCCCACGCCTCTTTCGCGTGCAGGCATGTCCGTGACGTCTTTGCCGTGCAGGATCACTCTGCCCGTGTTGGGCAAATCGAGACCGGCAATGATCCGCAGGATCGTGGTCTTGCCACTGCCTGATGCGCCGAGCAACACGAGGACTTCACCTTCGGCGACATCGAAGCTGATGTTTGCGAGCACGCCCGTCTTGCCGAACCGTTTGCTGATTCCGATCACACTGGCGGCAGCCGGTGCAGACGGAGCGCTGTACGCCGGTGCTTCGTGGCCTGGACTCAGTGTTTCCCTGGCTTTTACCATTCAGCGCCCTCAGTCAACGTCGAGCCAGTCACGAGCGAAAAACAGCACGCTGAAAATCAGGAACGAAAACAACGCGAGCACGATCGCGATCGCATTTGCTGCTTCGATCTGGCCTTCGTTGAACTTCGCGAAGATGTACAACGGCGCCGTCTGTGTTCGACCGGCGAGATTTCCTGACACGAGAATCGTCGAGCCAAACTCGCCCACCGCGCGCGCAAATGTCAGCAGCGCGCCGGAAACGATCGCGCCGCGCAAAGACGGCAGCGTCACGTGCCAGAACGTTTGCCAGCGGGTGGCCCCAATCGTCGCCGAAGCTTCTTCAAGCGAGTGGCTCATCGTATCAAACACGGGCTTGATCACACCGAAGGCGAGCGGAAACGTCACAAAGATATTCGCGAGGATGATTGCGAGCGCAGTGAACATGATCTGAACACCGTGCGGCTCCAGTAAACGACCAAGTGTACCGTATGGCCCCCAAAGCAGTAGCAGCGCGAAGCCTG
This sequence comes from Pyrinomonadaceae bacterium, assembly GCA_036745095.1. Classification (GTDB taxonomy): domain Bacteria; phylum Acidobacteriota; class Blastocatellia; order Pyrinomonadales; family Pyrinomonadaceae; genus PSRF01. The sequence goes on from DAIOGT010000060.1 coordinate 15,732, forward strand.
CCACGGCCGTGGGAATCGCGGTGGGAAGCGAGATCGTGACGATGAGTGCGTTGCGTCCCCAGAAGTTGTAACGCGATAGCACGTACGCTGCGAAGAGACCAAAGACGACATTGAAGACGGTGGCCCAGAAGCTCGTAGCCAGCGACAGCTTGAGCGCGAATATCGCTTCGGGCGCCATCAACGCCGCCCAGAACTTATCGAGACCGTTGCTCGTCCCGAAAATAAAGATCGATGCGAGGGGCAGAAACACAAGCGGCAACATCATGAAAACGAGCATGCCGATGCTGAGCGGCCGCGCCACATCAAATCCACGCACATGTCGCATTGAAGAAGCTAGGGTGCTCATTTCTTCCTCTGCACCTGATCCCGGAAGACCTGTTCAATCACCTCGGGATATGCCTTATCCCAACCATCAAAGTATTCGATCGTAAACGGCATCTCGATACGGCCGAACTGCGTGCTCGCCTGATTAAAAGCATCATTCGTGCTCGAGTAGAAATGAAATTTGACGAAGGCCTCCTGAGCTTCATCACTCCAAAGGTATTCCATGAACGCGTTAATCAACGGGCGCTTTGCAGCGGTGACATTTTTGTCGATCACAACTGCCGGATGTTCGCTGAAGATCGTCGACTGCGGGACAACGAGCTCAACCGGCGCCTTTGCTTCCTTCATCAACAGCCCTTCGAGCTCGTAAGTTATCAACGCGTCGCCATTGCCGAGCTCGAAAGTCGTGCGTGCTTCGCGAGCTGAACCGGGTGTTGAGATCACGTTTTTCCAGATCGCACGCAGTGTTTGCAGTGCATGCGCCTTGTCGGCGCCGCCCGTCGCTTTCTCTGCCTTTTTCAATTCCGATCCATAAATCGCGAGTATGGACCACTGGGCGCCACCGGAACTGATCGGATCCGGATGGATCAAACGGAGCCCCGGCTTTGCCAGATCCGAGAAGTCTTTGATCCCTTTCGGATTACCACGGCGCACGATGATCACGAATGGCGTTTTATTAACGATCCCTTTTGCCGGCAACGAATGCCAGTCGGAAGTCACAAACCCATCTTTCTGCAGACGCTGCACGTCGCGTTCGATCGAGAGAATCGCGACGTCAGCGGGAGCGCCCCGCAAGATCTGATTTGTGATTGTTTCAGAGCCGGCAAACGACGACTGAAACTGCACTGTCTGGCCGTGTTGCTGTTTCCATTTGGCGCTGAAGTTTGGAAAGATCGCTTTCTCGAGCGATTCTTTCATGATCGAGAAACCGTAGAGCGTGATCGTAATGTCGCCGCTTTCCCCTGGCGGCTTCGGCAAACAACTGGCGACTAGCAACGCTGAGATCAGCGCAGCGGCGGCAAGAAACGGAATGCTTTGGGAAGTAGTCTTCCTCATGAAGACCGTTTAGGCCTCCTGATTCGTCTGACAGACCGAAAACGCCGCTGCCGCGCTTTGCACAAAGTCGAGATGCCACGGACTTGTCCGTGGAGTATCGCGTTGGTCGCTCCACGGGACGAGCCCGTGGCATCTTCGGATTCTCGTGCAAAGCCCCTCTAACTTAATTCTGGCTAATGGGGGTGCACCGTCTATACCACACAGTCGAGGCTCGTGGGAATAGGGGAAATCCACAGATTGCGTGTAATCTCCGGCTCTTTTTGTAGTAGTATGCGCGTCGATGTGTAGTTCCCTCGTGCGGAAAGCCATTGCTTTGCTGTTGGCTCAGGCTTTTCTTCTCCCCATCGCATTTGGTCAACAACAAACTCCTTCAGAAACGCGACCGCGGCGAGCCCAGCCGGTGTGGACGCCGCCGTCTGTCACGACTCCGATCATTTCCGCACCAACACTGACGACGACGACCGGCCCGGAACCGAAGATCCGCGTGGCCCTGACCACCGATGCACGTTCCGCCGTGATTTCCACCACCGGTCATCTGATGAACGCGAGTGGCGGTGGCACCACCCTCCTTGCTCTCGACACATCGCGAGTTCGTGTTGATCCACGACTCTTATCACCGCTTCCCGCAGCGACTGACGAGGGCGGATTTCGAGTGCTCGTCGGCGGCGCTGCATCGCGTGCAGAAGCTGAAGAGAACGAAAAAGAGATCCAGAAGATTACGGGTGAGGACGCACATGCGGCTTACGACACTGAAACCAAAACATGGGGAATGTTTGTGGGCGGCAAGCTTTCGGGTGAAGAAGCTGAAGAGTTGCGCGCGCGTCTCGAAACGGCAGGCATTGACGCGACGATTGAAGGACAACAACAACCGAGCATCGCGCAAACCCAGTCGGCTGCAAACAACAGCCCGGTACGTCTGACTGCGCGAACTGCTTTGCCCTCGCGGGAGGTAGTTGCTTCGTCCGCAACGGGTCGATTGTTCAGCTCCAGTGCCCCAGTTGCGTTTGCGTCTGACGACGAAAGGAACGCGCCAGTGCGTTTCAACGAGCGACCCTATCGTGGTCGCATCGAAGTGTTTGCAAACCTGCGCGGCACGCTCACGATCGTAAACGAGCTCGGACTTGAAGACTACGTTCGCGGCGTTGTTGCCAACGAGCTTTCACCCGGTGGTTATCCGGCGCTCGAAGCGCAGAAGGCACAGGCTATCGCCGCGCGCACTTACGCATTAAAGAATCGTGGACAGTTCATGGCTCAGGGATTCGACATCCTGCCCACCACGCGCTCGCAAGTCTATCGTGGACTCACTTCCGAAAACTCACTCTCCACACGCGCAGTCGATGAGACACGCGGTGTGATCGCGACGTACCAGGGCGAGCCGATCAACGCGCTCTACACGTCGACGTGCGGCGGCCGCACTGAAGACTCGGAAAGGATCTTCAACGACGTGCTTCCGTATTTGCGCGCGCATGAATGTTCCGGCGAAACGTTCGATCGCTTTGTCATCAGGACATCGCGCGAGCCTGCGGAGTTGCAGGATGATGCGAACGTAGTGCTCGTGCGCGACGTGAGCCTGTTATTGACTCAGAACTTCGGCACATTGCGCGAGCGTGTTTCCGATTCGTGGTTGTCAGCGGATGCGAGCGTCTCGGAAGTGCGAAATTGGCTGACGAATGTGGCCCGCGTCGCGCGCCAGGCCGCCCCAGCTACGGGCGAAGATGTGAACCGGCCACCGGCTTTTGCTTCGGCGCTCGCTTTAGCTGTGTTTGGGGAAAGTCGTGCCGGAACGTTGTTAAATGACGCTGACGCCGGTTACCTGTTGGCAGTCAAAGATGCGCAGGACGTGCCCGCACCGAATCGCGCTGACCTTGCAATGTTGCTGCGGGACGGGCATTTGTCAGTTTATCCAGACGCGACGTTGCGACCACGGATGCCACTCTCGCGAGCGCGCGTACTGCATGCCATCGCGCGCATTCTCGAAACGCGCAACCTCCTGCAACTGCAAAAGGCGAATGCACGGCCAGCGAGCGATGGACAACTGATTCTTCGTTCCAGCAAAGGTAAAGATCAACCGATTAGAGTGAACCCGGATGCGTTCCTGTTTCGATATCTCGGCGAACGTCCTTATTCGGTGTCGTCAGTTGCGCTCGTCGGTGGTGAGCCGGTGACGTATCACCTCGCCGCGAATGGACAGATCGATTATCTCGAGGTCAAGCCTGCGGCCAACGGCGCCGCCGCGGATCGATTCTCGCCGTTTACGAATTGGACCAGAGGTTTGAGTGTCGCGCAGGTGCAGGCGCGTCTGGCTCGTGCGGCGCGTGGCATCGGGCCGATTGTCGATCTCCGTGTGGTATCGCGTGGCGCTTCACACAGAGTGACGGATCTGGAGATTGTCGGGACAAACGGCACCGCACACGTTCGCGGTGGTCGCATCCGTTCAGCGCTGGGATTGCGCGAGCAACTCTTCGTGATCGACCGGGAGTATGACGAAAGCGGGCGTGTGACTGAATTTGTCTTCACCGGGCGTGGCTGGGGTCATGGGGTCGGCATGTGCCAGGTCGGCGCTTATGGACTCGCGAGGCAGGGTTGGTCGGCTGAGAAGATACTTAAATCCTATTATTCCGGTATCGAGCTCACACGCATGTACTAGCCACGATGCACCTCACGCGGAATCAATTACTCGCAGGCTTCCTGCTGCTTCTCCTCATCTGGATCGTTATACTTGTCCGTGTCTGAAAATCCGATCATCGCGATTGTTGGTCCAACCGCTTCGGGCAAAAGCACTCTCGGCATCGAAGTGGCCCTCCAGATCGATGGCGAAATCATCAACTGTGATTCCGTGCAGGTTTACCAGGAGATCCAGATCGCGACGGCTAAAGTCCCTCTCGACGAACGCAAGGGTGTTCCACATCACCTGATCGATTTCGTTTCGCCTGAAATCAACTACACCGCCGGCGAATGGGCGCGCGAAGCGGCGAGAAAAATCGAAGAGATCGAGAGTCGTGGACGCGTTCCACTAGTCGTCGGCGGCACCGGTTTTTACCTGCGCGCACTGCGACAACCCTTCTTCGTGAGTCCGCCAACAAACGAATGCCTGCGCCGCAGGCTCAATCAAATTCGCGAGCGACGTGGGCCAGAGCACCTGCACAAACTGCTGCGCCGGATCGATTCGAATGCCGCAGGACAGCTTTACCCGCGTGACTGGCCGCGGGTGCAACGTGCGATCGAAGTTTACCTACAAACGGGCCGCTCGATTGTGGACCAGCAGCCCGAACGGCCAGAGCCACACGAAAGCTCGCGGCGGTTGCGGATCTTGGCCCTCAATCCGCCTCGCGCCGAGCTTTACAAACGCATCAACGAACGCACCGAAGCACATTTCCAGGCGGGCCTCGTGGAAGAAGTTCAGCAGTTGCTGGACCGCGGTTTTAGCCCCGGTTCAAACGCCCTCGGCGCACACGGGTACCGTCGCGTAGTCGAGCACCTAAAGGGCTTACGCGACGTTGAGAGCGCCATCGAACAGACCAAACTCGACGTGCGTCATTACGCAAAACGCCAATTGACATGGTTTCGCCATGAAGCGGATGTCGAATGGTTTGAGGGTTTTGGTGAGGAAAACCGCGTTTTGCAATCAGTATTGGCAGCAATTTCCGCCAGTTTGCGGCCCAAATAATCATCTTTCTCTCACATCTCCCGCTATCTCTTGTCAGGCAAAGATCCGTGTTGTAATCTCCTTGCAACCGCGCGGTCTATAAATTCCACCCCTAGGTTTTCACATGTCGGACGGTAAACAGGCACCACAAAATATTCAGGACGCCTTTCTAAACACAGTGCGTCGCGAAAAGACTTCGGTAATCGTGTACCTTTTGAACGGCGCGAAGTTGACGGGACGTATCCGAAGTTTTGATAAATTTTCGGTCCTGCTCGAATCGGGATCCCAGGAACAACTGATCTTCAAACATGCTATCTCGACGATCTCACAGTCGAGACGTGCAACGGGCGAACTGCACTCACACGCCACCACTGAGACCAACCCGCGCGAAGTCCGCCACGATGTTAACTCGCCTGAGGCGTGACATTCGATTAAACTCTCGCGAGCATTTCACCTGTTAAAGAGGACGTGTGCCTGGAACTTTCATTACCTTCGAGGGTATCGACGGCAGTGGGAAGTCGACTCAGCTGCGTTTGCTGGGTAATTTTCTGCGAGCCAATGGTTGTGACGCGCTACTGACACGTGAGCCCGGCGGGACCACGCTTGGCCTGCGACTCCGAGCCGCACTGCTGGACGCGATGGAGGAAGTCGATCCATTGACGGAGCTGCTGGTCTTTGCGGCGGACCGCGCCCAGCACGTGAGGAGACTCGTGCGTCCGGCGCTTGAATCCGGGCGGCTCGTGATTTCGGATCGCTACGCCGATGCCACAGTCGCGTATCAAGGCGCAGGCAGAGGGTTCCCGCCCGAGTTGATCTCGCAGATTGTTTACTTAGCGACTGAAGGTCTGAAACCAGACCTCACGTTGCTCTTTGATCTTCCGATTGACGAATCGACGAACCGCACCGCGAGACGTTCGACTGGCAAGAATTCGGGGCGAATCTCGCCCGATCGTCTGGATATCGAAAAGGCGGACTTTCACGCACGCGTGCGCGATGCCTATTTGCAGATCGCACTCTCTGAACCGGAGCGAGTGAAGTTGATCGACACCAGTGGTCCAGTGGAACACACACAGGAGCATGTCAAAGAAATCATCATTCCTTTCCTGCAAAAACGGCGTCACCTCGCGATTAATTATGTCTGAGGAATTATGTTTGACGAGCTGACCGGAAACTCGCGAGTCAAAGTGGTGCTGAAGCGGATGTTGATTTCCGACCGGCTTCCCGGCGCCATGCTGTTCACAGGCGAAGAAGGTATCGGCAAGAAACTCTTCGCTCTCGAAATCGCGCGTGCTTTGAATTGCCGCACACCGAAGGACCACGAAGCATGTGGGGTCTGTCCATCGTGTGTTCGGATCATGAAGCTGAACTACCCGCAGCGCGATGATGCGGAGGAGTGGACACAAATAATCTGGACGGACCACGCGGATGTCGGACTCGTTATCGCGCCGCGCCGTGTGCTGCGTGTTGACCAAATGCGTCAGATCGAGAAGGAAGCAAACTTTCGGCCGTTCGAAGGCAAGGCGCGCGTGTTTCTGATCGATGAGGCTGACAAACTCAACGACGCTTCAGCTAACGCGCTTTTGAAAGTTCTCGAAGAGCCACCGCGAACGTCGTATCTGATCCTGATCACGGCGCGTCCGGCGATGCTGCTGCCGACGATACTCTCGCGCTGCCAGATGATCCGTTTCTCGCCGTTGTCGCCCGATGAAATTGAGAAATACCTGACGAAGAACAAGCTCGTCGATGCGAAGACGGCACGTCTCCGCGCGCGCGCGGCGGGCGGAAGCATGGGCCGAGCGCTTTCCGGTGATCTCGTCACGTTCACGTCACAACGGAAGGCGATGCTGAAAGTGCTCAATGCGCTCGTGCTGAGCGAGGATCGGGCGCAACTCCTGCGCTCGGCGGAACAACTTAACGAAGCGCAGTATAAAGACGAGTTTGAAGCGCGACTGGACGTGCTCGAGACGTTGATCCGCGATGCATGGATGCTGTCGCTCGGTGTCGATTCGTCACGAATCGTGAATGAAGACTTGTCAGCGGAGTTAAAGGAAGTAGCTCAGAAGATGGACCCAGCACGTGCCGGTGATTGGATCCTGCAAATCGAAGACGTACGTGAGCAACTGATCGTCAACGTCAATCGCAAAATCACCACAAGTTCGTTGTTTCTGGTTATGGCTGGAGATGTGGCTGCAGGCAAGAGACCCAAAGTTCGTTAGATCCGCGGCTGGTTTTTAATTTCGGAAAGTAACTTCTCCGTCTCCATCACGAACGCTTCAACGATATTCTCCCCCGCTACCTTCCTCATCGGCACGCCATCTTTAAAGATCATCCCGACACCACGTCCAAACGTGACGCCGAGCTGTGAGTCGTGTGCTTCACCTGGACCATTCACCGCACAGCCCATAATCGAAAGATGCAGTGGCTCCTCGATGTGAGCCAGCCGGCGCTCGATCTCTTCAACAATCCCAACAAAGTTATCGACGTCGAGTCGTCCGCACGTCGGGCAGGCAACAACGGTCACGCCACGTGTGCGCAGTCCAAGCGACTTCACAATCTCCCACGCCACGCGCACTTCTTCCTGCGGTTCCGCGGCGAGCGAGACACGGATCGTGTCGCCGATTCCTTCATGCAAAAGGATGCCGAGACCGATAGACGATTTCACAGTGCCGCTGAATGAAGTTCCGGCTTCCGTCACGCCGAGATGAAATGGATAATCAACCTTCTCAGCCAGCAGTCGATACGCGCCCACGGTGCGATGCACGTCCGAAGCTTTCAAAGAGATAATGATGTCCGTGAAGTCGAGATCCTCGAGAATCTGAATGTGGCGCAACGCTGACTCGACCATCGCTTCAGGAGTTGCAGTGCCATATTTCTTCAACAGATCTTTTTCAAGCGAACCGCCGTTCACCCCAATACGAATCGGGACTTTTTGCGTCTGTGCAGCGCGCACGACTTCACGAACGCGTTCGTGTGCGCCGATGTTGCCGGGATTGAGTCTGAGCTTGTCGATGCCCGCGTCGAGGGCGAGCAAGGCGAGTTTGTAATGGAAATGAATGTCGGCGACGAGCGGAACGTCAGGCACTCGTTTCCGGATCTCTTTCAAAGCCAGCGCAGCCTCATTGTCAGGAACGGCAAGCCGGACGATCTCGCAGCCCGCGCGCACCATCTCCTCGATCTGCGCGACGGTAGCACCCACGTCCGACGTGTCAGTCTTGGTCATCGACTGAATCGCTACCGGAGCGCCACCACCGATTTGAATGTGCTTGATTTGGACTGGTCGCGTTTTGCGCATGACCTATTTCGCGGGCGAGCTCGTAGCAGCCGGTGGCGACTCCTCCTGACGATTGCCGCCGAATGTTTTCAGCAGGTCGTTACTGATCACGAAAACCATCAGCAGCAGCACCATCACGAAACCTACTTGCTGAATACGATCGCGCACCGCGGCCGAGATCGACAAACCGATCAGAGCAAGCAAACCCTCGATCAGGAGCAGGAAGATTGCGCCGCCATCGAGCACCGGAATTGGCAGCAGGTTGAAGATGCCGAGATTCAGGCTGAGAAAACCGAGCATGCCGAAGACGCCGTCCCACCCGAGCCTTTCAATAGATTTTTGGGTGGCCTGGTAAATACCGATCGGGCCTGACAGCGTGTTGCGCACCGACCGTTCGCCGGTGAAAACCTGTCCGAGTGCCCGGCCGGTTATACGCAGAATCTGAAGGTTCTGGTCGTAAGCGTACTTTGTTGCCGAAAGGACGGTCGCGGCATACATCGGATACCGTTCAGTAACAATGAATCCCAACCTGCCGTTGATGCGCCGCTCATCCGTGTTCAGTT
>DAIOGT010000061.1:0-24428 GCA_036745095.1 Pyrinomonadaceae bacterium
CCGCGCGTTCCGCAAGCCACGAGGCGGTGTTAGTGCCGAGTCCGTGTTTTTCCTTTAGCCAGGCACGGCGTTCCTTTTCCTCTTTTGGACCAGCTTTCTTGATGTGCGCCAGCCACTCTTCGAGCGTGCGACCGGTCTTCTCTTTAAGCTCGGCCACCCATTTTTGCGTCATCAGAACGCCGGGATGGACGCTGTAGATCGACTTCTTGCGAGGAACACTTGCGGTACCCATGTAATTAACTAAACTTCGCTTTTTCCAGGAATTGAGGCGGACGGCGCACTTTCGTTGCTTGTTCGAAGGCGTAGGCGATCTTGATCAGTTTCGCTTCGCTAAAGGCTCCACCAAAAAACGAGATACCCACCGGCAGGCCGAAAACATAACCCGCAGGAACGGTGATGTGCGGGTAACCAGCCACCGCTGACGCCGACGAATACCCGCCAGTGAAATGATCGCCGTTGATCCAGTCGGTGGGCCACGATGGTCCACCGGTCGGAGCGACAAGGGCGTCGAGCCGGTTCTTCTTCATCACCGCATCAATGCCTTGCGCGCGTGTCAGCAGGTGGTTCTTACGTAGCGCCGCGAGGTAAGGCTTGCTGGTGAGCGGTCCTTTAGCCTCAGCTTTGACCATGATGTCCTGTCCGAAGTAGGGCATCTCGCGGTCGCGATTCTTTTCGTTGAACGCAATCACGTCTTTCAGCGAACGAACCGGCGCTTGTGGTCCAAGTCCCGCGAGATAAGCATTCAAGTCGGTCTTGAACTCGTACAACAGCACTTCAAACTCGGAATCGTCAAACTTACCGGTAGTTGGAATATCGGCCGGATCGACGAGCAGCGCGCCGAGCTTTTTCATTTCGGCTAGCAGATCGTTCATCAGTTTGTCGACTCGCTCATTGAAGCCGAAATGTTTTCGCGCAACGCCGAGGCGCATGCCTCGCATTCCGTCCTTGTCGAGAAAGCGCGTGTAGTCAGCAACTGTTTTCCCGCGACTTGCGTTTGTCGCTTCATCGCGCGGATCAATGCCGGCCATCGCGCCCAGAAGAATCGCGGCGTCACTGACGGTCCGCGCCATTGGACCAGCCGTGTCCTGGCTGTGCGCAATCGGGATAATCCCGGCGCGACTCACAAGACCAACCGTGGGTTTGACCCCTACGAGAGAATTTGCCGATGACGGACACACGACGGATCCATCCGTTTCTGTACCAACCGCGGCAGCACACAAGTTTGCTGCGACGGCAACACCCGAACCGGAGCTCGATCCGCACGGATTGCGCTCAAGCACGTATGGGTTCTTTGTTTGTCCACCACGACCACTCCAGCCACTCGATGATTTTGAAGATCGAAAGTTGGCCCACTCGCTGAGGTTTGTTTTGCCAAGAATGACGGCACCGGCTTCGCGTAGTCTTTGCGCAACGAATGCGTCGCGAAGTGGCCTTGAGCCGACGAGTGCGAGCGAACCCGCCGTCGTCATCATTCGATCCTGGGTGTCGATGTTGTCTTTTAGAAGGACCGGAATGCCGTGCAGTGGACTGCGTGGGCCTCTCTCTTTGCGTTCGCGATCGAGCGCGACTGCGATCCGTTCGGCGTCCGGATTCATCTCGATGACGGCGTAGAGGCCGGGGCCGCGCTTGTCAATCTCGTTGATGCGGTCTGAGTATTTCTCGACAAGTTCGCGCGATGTGTATTTTCCGGATTGCAGGCCTTGCTGGAGATCGGTGATGGTTACTTCGTCGAGCTCGAATGCGGCTGGAGATTCGGGGTTAGCAACGGGCAGCGCCGAGACGGGATTAGCGATCGCGGCGACGCATGTCGCTGCGGTCGATTGTAGAAATAGGCGACGTTTCATCTGAGATTGTGCGCTGAACTCCGAACGCTCAACGCAGATTGACCTTAAATGAGTTAAAGAATCGATTTACGGTGGCAAAATCTTCCGTGCCTTTTTTGGAGCCGATGACGATCTGATAAGGCCGGCGACCCACCATGTAGACGCGCGACCTGAAGACCATCTCCGCAGTTTCCGCGGTAAACTCGATCGCCGAATACCCGTCGATAACCGTTGGTAGACTGGTCAGCAGCTTTGCCTTTATACCTCTAACGAAGTTATCGCGATTAGCATCCAGTTCCGCCTTGCGATCGAAATTGAACTGCGGATCGTAATCAACCCAGCCGATCAGATAGACGGTGGTCGTGCCTTTCACGATGAACAAGTGCGTCGTGTACGGACCATGCGCAGTCTCTTTCGTTTCCGTCTTGTCCTCCGGGATCTTCGGCATCAGCACCGAGAAGCGTCCCTCTTCGGAATTGAAGTGCACCCAGCCGCTGTTGTCGACTGCGCTCGGACGCGCAGGCGCGGGTGTGTTGGCTGGAGTGCTGGGTGGGCGGGGGGTGTGTTCCTGCGCGCTCAGCGGGAAACTCATTCCTACTGTGATAATGGCTAACGCCAAAAACCTGTTCATATTGGATATCCCTTCAAGGTAGCGACTTTAAAGTCGGGAAATTATAACCGGAGATCGCTACGGATGACACAATATTAAAGGCCTTGTAAGCTATCGAGCCATGTCAAACCTCGTAGCGATCGTGGGACGGCCTAACGTCGGTAAGTCTACGCTGTTCAACCGTCTCATCGGAGAACGGCGATCTATTGTCGGCGACGAGCCCGGAATCACGCGCGATCGCATTTACGGCGAGGTCGAATGGGCGGGCACGAAGTTTTCCCTTATCGACACCGGTGGCATCGTGCCTGACGACGATGCCGTAATCCCTGCAAATATACTGAAGCAGGCCGGGGTCGCGATCGACGAGGCGCAGGTGCTGATCTGGGTGGTCGATGCCCGCGCCGGCATTACCCAGCTCGACGAAGAGCTCGCAGCGCTCCTGCGATCGACCGGCAAGCACGTCTTCGTTGCCGCTAATAAAACCGACTCCTCGCGACTCGAGAGTGAAAGCACCGAGTTTTATCGTTTTGGGTTCAACAACGTGTTTCCCATCTCGGCGGAACAGGGGATCGGTATCGGTGAGCTGCTCGACAGTGTGGTCGAGCTCGTTCAGGATCCGGGCGCCCAGCAAGAGGAGCCCGCCGAGTCGCGCGAGTTGCGACTGGCCATTGTCGGCCGGCCCAACGTCGGCAAATCGTCTTTGCTAAACCGGCTTCTGGGAGAAGATCGAGTCATCGTTTCACCTGTTGCGGGTACAACTCGTGACGCGATCGACACTGTCCTGCAAACACCCGAACGCAAGTTTCGACTGATCGACACCGCCGGCATTCGTCGCAAAGGCAAGACAGACGAGATGGCCGAGAAGCTTTCGGTGATCATGGCCCGAAAGAGCCTCGAGCGTGCTGATGTCGCGATCGTCCTCGTAGATGCGATTGAAGGTGTGACCGCGCTCGACGCAAACATCGCCGGTTACGCACTAGAAGCAGGTTGTTCGATCATACTCGCCGTTAACAAGTGGGATGCCGTAATGGACAAGGAGACAAACACCGCGATCGAGTTTGAGCGAGGCCTGCGTGACAAGATGAAGTTTTTGGAGTGGGCGCCGGTGATCACGATCTCCGCACTCACGGGTCAGCGAGTCGAGAAAATCCTGTCAGTTGTCCTGAAAGCAGATGAGGCCCGCAACCGGCGCATTCCGACCGCGCAGCTGAATGATTTCTTCGAGCGCGCGATCGCACAACCACGGGGCGGGACCGCGCCGTCGCCCGCAAAAGGCGGGATGTCGCGGCTCAAGGTGCAGTATTTGACGCAGGTTGGCGTGCGGCCGCCGACGTTCGTCGTATTTACTTCCGGAGGTAAACCGGGTTTGCACTTTTCGTACGAGCGGTACCTCTTGAATCGTCTGCGAGAGGAGTTTGATTTCTTCGCGACGCCGCTACGGATTATTGAAAAGCATAAAAGATCGACCAGAAGACACAAGACGCACAAACTGTAATGGCAGCGGCGATACGTTTCGAAATAAACGCGCAGGACGGCGAAGCGCGTGCGGGTGTGTTGACGACTCGTCGTGGCGTGATCGAGACACCTGTGTTTATGCCGGTCGGCACTGCCGGCACAGTCAAAGGCATTCGCTTCGAAGCGCTCGAGTCGGAAGACCTGGACGCGAAAATCATTCTCGGCAATACGTATCACCTGTGGCTGCGTCCCGGAATCGACGTGATCAAAGCCGCCGGTGGCCTGCATCGATTTACCAGTTGGGACCGCGCTCTGTTAACGGATTCAGGTGGTTTCCAGGTCTGGAGTCTCGGAGCACTCCGCAAAATCTCAGAAGAAGGCAGTGAGTTTCGCTCTCACGTTGACGGGTCGCTGCGCTTCCTGTCTCCGGAAGTGTCGATGGAGGTTCAGGCCGCGCTCGGGTCCGATATCGTTATGGTCTTTGACGAGTGCGCGCCGGGTGAAGCGAGCCATGAAGAAACGGAGCGCAGCATGAACCTCACTGCGCGCTGGGCAAACCGATCGAAGATTGCTTTTGATCGACTGCAATCCGAGGGCGCCGACACCGGTCGTGTCGATGTCGAAGGTCTGAGCGGAACGCAGGCACTGTTTGGCATCGTGCAAGGCGCCGGACACCTCGACCTGCGTCGAACCAGTCTCGAACAGACAGTAAACATCGGCTTTGACGGGTACGCGATTGGTGGATTGAGTGTCGGAGAAGAGAAGTCGTTGATGTTTGAAGTGATTGAAGACATTGGCCCGCGCATGCCCAAGGATGCGCCGAGATACCTGATGGGTGTCGGTACGCCCGAGGATCTGGTCGAGGCGGTGGCGCGTGGCGTCGATATGTTTGACTGCGTTTTGCCGACGCGCAACGGCCGAACCGGACAAGCTTTCACGTCACTCGGCAAACTAAACATCAAGAACGCACAATGGACAAACGATTCGCGGCCCCTCGACGAATCGTGTCGCTGTTCCGTGTGCCGTCGGCACTCGCGGGCCTACCTCCGTCATTTATATATGGCTGGCGAAATGCTGGCGAGCATCCTCCTGACACACCACAATCTAGCCTTCTTCCTTGACACCATGCGAGGCGTGAGGCAATCTATCCGGTCTGGCGATTTCCCAAAATTTCGGCGTGAGTTCACCGGGCGGCTGAGTGCGAATGGTGAATAGTGGTTCGCGATCTGGCCGCTTCAGTTTGTTCGGTATGGGAAATCGAAGGCAAATCCTTCGAAACAACAATGCACACTTTACTGATTTTCTTTCAGACTGGCATAGGTGGACTTGCCCAACTCCTGCCCCTCGTCTTAATTCTCGTTGTCTTCTACGTTCTATTAATAAGGCCTCAGCAGAAGCGTCATAGACAACTACAGGAAACGATTGCCAGTCTCAAGATTGGCGACCGTGTGATCACGAACGGCGGCATCATCGGAGTGATCACCACTATAAAAGACACGAGTTTTCTGATCCGCAGCGCCGACAAGTCGATTATCGAAATAGCTCGCTCAGCAATCGCGGATCTTGATCGCGAGCCGGAAAAGGGCTCATAAGTGTAAAAGCGCCGGATTTTTGTAATGAAGAAAAAGAACCTTCTCACGCGCGTAATTATCATCACTGTTGTTACTCTCGCGGGACTTTATCTCGTGATTGGTCCCCGACATCGTCCGAGCTTGAGTGATTTCTCGTGGGCGGGGATCAAAAGGAACCTCGCAAACAACATCAAACTCGGCCTCGACCTGCAAGGCGGCTCGCACCTCGTGATGCGAGTCAAGACTGAGGAATTCCTTCGACGTCTGACAGAAGAGAACTACGTTGCTGCCCAGAATGCGGCAAAAGACGCGGGTTTTGAGCCGAAGGGTGGACGCGCGGACACGAATCCCGGCAATTACCGTGTGATTCTTCAACTCGCTGACGCTTCGAAGGCAAATGAAGTTAAAGACGCGGTCGAAAAGAAGATCGAGCTGGGAGACACTTCAGTCTGGAACTACTCAGCCCAGGGCGATCAGCTCACGTGGACCATGACAGCCGCGGCTGAGCGATTGCTCGCAGATAACGCTACAACTCAGGCGTTGAACATTATCGACAGCCGCATCAACGCTCTCGGTATTACGGAGCCGACGCTTCAAACCCACGGCGCTCAAAGTTCGCACCAACTGCTCTTGCAGATGCCCGGTGTTCAGGATCCAGAGCGCGTGAAGGAGATCCTAAAGGGCGAGTCACGACTCGAGCTGGTACACGTTATCAGCCCGCCGAATCCATCGCCCGCAATGACGTATACAACAGAGGCGGAAGCACTCGCTTCGCTCAATAGTGGCGGCACCGTTCCTCCGAATCGCAAGATTTATCCGTATAGTGAGCGCGTGGAGAGAACCGACGACGCCAACCAGCCAAGAGAAAAACGTTGGGTCGTGGTGGAAACACCTGCAATCATCGACGGCAGCGAGCTGAGGAATGCGTCGGCAATTCCTTCACAGGGTGGTCGTGCTGACGACTATGAAATCAACTTCTCGCTAAAAAAGAGTGGCGCAGACAAGTTTGGCGCGTGGACCGGCGCGCACATCAATGAGTACATGGGCGTCGTGCTCAACGGCGAAGTGAAGTCGATCGCTTACATTCGTTCGCAGATTTACGACTCAGGGCAGATTACGGGGCGATTTACGAAGCAGTCGGCCGAAGACCTCGCGTTGACGCTGCGTTCGGGCGCATTACCGGCGCCAATTGAGTATCTTGAAGAGCGTACGGTTGGACCAAGCCTCGGCGCGGATTCGATTCGCGCGGGTGTCCGTGCTTCGCTCGTCGGGCTCGCCCTCGTCGTCGTGTTCATGCTTATTTACTATCGCGGCTCCGGCGTCAATGCAGTAGTTGCGTTGATATTGAACATGATCCTGATGCTCGCCGGCCTGATCGTGTTTGGAGCAACGCTGACGCTTCCCGGCATCGCCGGTATTATTCTTACGATCGGTATGGCCGTCGACTCGAACGTGCTCATCTTTGAACGTATTCGTGAAGAGTTGCGGTCGGGTAAGACGATTCCGTCTGCCGTCGATCTCGGATTTCAACGCGCTTTTATTACCATTATCGATACTCACGTAACGACGATCGTTTCGTCTCTGTTCCTGTTTGTGTTTGGCACCGGCCCGATTCGCGGTTTTGCCGTGACGCTCGTTATCGGACTGCTCGTAAACCTGTTCTCGGCGGTCTACGTCTCGCGCACGATCTTTATCTGGTTACTGTCGCGCAAGCGAATGGAATCGTTGAGTATTTAGAGAGCCATCATGTTTCAAGTCTTACAAAACGTAAATGTCGACTGGATGGGGAATCGCCGCTTGTTTATCGGCATTTCCGTCGTGCTATTGCTTGCGGGTTTGGGGTCGGCCATAGTGCGACAGGCCACTGGTCGCCAGGCGTTCAATCTCGGCGTTGATTTCAAAGGCGGAACCGTGGTCACCGCGCGGTTCAAACAGCCACCGAATGACGATCGGATTCGCGCGGCGCTCGCCAACATAGGCATTAGCGATGCCGTCGTGCAGCCGGTTACTGACCGGCCTGACACAGTTCTGATCAAAGTACCGCTCGAACGCGAAGGTCAGGATGGAAGAACACGTGTTCGAGAAGCCCTGAACGAATTCGGAGCGGAAGCGGCGCCAACGAGTGAACTTGAAGCGGATCCAAACGCCGCCTACAAGATTGTCGGCACGGATGCGGTGGGAGCCATTGCCGGGGCGCAGCTAAGAAACAAAGCGATCGCCGTAACGCTCGCAGCTCTGGTGGGAATTCTGATCTATATTGCCGCGCGGTTTGAGTGGACCTATGGCGCAGCCGCCGTGATCGCGGTGTTTCACGACGTGCTTGTGACGCTCGGTTTCTTCTCGTTCTTCCAGATCGAAGTCAGTCTCAACGTTATTGCGGCACTGCTGACGCTCGTCGGATTTTCGGTAAACGACACGATTGTTGTGTTCGATCGTATTCGCGAAAACCGCAAGCTCCACCGGCGCGACTCCCTTTACAAGATCACAAACGACTCCATCAACCAGACACTTTCTCGCACCGTAATCACGAACGGTCTCGTGTTCTTATCGGTGCTGGCCCTGGTACTGTTTGGCGGAGACGTCTTGCGCGCATTTTCGCTCGCACTGTTTATCGGTGTTGTGTTCGGAACCTATTCATCGATCGCGATCGCGAGTCCGATCATGGTTTGGTGGGAGCAGCGACTCGAGGCAGCGAATCGCGAAGCGACATTAGCTTTTAATCAACCAAGAGTAGTAAAGGCTACGAGAAGCCCGAAGACGGCGAAGCAGGGGTTGAGGGACGCTTCGAAGCCTCTTCATTAAGACGAAATTTGCGCGTTTGGCTTCTTTGTGGGAACAGTTTGGCTGCAACCGGTGTCCTAAGCGTAGTTATTTGAATTACGCCAGGACGGTGTAGTGCCGCAGGGTGAACTAATTCGAACGCAAGTGTTTATAAAGGGCTTCGGGGTTACCGCTTGACTTTGAAACACTATGCGGACTAGACTGCGACCGTTGCTGGCCAATTAAATATCTCAAGTGTCGACCCCGTAGTGTGTTTTGAAAGCAGGAAGTTGGGTGCGGCGGAGGTGTGTTGAGCGGCCGGCGGGTTTTCTCGCACAGCGGCTTACCATTTCTAAATTCGGTGTGCTCAATATCGCAGGAGCTGCTGTTATCCCCTTCATTACTGACGGAACCAAGCGGTTTTTGGATCGACATTTGCGAGGCAATTACTGCTTAAACTTTCGTAACCCCTGATCCATTTGGCGCCGGAGTCGGAGGATAAACATGTTCGATAATCTCGTTGAGTCAAGTTCGCACAAAGAGGATATCGCGCGAAAAGGCTCATTCATTGGCATCACGTTCTTAATCTACACTGTGCTGTGCGTCGCTTTCTTTGTCGCCGGTATTTACTGGTATGACGCGCGTCTCGGTGATATGGAACTCGAGCTGACTACGCTCGTAGCTCCTGTGCCGGTGCCGCAGGCTGAACGACAGCCCGAGACAAAACAGGAAGTTAAACCGCAAAAGGTTGATCAGAACGTCGACGTTCGTAAAGAGCTCGTTGCCGACGTTGCAGAAAGTCGACTGCCACCGAAAGAGATTTCGGCCAAAGCCAGTGATGTGCCGCCCGTCAGGCGCGGCGTGACCACCGTGCTTGGCAGCAGTGACTCCAATGCAGCCGCACCAATGCCAGCTGGTCCGGGTTCCGGTACCGGGATTGTCGGTGCGCCAGCCAAAGTCCAAATTGCCGACGAACCGCCACCGCCTGAGGCGCCAAAACCGACTCCGCCTCGCGCTCCGATTTCCGGCGGCGTTCTTAACGGTAAAGCCATTAACTTACCGAAGCCGGCGTATCCACCGATCGCCAAGGCAGCTCGTGCTGCGGGCACCGTGGTTGTGCAGGTTCTTATCGATGAAAACGGCAACGTGGTTTCTGCACATGCCGTGTCCGGGCATCCTCTGTTACAGGGGGCTGCTGTAGGTGCTGCGCGTCAAGCGAAATTCTCCCCAACGAAGCTTTCGGGGCAGCCAGTTAAAGTTACCGGAGTGATCCAGTACAACTTCGTGTCGCAATAACTGCGGAGAACATTTGTCGTGTCGCCGCGGTTACCGTGGGCCGTCCCGGCTTCTCTGCTTGTATCAATTAAATAAACCTTTTGGAGGGGTTCACCGTGACAATTCTAATGAGTATTTTTATCGGCTTCTTAATGCTGCTGTTGCAGGAAGCCGGAGCCAGTCCAGAATCTTCCGCTGCTGACCATTTCACGCTGACCGAGATGGTCAAGAATATGGGTGCCGTGGCTATCGCCGTCGTCATCTGTTTGCTGATCATGTCGGTTTACTCAATCGCGATCATGGTCGAGCGTTACCTGACATACTCTTCGGCCAAGAAACAGTCGCGCGAGTTTGCACCGCGCGTCGCGCAGGCGCTGAAGAATGATCGTATCGAAGAAGCGATCAACATCAGCGACAAGCACCGCAAATCGCACCTGGCGATGGTCGTCAGCAGTGGCTTGCAGGAGTTTCGCGCGCATGAAGCGTCGAGCGACATTTCCGGCGACGAAATCGATGCCTCGAAGCGCGCATTGCAGCGTGCCATCGCGATCAAGACTGCGGAGTTCAAACGCGGTCTGTCGGGTCTGGCGACTATCGGTTCCACGGCGCCGTTCGTGGGTTTGTTCGGAACCGTGTTCGGCATCATCAACGCGTTCCGCGGCATGAAGAACGCAGAGTCTGCTGGTATCGCGGCTGTGGCCGGCGGTATTTCGGAAGCATTGTTTACCACTGCGCTCGGATTGCTGGTGGCAGTGCCGGCCGTTTGGCTGTTCAACTACTTCACAGGCAAGGTCGATGGCTTCGTGGTTGAAATGGATAACTCGGCGTCAGAGCTCGTCGACTACTTCATCAAGAACCGCACGAAGCAGTTGAAGGCGTAGTTGTTTGGAACTTAAACGCCGGGATGGTGAACCCCGCCGGTGCGGCTTGCGCGGCTACGCGCACCGCACCAGCGTTTACCGCCGGAAGTAATAAGGAGATTTTTTATGGGAATGTCGGGTGGACAAGGTCCGGGCGGACTGCAGTCCGAGATTAACGTCACGCCGATGGTCGATATCATGCTGGTGTTGCTGATCATCTTCATGGTGGTTACGCCGTTCCTGCAGCAGGGCATCACGGTTGCTCTGCCGAAGAACATGACCAACCCGGATGTCGATCCGAATATTATTAAGGAATCGTCAATCGTGATTTCGGTCCCGAACGACGGTGAGTACTACCTTGGCAAGCAACGGCTTGTGAAAGAGCAGTTGGGCGAAAAGGTCGATTCGATGCTCAAAGGTATCAAGAACGAGCAGGATCGAATCGTTTACATCAAGAGTGGCGTTGGCGTCAGCTACGGCGACGTCGTCAATGTCATCAATGAGGTCCGGAAGCTCGGCGTCGACAAAATCGGGCTCGTGGCTGACAAGAAGAAGGGCGGCGCTGCCGCTACCACAGCAGCCACTTCGTAACGAATTTGAACGAGGAGAATTTTAGATGGCCAGGATGGGCGATAGCGAAATAGAGCATAGAAGTACGACTACGGCCCAGCCGTATATCAACGTTACGCCGTTGATTGACGTTTTGCTGGTGTTGTTGATTATCTTCATGGTCGTCACGCCGCTGAAACCGAGCCGGTTCAAAGCCGACATCCCAACCCAGCGCGATCCCAATGAAGACCTGAGCAGGCTGAAGCCAAATCCGTTGACTCTGGTGGTTTCAATCGCGCCTGATTTGCAGATCAAACTCAATCAGGACTCGCTCGGTTCCGTTAACGACACTGCACCGCTGGCGCAAAGATTGTCCCAGGTATTCTCCCAGCGCAAAGAGCAGCGCGCTTATAAGATCGGTATGGAAACGCGCTCCGATCTGAAGGAAGACGATCGCATCGAGAAGACGGTCTTCGTCAAAGCGCCAAGAGCGACGAAATACGGCGACGTCGTAAAAGTGATCGATGCCATCAAGGGAGCAGGCGCGACTCCGGTCGGATTACAGGTGGACGATCTTCCGTAGTAAATAGGAGACTCAGCGAGAGCTTCGACCGCCGGCCCAGAACTCGCCCCGCCGAAGCTCAAACGCCGGTCTTATTAAATTGGAGTCACGCATAAATGAAACTCTCTCAGACCAGGATCGCCATCGTTTTGGCGGTCCTTGTTGCCACTAGCTCCGGGTGCGGAGTTATCAATCGAATCCGATCCAAGAACCAGTTGAACGAAGCCGCGCGTGCGTACCGCGAAGGCAGGTTCCCAGAGGCGGAGCAGCACTCGCGCAGAGCCGCGGAGCTGGATCCGAACAATAAGACCGCTCCGATGTTTATCGCGCGGACGATCCATGCGCAGTATCGTCCCGGTGTGCAAGCTCCGGAAAATGTAGCCAAGGCCCAGGAAGCGATCGACGCGTATCAGCAGATCCTCGCAAAGAACCCGCAGGATGAAGAAGCATACAAGGCAATTGCTTATCTCTACGAAGCAATCAAAGAAGATGAGAAGCTGAAACAGTGGATCTCGTCGCGCGCTGCTGACGAGGGCGCTGCGCCCGAAAAGAGAGCTGAGGCTTTCGTCGTACTTGCGAGTAAAGACTGGGATTGCTCTTTCAAGATCACTGAGCTGCCTACCAACAAGATCACCACGATCGATCCAGCCAACAACAAGGCGACTGTTTCCTACAAGAAACCGAAGGATCAAAAGGATTTCGATCAAGCTCAGATGTGCGTGAAGAAGGGTCTGACCGAGGCGGAGAACGCCATCAAGTATGATCCTAATAACGAATCGGCGTGGTCTTACAAGACCAACTTGTTGCTCGAGGCGTCGAAGCTCGCGGAGATGGACGGCAAGGCTGATCAGAAGGCGCAGTATCAAAAAGACTATGAAGCCGCTCTGAAACGCACCACTGAGTTGAGTGTGGCGAATCAGAAGCGGAAGGAAGAAGCAGAAAAGCAGTCGGCTTCGCCACCCAAAGGTTAGATCTTCCAACTCAAACGGAGCCACAGATTTCACGGATGATCCGTGTAATCTGTGGCTTTTTGTTTTTTTGTTATAATTTTTGCAGTCACTGATGATACGGATCGAAGACATCGTCGAGAAAGTCGCACACAACCACGCGCAGGCAGACTTGGATCTACTGCGTCGCGCCTACCTGTTTTCTGCCAAGGAACACAAAGGCCAGAAGCGTGCGTCCGGCGAGTCGTACCTCGTGCACCCTCTCGAGGTCGCGAACATTCTTGCCGACATGAAACTCGACGAGGTCTCAGTAGCCACTGGTCTGCTGCATGACGTTGTCGAAGACACCCTCGTTGATCTCGATACGATTCGCCGTTACTTCGGCGAAGAGATCACACACCTCGTTGACGGTCTGACAAAGATCGCGCAGATCAGCAATATCTCTCGCGAAGAACAACAAGCCGAAAACGTGCGCAAGATGTTGCTGGCCATGGTCGACGACGTACGCGTCGTCCTCGTAAAGCTCGCCGATCGCCTGCACAACATGCGCACGCTGCAATACCTGACTCCCGAAAAGCGTAAGCGCATCGCACAGGAAACGATGGACATCTTCGCGCCCATCGCGCACCGACTCGGTATGGGTAAGTTGCGCGGGGAGCTCGAAGATCTCGCGTTTCGTCATCTCCATCCGGACGACTACCGCGAGCTCGCCGAACAGCTTGAAAAACGACGTCCTGAGAACGAAGCATTTCTTAACAACGTAACCGCGCGCATCGAGCAGAAGATGAACGAAGCCGAGGTGCCGTTTGTCCTCGTCGAAGGGCGCGTCAAACGTCTGTATTCGATCTGGAAGAAACTTCGCGCGCAGAAGATCGTCCTGGACCAGGTTTACGATCTCGTCGCCGCCAGGATCATCACTCCGAATGAGGTCCGGCACTGTTACGCCGCGTTGGGAGTAGTTCATAACAACTGGAAACCGGTCCCGGGCCGCATTAAAGACTGGATTGCCACGCCGCGCGACAACCTGTACCAGTCGCTGCACACTTCGGTGATTGGTTCCAACGGGCAATCGTTCGAGGTCCAGATTCGGACCGAGGACATGCATCATGTCGCTGAAGAAGGCGTCGCGGCCCACTGGAAATACAAGGAAGGAAACCGCGGCGCGCGTGATGACGATCAGGCGCTGCAAGCCTTGCGATCGCTTGTCGAATGGACCCAGGAAGTAAAAGACTCGAAAGATTTTCTCGACTCGCTCAAACTGGATCTTTATCCCAAGGACGTTTACGCATTCACGCCGATGGGGAAGGTCATCCAGTTGCCACGCGGGGCGACACCCGTCGACTTTGCGTACATGATCCACTCTGAAGTGGGGAACACGTGTACTGGGGCGCGCATCAATGGACGCATGGTCCCGCTGCGCAGTCAGATTCAGAATGGCGACGTTGTCGAGATCATCACGTCCGCGAATTCACATCCTTCGCGCGACTGGCTGAACTTCATCGTCACTTCGCGCGCGCGCAATCGCGTTCGTCACTGGGTGTCTGAACAACAGCGCGCGGAGTCGATCGAGATCGGCCGCAAGCTCTTCGAAAAAGAAGCTTCACGCTTTCAGCTCTCACCGAAGAAGTTGCTGAGCGACACCGACAAAGACATGAAGCGCGTTGCGAGTGACTATGGTTACGGTCGCGTCGATGATCTCCTCGCAGGCATTGGCTACGGCAAACTCGTGCCGCGGAACGTAATCGCGAAATATCTTGGGCCGGAGCAGTTTGAACAGCTCGACAAGCAAAAAGAGTCGCGACTCAGAAGCGGCGTACGAGCCGTCAAGCGTCTCATTCGTTTGGGTGACGACTCGATCGTTGTGCGCGGTATCGACGACTTGATGGTGACGCGTGCGCGGTGCTGCAATCCACTTCACGGCGAGGAGATCATCGGCTACGTGACCCGCGGCAAGGGCGTCGCCGTTCACACGACGCGCTGCAAGAACGTGATGCAGTTGATGATCAATCGCGAGCGAATTGTTGACGTTGAGTGGGCGGGGCGTCCGGAGAAAACCGCCTATGCCGTCAAGCTGCTGGCGATCACTGAAAACCGCACCGGCATGATCGCGGGCATTACCGGGGCGATTTCCGACATGAAAACCGGAATTCGCGATGCGCGCGCTTCGGTCTCGCCCGACGAGCGCGGCCATATTGAAGTGACGGTTGAAGTGTTTGACGTGAAGCATCTCGATAGAGTGATCGGGTCAATCAAGGGCGTGCCCGGCGTTCTCGATGTCGAGCGTCTCCAAGGTGTCGCGTAGCTATTGTCCTTTTTGTGCTTGCTTGCGGCTTCTGTTAAAATCCCGCCTTTGTTTTGAGTGTAACTGCCCCAGTGAGAGAACGTATCCAGACTGAAAATGCTCCGGCGGCAATTGGTCCTTATTCGCAGGCGATTAAGGCGGGTGGGTTCGTGTTTGTCTCGGGTCAAATCCCGATCGATCCGCAGACGGGGCAGTTTGTTGCCGGCGGAATTGCCGAACAGACTGAGCGGGTGTTGAAGAATCTCGCGGCGGTGCTTGAAGCGGCGGGCAGTGGTCTCGATCGGGTTGTGAAAACGACGGTTTTTCTGGCGGATATGAATGAGTTTGCGGGCATGAATGACGTCTATGCGACTTTCTTTTCGGGCCCGCCGCCCGCGCGGGCTACGGTTGCTGCGGCAGGATTGCCGCGAGATGCCAGGGTTGAAATTGAAGCGGTAGCGTTGGCTGCTGAATAAAACAACCGGCGCTCTTGTAAGAGAGCCGGTTGGAGGTTGATCGGTAGCGCCAGGGAATAAGGCTCAAGCGGCTTTAGAGACTTTGCCGGCCTTGATGCAACTTGTGCAAACTTTCATCCGGCGCGCGCCACCCTGGGGCTTTTGCACGCGGATTGATTGCAGATTTGGATCGAAGCGTCGCGGAGTGCGATTGTTCGCGTGCGAGACATTGTTGCCGAATTGTGGTCCTTTACCGCAGACTTCGCAACGTTTAGCCATTTTGTTCAACCTCCAAAATTCTTGGGTTTCTTTACCGGCGTTTCCGGCATCATACGGTCTGTAATCTTGCCGTAATCAGAAACCAAGCTTTATAGCAAACGCATTTCGGGGTCGTCAAGCAGCGCGACTTTTAGTTTAGAGTTCAGCCTTAGGCTGCGGTTTGGTAGGGGCGAGCTAAAGCTTGAAGTCAAAACTAAATCATTATTGAAACTGAGTAACCAGCAGTCGTTAGTTAAAGGAGCAGAGTTAAAGTGCGCAACATCGCAAAAGTTTTTGTAGTTACTTGTTTGGCCGTGGGAAGCCTCGTACTGAATGGATGTGCTTCAGGAGCTTCAGAGGCGCGAGACAGCATGGTGGCCGCAACCGTTAATGGCCGCAACATCATGCTCTCGGAAGTTGAGCGGGCCGTGAGTCAACAGACCGGCGGCAACCCGTCGACTTTGAATCAGCTACAGATGGCCCAGGCGCGTCTGCAGGTGCTCAGCAATCTCATCCAGCGCGAAGTTCTCTTCCAGCGCGCCGAACGCGAAAAACTTCTTCCCACTGAGGCCCAGATCGATAACGCCATTGCCGCACAGAAACAGAATAGCGGCATGACTGCCGAAGACTTCGAAAAGACTCTAAAGGCCCAGAACATTTCGGCGGAAACGGTGCGTGAAGAAGCGCGCAAGGACCTCGCGATCTCCGCACTTCAAGACAAGTACAGCGGCAAGATCAACATCAGCGACCGCGAAGTTGAAGAGTACTACGCCAACAATCGCCAGCAGTTTGTTAAAGCTCGCGGTGTGGCGCTAGCGATGATCATGGTTGACCCGGCGGACAACAGCGCCGAGGGAATCGCCGACGATGCGAAAAACGAGACCGATGCGAAACTGAAAATCGACAACATCTACCAGCAACTTCAGGGCAAGGCCGACTTCGCAACTGTCGCCCGCGCGAAGAGTGAAGACATCAATACCGTGCGAGTTGGTGGTGATATCGGGTTTGCCACCGAACAGGATTTGAACAACAACAATTTTCCAGGCGAGCTGGTGGCAAGCTTTTTCGGCTCGATGCAAGTGGGCGATTACACACAACCAACGCGTTTCAGCAGCGGCAAGTGGTACATCTTCAAGCTGGCGGAGAAGCGCCTCGCCAACGAGAACCTGACGCTCGAGAGTGCGGGTGTGCGCCAGCAGATCACGCAGGGACTAACGAACCAGCGTAAGGCGATTCTCAATGCGGCTTTGTTGGAAACGGCGATAAACGAAGCCAGGATCGTTAACCATCTCGCTACTAACATGCTAAACAATCCTGGCAACCTGGGATTGCGGCCGGCTGCGGAAGGCGCCGCGCCTACACAAGCGCCGACGCTGGCTCCGACACAGGGGGCATCGCCGAGTGCAACGGTGACAGTCTCGCCAGCCGTCAGGCCAGACGGTTCGCCGAAGTAAAGCTTTTGCTCACGCAAACGCGCAAAGGCGCAAAGAGATTTCGAAGCTTCGAAACACCTTTGCGCCTTTGCGTCTTTGCGCGAGAAGACCTCATCTATGTTGTTCCGTCTCTCAGAAGTTTATAAATCCTACGGCACTCAAGACGTCCTGCGCGGCACGTCGCTGCAAGTCAATCCTGGCGAACACGTTGGGCTGGTTGGTCGAAACGGCGCCGGCAAGAGCACGATTTTTCGACTCGTTAGAGGTGACGAGACGGCGGATCGCGGCGATGTAGTGCGGGCGCGTGGGGTGAAGCTAGGCTTGTTGGACCAGCACGTGCACTTCAAGCCCGGCTCAACCGTCCACGAGTCCGCGCTCGCTGCCTTTGGGCGTCTACAGCAGATCGAGCACGAGATGCACGAGCTGGAGCATCGCATGGCTGACGCTGGTGACGATCTGCAAAAGATCCTCGAGCGCTACAGCGATCTGCAACAGGAATTCGAACACGAGGGCGGGTTTGAGTACGCAGCGAAAGCTGAGTCGATTCTTCAGGGCCTCGGTTTCGATCGCGAGGTGTGGTCGCTCGAAACGGAGAAGCTCTCGGGCGGACAGCAGAACCGTCTCGGTCTCGCTTGCCTGCTACTCGCCGCGCCTGATGTTTTATTACTCGATGAGCCTACGAACCATCTCGACGTGAACGCAGTAGAGTGGTTGGAAGAATTCCTGCAAGTCTATCCGTCCGGGTTTGTGATTATCAGCCACGATCGTTACTTCCTCGATCGTTGCTGCCGCCGCATTATCGAGCTCGAAAACGGCCGGGCTTCAAACTACACCGGCAACTATTCCGATTACCTCGTCGAGCGCGAAGAACGTCGTGAAGCACAACAACGTGCGTACGACAATCAACAGCAGTTGATCGCAAAGACAGAAGAGTTCATTCGTCGAAACATCGCCGGGCAGAAAACGAAACAAGCTAAATCGCGCCGCAAGATGCTCGAGAAACTCGAGCGCATCGACGCAGTGCGTCACGATCAGTCCTCGGGTGATTTTCGCCTGCGCGCGATCGAGCGAACAGGCAATCACGTGCTTACCGTCAACCAGCTTTCAATCGGTTATCCGGATACACTCCTGGCGCGCGACATCTCTTTCATTCTGCGTCGCGGTGAGTGCCTGGGCATCATTGGGCCCAACGGTTCCGGCAAGACGACCTTTTTGAAAACGATTCTAAACAAGCTTGAGCCCTTGACTGGTGAAGTCCGCTGGGGCACGAAAGTTCAGGTCGGATACTATGCGCAGCAACTTGACGATCTCGACGACCGCAATGAAATCATAATGGAATTGCGCCGTGTCGCACCCTCGACTGCGACAGCCGGTGAGTTGCGATCCTTTCTCGCGAAGTTTCTCTTCACCGGTGACGACGTGTACAAGCACATCAAAGATC
The DNA here is from genome assembly GCA_036745095.1 of Pyrinomonadaceae bacterium. GTDB lineage: Bacteria > Acidobacteriota > Blastocatellia > Pyrinomonadales > Pyrinomonadaceae > PSRF01. The sequence continues at coordinate 18,281 of DAIOGT010000061.1, forward strand.
TTTCCGGTGGTGAGAAGGGCAGACTCGCGTTGGCGAAATTGATCTACTCGCGCGTCAACGTTCTTGTGCTTGACGAGCCTACCAACCACCTCGACATTCCTTCACGCGAAGCGCTCGAAGAAGCGTTATCAGCGTATGAAGGAACAATCGTAACGATCAGTCACGACCGCTATTTTCTCGATCGTGTCGCGACACAGATACTCGCGTTGGATGGCGTGGGTGGCGCCGAGCATTACGACGGTGATTACACCGAGTATCACGATTGGAAGCTTGGTTTACGTGAAGCTGCTCCTGTCACGAACGCATTTGACCAGGAAAATCTTGTGAGTGTTGCCGCGCCGGTTGTTCAGCATGAAGAGCCCGCCCCGGTTAAGAAGACTGCTCCGTCGCCGAAGAAGCCCGGTGTCAAAGTCATTAAGAAAAAGAAACCTGATGCGAGAACAGCAGAGCTCGTCGAGAGTGACATCGCGCGCGTCGAACAACGTCTCAATGAAATTTCAGAGCAGATGGGCACACCGGAAGTCGGCCGCGATCCTGATAAATTGATGGCGCTCAACCACGAATTTCAGCAAACGGAAAATTTGCTTCGTAAGTTATACGAAGAATGGGATCGTGTTAGTGAAGAGCCCGCGCCGGCTTAGAGCTAGACACGTAATAGATGCCGTCCAAATCACTTCTTTCTCCACACCTCACAATCGTACTCACGCGCATCATCGCGCAGGAATTGCTGGTGCAACTGAACAACGGTGCGGGCCGAGTTCAGCACGCCTGAGGGACCGAATGTGGTTCATAAATCGAAATGTGTTTGGTGCTGTCAGACGTAAACTGCTCGCGTTTCCAACCCGCCCACCGTTCGCGCAAACGCAGTCCCGCGAGCTGGCCCATGAGGTCCAGCTCAGAGGGCCAGCAATAACGGCTCTGCACCGGATACAGTCGAACATTTCCATCTGTAATAACAATCTTCTGACTAATCACGCGCTGCGCAGCCGCGTCGAGCTGTCCCACGTCGAGCTGAACCTCATCGGACGTAACCTTTGTGGCCCAGTTAACTTGCCCGCCGGTGAAACGAGTAAGATCTGGCACATACGCTTCGATCACAAAATGACCGCCGGGTGCGAGATGTTTTGCGACATTACGAAAACATCGCACCTGCTCTTCCTGCGCCGATAGTGCGAAGAAAGTGTTGAAGACGATGTAAATGAGCGCGAACTCACCTTCGACAGGAACGTCGGCGAAGTTGCCCTGCGCCACTGTTAATCGGTCTGATCCCGGTTTTGAACGCAGCCGCGAAATCATCGATGAGGCGGCATCTATGCCGTGGACCTCAATGTTTTTTGCTGACAGCGGCAAGGCGATGCGGCCTGTGCCGATGCCTAATTCCAGCGCTCTCCCTGTACCAGCCAGTTCCGCTAACGCCTCGACAGTTTGCGGATCGTATTCCGAGTACCAGTCGTCATAGACACCGGCGACACGCTCGCCGTAAGTTTCGTGGGAATAAAAATTCACTTTTGCCTCTCCAAATATTCGAGTTTCCGCAAAGCAGTTGGGGCCATTGTTCCTTGTTCCCTGCCAAAATCAAAGGGAAAACGGCTAAAGCACAACACGAGCATATGCATTTCCGCGTAATCTTGGGTTACAGTAAAGCTCAAGAAAAATAGGGGGGACAGAGCTACATGTCACGGTTCAGCAAAATCTATTTCACCTTTATAACGACGCTGGTGCTCGTTTTGAGCTGTTCCACTCTTGCTCGTTCGCAGGACGACAAGAAGGCTAAAAAACAGATGCCTCAAGGCACGTCGATACTTTGGCGCGAGCCGGCGGATATCGAATCGCGCGATCTGCTCCTTGGACCAGGCGGCGAAAACATGAGGCCGGATGTAAGCCGTCTCACGTTCGTCAAGGAAGAAAAAGGAGGCTACTCAAAAAAATATCGTGTTAAGGATGCGAAGGGCCGTGTTTGGGTAGCGAAGATCGGCAAAGAGGCGCAGAGCGAAACGGCGGCGGTGAGGTTGGTTTGGGCCGTAGGCTATGTTACGGAAATAAATTATCTCGTGCCGACCGTGACCATCGAAGGCAAGGGAACATTTGAAAACGTACGCTTCGAAGCCAGACCTGAAAATGTGGATCGTTTTGATGCGTGGGCCTGGGCTCAGAACCCGTTCTCCGGAAAGCGTGAGTTGCAGGGACTGAAAGTACTGATGGCGCTGATGGAGAATTGGGACCTGAAGGACGACAACAATCGCATACTTGCTGTTGACAAAGGCGGTCGCACTGAGCTGCATTACATCGTGAGTGATCTCGGCACGACTTTCGGAAAAACTGGTGGACAGAAATCGCCGATGGCATTCATTCGCAGCATCAAGGGAAGCCGCAACGAGCCGGAGGACTACATCAAGGATGAGTTTATCGATGGAGTTGAAAACGGCAATGTCATTCTTGATTACAGCGGCAAGAACGCTGACTTGATGCGGAATATCAGCGTTGCAGATGCCAAGTGGATCGCCGGTTGGCTTTCGCGTCTGAGCGATCGGCAAATCCAGGACGCCTTTCGCGCGGCAAACTACAATGCCGGACAAGTACGTTCACTGACGGATGCGGTTCGAAAGAGGATTGATCAACTACGAAATCTGCAACCACAGGCTGCCAGTAAATTGAAATGACGTCTGCAAAGCCGCAAGCTTTGCCTGAAGAGTAACGCCATCCAGGTCAAGGTAACTCTTCAGGCAAAGTGGCCTGAAATGATCGAAACGTCTGGTCTAACAAAAAAATTCGGCGACTTCGTTGCCGTCAATAACTTAAGCCTCAACGTTCCCAAAGGCACAATCTTCGGATTTCTTGGACCAAACGGGAGTGGCAAATCAACTACCGTGAAGATGCTCACGGGCATCTTGAAGCCAACTTCCGGAGATGCATTGATTGACGGCTCGTCGCTTCGCACCGCCCCACTCGAGATCAAAAACAAGATCGGGGTTTTACCCGAAGATCTTGCTCTTTTCGATTTGTTGACGATTTGGGAACACTTGAGTATGTGTGGCCCAATCTATGGCCTGACTGCGCGCGAGACCGAAGCGCGCGCGGAACAACTCCTCAATCATTTGGACCTCTGGTTCGATCGTCACACCTTCATCGAGCAGTGCTCCTACGGTATGAAAAAGAAATGCGCGCTTGCGATGGCGCTCATTCATAACCCGAAGGTCGTATTTCTCGACGAGCCTTTCGAGGGCATAGATCCTGTTTCTTCGCGTACCATCAAAGACCTGCTCACGCTCATGGCGTCGCGTGGCGTCACTGTCTTTATTACGTCTCACATACTTGAAGTAGTCGAGCGGTTGGTCGACAGCTTCAGCGTGATCGTGGCGGGTGAAGTAGCCTGCCATTACACGATCGAAGAGATAACGCGATCGGACCATACGCTCGAAGACGTCTATTTCCGTCACGTCGAACGGCGAGAAGTCGAAGGCTTTGAATGGATCGGATAGCGATCGTTGTTCGACTCCAATGGCGCACTTACTGGCGTCGTGTGCGACGCGGCGGAAACCTGAGTAGAAACAATCTTGGCGCGTTGGTTCTGCTGGGCGGGCTCGGCGTTGTTAGATACATTCAACAACTTCCTTTAACTGCTAATCAGCTTGCGCGCGGCGAAACGCAGAAGTATCAGGCGTTGTTGCTCCTGGTGTTTCTGGCATGGATGCTGCCGGTGATGGCGGAGTCGCGGCGCAGTATCTCCAGTCGCGACTTACTACACTTACCGCTTTCCACCAGAGAACTCTTCAGCATCCGGCTCGCATCTGTTTTTGTCTCACCCGTAAGCTGGATTGTGGCCGCCGGCTCACTCGCTCTCGTTTATCCGCTGTCGAGATCGTCGAATCCGATTGGCGGCATTGTCGGGTTGCTGCTGTTTGTTTTACTGGCATTGTTTACGAGCCTCATGGTCACGCACCTGCTCAGCAATGCGTTCATGCGCAGGATCATGTTCGTCATCGTGATCGTGTTGTCCGCGACGCTCGGTCTATTATGGTGGCTACAACGAAGCACTTTGACTCGACCGTCTTCGTATTTATCTTCCTGGCTGCCGACTAAACTCGCAGCGCCTGACTCGTCAGAGATGTTAATTTCACTCGCGACGCTTGCAGTTATGAACGTCGTGGTTTTGTTTATCGCGTATTGGACCTTCATGCCGAGCGTGGATACGGGGCAGAATCATCGGACACGCGGCTTGTCTTTGTTCAGTCTTATTGAGTTGCCCGGTCCGTACGGCGGACTGATAAAGAAGGATCTCAGGTATTCGAGCCGGTTATTGGATGTTTACCTCGTCGTGCCGATCGTGATCCTGTTTGATATTTACCTGATGTTCGGAGCTGAGCCTTCGGCATTCGCATTTTGGGTAGTCGCAGCGATTCTTGTGGTGCCGTGTATTAGTCTAGCGTTTAACTGTTTCGGGCTGGAAAGTCCTCTCGGGCTGGATCGTTACACGCTCTTTCCATTGAGCGGCCGCGAGATCCTGCTCAGTAAAAATCTCTCGTTTGCTCTGTTGATGCTGCTTATTATCGGCTTGATTCTTCCCGTTGCCATTTGGAAGTTAGGCGTCGTCGCAAGCCTCATAGGTTTGCTGGTTTTCGTTTTGGTTGGGCTTGCGTATGTGTCGATTGGCAACTGGCTGTCCGTGCGACAGCCTTTCAAAATGCAGTTCTACCGTTTCGCTTCGGGCGGATCATTGGTTGACGCCCTGATGGGAATAATCTTCGGCAGCCTTCCGGGTGCAATTGCGATTCACCTTCTCAATAACGAGGGATACGGCTCTGTGTGGAAGATAGCGCTCCTCGTGCTGCTTTACGCGGCGATTTACATTCTCTCGCTCAACTTGTCAGCACGTGCTTTCGATCGGCGACGCGAGGCCATCCGCGCCTCCGTGTCATAAGTTTCCTTCATCTCGTTGTGTCAATGACCACCGGTTGAACTTAGCCTGTCAATTTCGAAGAGTTTTGAGATAATACCGCCACTGACTCAAAACCTCGACCGGAGCATATTTACATGAAATTCTTAACTTCACTGAGCATCTCGATAGCGCTAATGGCGCCACTGCAAGCACAAACTCCTTCACCCCTTCCCAGCGTAGCTGAAAGGCAAGCTAAACAAGAGCTGAATGAAGCTGCCCGGGCGTTTCGGGAGGGAAAATTCGAGGAAGCGCAGGCGCATTCCGAAAAAGCATTGCAGCTGGATCCGCAAAACAAACTAGCGCCGTTTTTTGTGGCTCGCACAATTCATGCGCAGTACAAACCTGGGGACTTTGCGCCAGAGAATGTTGCAAAAGCACAGGAGGCAATACTTGCGTATAAGAAGGTCCTTGAGCGTTCACGCAGTGATGATGAAGCTTACAAAGCAGTCGTGTATCTGTATGGCGCATTAAAGCAGGACGAACTTCAGCGTCAATGGATACTTCAACGGGCCGCCGATGTCTCGTTCTCTAACGACAAGCGAGCCGAGGCCTTTGTAATTCTTGCATCGAAAGACTGGGATTGTGCCTTCCGGATCACCGAATTACCGGCTAACAAAGTTACGACTGTTGACGGAATCAAAGCGTCGATTCGCTATAAGATGCCTAAAGAGCTGGTTGAATTCGAGCGGGCTAACGAATGCGCCAACCGCGGCTTGGAATTCTCGAATATGGCAATTGCTCTAACGCCTGAAAGCGAATCCGCGTGGTCCTATAAAGCAAACATTCTTCTGGAGCTTGCAAAATTGGCTGAGATGGCGGGAGACGTTAATAAAAAGACAGGACTCTCTCGACAGCATCAGGAAGCCGTTAGGGAGACGACGAGGCTCTCGACGCGTTCCCAGTCAAACCCCTGATTGACGACGGCGCCGGCGAATGTTTTGATCCGCGTTCGACGGTTCTTCCATTGTTTAAAGGAAGCATGCTACGTGACACATCGGTGCCGCCACCTTTCCCATCACAGGCAAGCACCTAACTACTTGGATCTCGCTGAATGCTGCTGCGCCAAGGAATTTTTGGCAAACGCGGCATGCAACGAGGCAAGCGGTCATGGAAATTTGATTGTCTGAAAGATGGTCCTCGCCGTTTCAACGTCTCGCGCGGATCTACTGCTCACCCACATACGCAAGGTCACTTCACTATTAGGTAAATCGG
>DAIOGT010000062.1:0-24212 GCA_036745095.1 Pyrinomonadaceae bacterium
TCGGCAGCACAGATGCGAAGACTGTGTTTCCGAACTATTCATTGAGCACATCGAAGTTCAAAGGCTTTCTTAGTTAAGCCACAAAAAGGCACAAGAAGAAAAACGAAAAGTTCAGAGTTCAAGCCTTAGCTTGCTCGCCTAAAGCCCGAGACTGCAGCCTAAAGGCTGAACTCTAAACGGTGTTTTGTGCCTTTTTGTGGCTACCAACGCACGCGGCCGAACCGGTTGATCAGGTAAAGCATAAACACCGCGATCACTGACACCGTCACGGCCAACGTAAACGCCTCATTATCGCGCCCGGCCTGTACCGCATCGTAGATCGCGACAGAAGCCGTCTGCGTCTTCCCCGGAATATTCCCAGCGATCATGATCGTCACGCCAAAATCTCCGAGCGCACGTGCGAACGCGAGCGCCGTGGCCGCAAGCACGCCTTTTGCGGCCAACGGCAACGTTACGCGGAAAAAGATCAATCGATTATTCAGCCCCAACGTGCGTGCCGCCGCTTCGAGCTCCGTATTCACACCTTCAAACGCCGCCCGCAAACTCTTCGTCACTAGCGGCAGCGCATGAATCGTCGCCGCGATGATCGCGGCAGTGACTGTGAACGTCAGTCGTATTCCGAGTGTGTGATAAAGAAAACTTCCCAACGGCGAGCGAGTGCCGAGTAACACGAGCAGGTAATAACCGAGAACAGTCGGCGGCAGCACGAGCGGCAACGTGACGAGTGCGTCTACGAGGTTGCGTCCGGGAAATCGCTTGCGGGCCAACAACCACGCGAGCCCCGAACCGGCGACCAATGCGATCAGCGTAGCTGCGGTGGCTACGACGAACGAAAGCCTAATGGGGAACCAGTTGATCACGGGTGTCTCGCAGCATGATACAAGAAAACAGCGTCCCGACAATTATTCCGCAAAGGTCCCATTGAAGATCGGTGGCCGTGTCGTACTTGCTCCAGATGCGTTGGCCGCCGAAATAGACTTCGTCCCACAGCTCAATCATCTCGTAGATGGCTGACAGGCTAAACACGATCGTAGCCGCGAAGAATGCGGTGAGTTTCAGCGGCATGCGATAGCCGAGCTGTTGCAGCACGCGCCCGGTGAGCCAAACGATGATCGGACTGACGAGCACTTGCACCATCATGTGTGAGAACTCGTCGTACTGCATTGGACCAAACTGCCGGCCGTACATGCGGAAGTAATTTCCGAGTGCATCAACCTGGAGCGCGAGGAAGACGAGCGCCAGAAGTATCAACGGAATCTGAATGTTCAGACGAGCGCGCACGTACAAATAAAACGCTGCGAGAAAGACGATCACGAAGATCGTGTTGAAGGCGAGCGAGAGATAGCACATCTTGGTGAGGAAGGCTGTGCCTGCCATAAGAGAAAGCATGACTAACGGTATTTCGAGGTAGCGCGGGATCCCGCGAGGCGTTGATTTTTGCTCACCCGGCGCTAGTGCGCTCGGTTCTGTATAATCGCTCATATGGCGCTCCTCAAACCCAGGGTTCTGCGGTTCGAATCGTTGCCTTCCACAAACACCGAGCTGGCGCGACTCGCGTCCGAAGGCGCCGCGGAAGGCTTGTCGATCGTTGCGGATGAGCAAACAGCGGGCCGGGGTCGTTTGCAGCGCGCCTGGTCGTCGCCGAAAGGCGCCGGACTCTATTTCAGCATTCTTCTGCGCCCGGCAATCCCACTGAATTATTGGCCACTCATCACGTTCATGGCTGCACTGGCCGTGGGCGATGCGTTGCGCGACGCCGCCGCTGTTCAAACTGACATTAAGTGGCCCAACGATCTTCTTTCAGGTGAAAGAAAAATGTGCGGGATACTGGCGGAGGCAATCGACACGCCTGCCGGCCGGGCAGTGATACTCGGGATCGGAATCAACCTGACGCAAGATGCCTTTCCGCCCGACCTGGCGAATGTCGCTACGTCGGTCGCTCGGGCGAGTGGTCGCCCGCCTGATCGTGAGCACATACTGGCGGCACTATTGGACGCCCTCTCGCACTGGTATTCGCTGTTGGAAAATCCGGGGCAGATTGTGGATGCGTGGACCAATCGATCTTCCTATGCGCTCGGAAAGCTGGTCCAGGTGAGCAACGGCGACGATGTTTGGCAGGGAACTACATGCGGCCTCGAGCCGGACGGCGCCCTGCGACTCCGCACGTCGAGCGGGGAGATCAAGATCGTGAGAGCCGGCGACGTCTACAGTGTTAGAAGTGCAAAGGAACAATCCTAGGGGCTGAAGTTACCTGTAACATGCGCATTATTCTCAACACGTTCGGTTCTTTTGGCGACGTTCATCCCTACATGGCGATAGCGCTCGAGTTGCAGCGCCGTGGTCACATACCAGTCATCGCAACTATGGAGGGCTATCGTGAAAAGATCGAAGCCGCGGGTTTGCAGTTTGCGCCGGTCCGTCCCAACATTGCGCCTCCAAACGAGCAGGGCTCGGAGCTGGTCGAGAAGATCATGGAGCCGAAAACTGGCCCGCGTTTCCTCGTCGAAGAGCTAATCTTTCCGGCAGTGCGCGACAGTTATGCTGACTTGCTCAAGGCAGTCGAAGGCGCGGATCTACTCGTCACTCATCCGGCTGCGCCGGCTGGTCCATTGTTAGGACGCAAGACCGGCATGCCATGGATCTCAACCGTGCTCGCGCCTTTCTCTTTCTATTCATCCTACGATCCTCCGGTCCCGCCGTTCTGGCAATGGACAAGGAAGCTGAGTCTCCTTGGTCCAGGAGTGATGGGATTCTTCCTCGGCGTGATGAAGAGCACATACAAAGCTAAAACCGTAACTCAATTCCGCGACGAGCTCGGACTCGAAGACACCGGCAATCCGATGTTCGAAGGCCAGCATTCACCGACTCTCGTGCTCGCTTTGTTTTCAGAGTTGTTTGGCAAACGACAGCCGGACTGGCCGAAGCAAACCGAAATTACCGGATTCTGTTTTTACGACGGCAATCACGACGTCGAGATTCCGACCGAGCTCCTGCGCTTTTTGGATAACGGCGCGCCGCCCGTCGTGTTCACTCTTGGTTCGTCGGCAGTTTGGGTGGCGCGTAACTTTTTCGAGGAAAGCATTCGAGCGGCAAAACTTCTCGGGCGTCGCGCCGTGTTGCTCATCGGTGACGAGCGCAACCTGCCGCGCGCCCTGCCCGAAGGAATTATCGCGCTCGACTACGTGCCATACGAGGCGATATTGCCGCGTGCGTGCGCAGTGGTCCATCACGGCGGTGTCGGCACGACTTCGCATGGTTTGCTGGCCGGTGTGCCGACGTTAATCGTGCCGTTTGCCTTCGATCAGTCTGACAATGCGGAGCACGCACGCAAGGTCGGCACGAGTCGCACACTTTATCGCGATAAATACGTTGCGACGAGAGTTGCCGGTGAACTCGAAGAGCTGCTGAGACGGCCGTCGTACGCGCGCCGCGCGATGGAAGTCAGCCAGCGTTTGAAGCAGGAGAACGGACCCGTTCGAGCTGCGGATCTCATCGAGCAGGTTTTGTCTGGCGCACGAAACAACACCGAGGAACTCGCACATGCTGCTGGTAATTGATGCGGGCAACACCAACATCACGTTGGGCCTGTTTCGCGAGCAGGAGTTGATTGCGCAATGGCGAATCGACACGAAGCGTGAGAGAACAGGTGATGAGTACGGCGCGGATGTGCAGAATCTCTTCGAGCGCTCCGGAATTCATCGCGAGAGCGTCGAAGGTGTTGTGATCGCATCAGTGGTGCCGCAGTTGGACGAGGCGCTGCGGAAGATGTGCGAAATCAATTTTCAATTGACACCGTTGTTTGTCAGTCACAGCACGGATACGGGGTTGCAGATTCTTTACGATTCGCCCGCTGATGTTGGCGTCGATAGGATTGTCGATGCGGTTGCAGCGGTGACGAAGTATGGAGCACCTTGTATCGTTGTCGATTTTGGAACGGCGACGACGTTCAATGTTGTGAATGCTCGTCGTGAATATCTTGGTGGCGCGATTGCTCCGGGCCTCATGATCTCCGCTGAAGCGTTGTTTGCGCGCGCCGCGAAACTCCCGCGCGTGGAGATCAAGCGTCCGGATAAAGTAATCGGCTCGTCAACGATCGAAGCGATGCAGTCGGGGCTTTATCACGGTTATGTGGGTCTGGTTGACGGCGTGCTGGAGAAGATGATTGCCGAGCTCAGTGAAGAGCCGCGTGTGATTGCGACGGGTGGTCTGGCTTCGCTGATCGCGCCGGGTTCCCGGTTCATCGAGATCGTCGACGCTACACTGACTCTGGAAGGCTTACGATTCATCTACAAACATTGACTTGAACTACTTCAACTACTTCACCGAAATCGAAGACGCATTCGTCAGGCGACGCGGCAAGCACCTGTTTCTAAGTCCGATGGATTGGGCGTTAATGGAGACGTGGAAACAGCAGGGGATTCCACTGCATATCGTTCTTCGCGGTGTTGAGAAGTCGTTCGACTCTTATGAGGCACGACCGCGCAAGCGAACTGTGAAGACGTTGCTCTATTGCCAGGAAGAGGTTGAAGCGCAGTATGAGGAGTGGGTCCAGGCACACGTCGGTTCGTCGCAGGAGTCAGTGGAACCGGACTCGGATAAAACTCCGTTTTCGTTTGCCGCAATTAGTGATCACCTGCAGCGCTGCCGGAATTCTCTGGCTGAGCTCGTTGCGTCAAGGAGGTCGCAGGACGATCTTTCCGAAGCGTTGACGCGCGCGCTCGCGTTGCTCGGCGACATCGAGAAGGACTTTGCGAGTGGCGCGACGCTCGACACCCGCAGGCTCGAAGATTCTCTGACCGGACTCGAAAGGTTGCTGAACGATGCAATGCTCTCGGTTGCGAGTTCCAGCACGTTGGATGATTTGAAAAAAGTCGTCAAGGACCAGCTCAAGCCTTATCGCGCGCAAATGGATGCTGCGGTGTACAAACAGACGTTCGACAACCTGCTGCTGAAGCGTTTGCGGGAGCAGTTTGCCGTACCTCGCCTCAGCCTCTTTTACGTTTAGCCACAAAGAGGCACAAAAATCACAAAAGTGAAGAGTTAGAGTTCAAGCTTTCGCTTGCTTGCCTGACCAGCAAGGCAGCAGCCTAAAGGCTGAACTCTGAACTTTTACTTTGTGCTTTTTGTGCCTTTTTGTGGCTAAATGAAGCGGTGGTGTTCGAGGTGGAGGTGGAACGAATTCTTCCCGGTGGGATGGGGTTGGCCCATGCCGGCGGGAAGACTGTTTTTGTGGCACTTGCAGCGCCGGGAGATCGCGTGCGTGTGCGAGTCGAACGAGAGCAAGGGAACGTTCTGTTTGCCTCAATCGTTGAGATCATCACACCCTCACCCATGCGGATCGAGCCACCGTGCCCGTACTTCGGCCGCTGCGGCGGTTGTGACTTTCAGCAATTGACTTACGAGGCCCAACTCGCGGCGAAGTCGGAGATGATCCGCGACTGTCTCCACCGCATCGCGCGTCTCGAGCATGTTCCCGACATCATCGTCACACCGTCGCCAAACGATTGGCGCTATCGCATGCGCGCGACGTGGCAGATCGATCACGATCACCGCACGATCGGTTACTACGAGCGCGGCTCACGACGTGTTTGCGACGTAGTTGACTGCGCGGTGCTGCGGCCGGAGTTGCAGGCAAAGCTCGAAGAGGTGAGAGCGACTGAGTGGCGACAGTTTCCACCCAGCCTGAAGCATCTGGACGTCGTCTCGGGAGAAAATGGCCTATCACTCGCGCCGGAGTTTGCGGGGTTTGAGACGAGGGAATTGACTTCGACGGTGAGAGGCGAAGTCTACCGGTACAACGCCGAAGCGTTTTTCCAGATCAATCCGTCATTGCTTGGACCATTGATCGACTTCGCGCTGGACGACGCCTCTGGCGAAAGTGCGCTCGACCTATACAGTGGCGTCGGTCTGTTCACACTTCCTCTGTCTCGAGTATTCAGAAGAGTCGTGGCGGTCGAAGCGAATCCCGTTGCAACTCGCTTCGCGCGGCGAAACTTGCAGGACGCAGGCCTGAACAACGCGCGCGTGATCACCGCGGGCGTTGCCGGCTGGTTCAGAACTGCTCCACTCCGTGAGGTTGACTTTATCCTCCTCGATCCGCCACGAGCGGGCGCTGAGTCGGCAGTGATCAAAGGCATTCTCGATCTTCATCCGGCGCAGCTCTCATACGTCTCATGTGATCCGGCTACACTTGCGCGTGATTTGAAAAAGCTCGTGGCCGGCGGATACGCGGTGGAATCGATTGCGGGTTTCGATCTGTTTCCGCAAACTCACCATGTGGAAACAGTGGTGCGCCTTACGGCATAATAGCCACGCATTTACTCACAACAAATGAATCCTCACAGCAATCTATTCAGCCGGCATCCGTTTATTCAACTCGCGGTAGTCTTATCCGCAGGCATCTGCGCAGCTCCTTACGTTTCCAGACTCAGCTTCGTTTTGGTGATCGCGACGGTTCTAATCCCGATTTTTTTAATCAAGCAGAGGCTTCAATTGGCGGGGCTGGCGTTGATGTCGGCAATGTTCTTTGCCGGCGCCGTGCTTGCCGATCTTGAGCGGCAGGCAGACGAGTCGCGGGTGCTCAAAACGATGGTCGAGCAAGCGGGAGGCGAGCCTTTCACGCTCACGGGCCGGCTGGATGGTCCACCTGAGTTCGCGCGTGACCGTGTCTACTTGTCGATGCGTGTGGAGAACGTGACCGGTCGCGTGTCATTGCTGGTGCCACTCCGTGACGCCGCGACGATGACACAATTGAAAAGCCTTCAGCTTCGTTATGGCGCGCGCATCAGCGTAACGACAACACTCGATCGCACCGGCAACTACCGCAATCCCGGCGTCTCCTCACTCGCTGAATTTCTGGACCGCAACGGCTACGACGCAACCGGCATAATCAAAAGTCCAACTGCGATCACACGCCTGGACGATGCGCGAGTCTTTCCGCCAGTCGCATGGCTCTACGAGTGGCGATCGAAACTACAACAACAGATCGACACGCGCTTCGCGCCGGAGACTGCCGGCGTGCTCGACGCAGCGTTACTCGGCAATCGTTACAACCTCTCGCCCGACGCTTCCGAACGTTTTCGTGAAGGCGGAACGTTCCACGTCCTCGTGATCAGCGGCCTGCACATCACTTTCATCGGAGCAGTCGTGTTTCTGATCGTCCGGCGTTTGACGAGGCACAGACTGCTGCAATTCATAATTCCTGCCGTGATCGTTTGGGCCTACTCAATCGCCGTTGGCGCAGAGGCGTCAGTGGTGCGCGCCGCGCTGATGTTCACGTTTGCAGGCGTGGCCACAATCTTGTTTCGCCAGCCGAGCGCGCTGAATGCTTTGGGCGGCGCAGCTTTGGTGCTGCTGGTTCGCACTCCCAAGGAGCTGTTTGATCCGTCGTTTCAACTAACGTTTCTGTCTGTGCTCGCGATCGTTGTGATTGCGTGGCCCCTGCTGTCGAGCTTGTCAGCGATCGGTGGATGGTATCCGACACACTCGGCGCCGTACCCGCCAGTGTGTTCACGCGCGCTCAAAACTTTTAGTGAGGTGCTGTTCTGGCGCGAGCAAAAGTGGGCGCAGGAACTCGCGCGCACGTCACACAAATATCGTCTCTTTAAAGCGCCGCTTGCGTCTTGGCTCGAGCGATATCACCTGCAAGCTGGTTTGCGTTACACGTTTGGCGCTGTTGTGGTATCGGCAAGTGTGCAGTTGATGTTGTTGCCGCTGATGGTCGTCTACTTTCACCGGCTATCGCTGGCGTCCCTCGTTTTGAACATCGTGGTGAGCATTTTACTCGCAGCGTTGGTCGCGGTTGCGTTGCCGGCATTACTGTTCGCGCAGGTAAGCGCCACGATCGCAAATCCGCTATTCAGGCTCGCGGACGCTATCAACTGGTTAATGGTGCACAGTGTCGATCCGTTTTCGGAGTTTAGGTGGGCCACGTTCAGGCTGCCGGAGTATTCAGGCGGGGCGGCAGTCGTTTACGGGATTTATTACGTGCCTTTGCTCGTGCTCATAGTCGCACTCCTGCACTGGCGTCCACTCGCATTGCAAGCTGAGCGTCGTTGCAAACTTCGCGGCTATGTTCTCCCACTATCGTGTGCACAGCTAATCTTGCTGATTGTAATCGTCCTGCATCCACTCAGCAGCGGGGGCGCGGGGGGAATTCTGCGCATCGACTTCCTCGACGTGGCCCAGGGCGATGCCGCACTCATAACAATGCCTGACGGAACAACCTTGCTAGTCGACGGCGGCGGAAACACGCTCGAGTCGGCTCGCAGCGTCGGTGAAACTGTCGTGTCGGAGTACCTTTGGTGGCGAGGCTTGAGTGCGATCGATTACGTGCTGCCTACACACGCGGACGCCGATCATATCGACGGGCTCAACGACGTTCTCAAGAACTTCAAGGTGAAAGGGGTGTTGGTTGCGGGACGTCCGACTGCCGATCCCGAGTTTGCGAAGTTCTCGCAGACACTGACGCGGACTCGCATAACTTCAGAAACGATCGAGGCGGGTGATGTTATTCAGTTCGGAGATGTCATGGTCAGCGTGTTGTGGCCACCGGCCGGTGAGAAATCCACCAACAACGACTCGATCGTTCTTCGCTTACGATATGGCGAGCGGTCCATCCTGCTCACGGGCGACATCGAACAATCCGCGGAACGTGCGCTCCTCGCCTCACAACAACAACTCCAGGCCGATGTGATCAAAGTGCCGCACCACGGCAGCAAGACGTCTTCGACACAGGATTTTGTCAACGCGGTCCGGCCTCAGTTCGCCATCGTTTCAGTCGGACGCAAATCGAGATTCGGACATCCACACGAAGAAGTCGTCGAGCGCTGGCAGTCCAGCGGAGCCACAGTTCTCACCACCGGCGACTGCGGCATGATCACGATCACCACTGACGGCCACAAGGTAAGTCTCAATACATTTGTTCAGCCACAAAAAGGCACAAAATGCACACATAAATAAAGTTCAGTGTTCAGAGTTCAAGCTTCAGCTTGCTTGCGTAAAGCGACCGCAGCCTAAAGGCTGAACTCTGAATTTTGAAATCGCTAAACTTAAATCGCTGAACTTCTTTTAGGTCCCCTTTGTGCTTTTTGTGGCTAATTAAATCCGTACTTCTTCATGATCGCTCGGCTTTGTGGACCAGCAATGAAGTCGGCGAAAGCGCGTGCGGCTTGCTCATTCCTGGCGCCCTTGATTACCCCGAGCCCCTGGTCGATTGGCTCGTGCAATTCTTCCGGGACCAGTTGCCAGCGACCGCGGCTCGGAATGCTCAGCGACAAAGCAACAATCGCGACTTCAACGTTCCCCGTTTGTGCATACTGTAGTGTCTGGCGAATGTTGTCGCCGTAAACCAACTTAGGCTGCACACGTTCCCAGATGCCTGCCGTTTGCAGTGCCTGCTTCGCTGCCAGTCCGTACGGCGCGTGATCGGGATTCGCGATCGCGATACGCGTGACTTCCGGGCGCGCGAGGTCGTTGATGCTTTGCAGTCGCAGCGGGCTCTCGTCAGGAGTCCACAAAGTGATGCGACCACGCGCGTAGATCGTCCTCGTATCCGGAACGATCAACCCTTTCTGGTCCAACTCGTCGATGTAACTGACGTTTGCCGCAGCGAAGAGATCCACGGGCGCGCCGTTTTCAATCTGCCGCGTCAGCATTCCGGTCGAGCCAAACACAAAGATGACTTTTGTTTTAGTGACTGATTCGAACTCGCGTCCGATTTCTTCGAATGCAGGCGTGAGGTCAGCGGCGGCGGCGACAGTCAATTCGTCCGAGGTAGTCGCCTGATACTTATCCTTGCACGCGGTGACGCACGCCAGCGCTAATACAAACGCGGCGAGCGGCGCCAGCCGCGTCTCAAGCCGGAAAATCATTAGGCGTGTAAAGGTCTACCTGCGAACTCCCCACCTTGTAAGTTTTCAAAACACCGAGCGGCGGCGAATAAACGTGAACAGTGATCAGATCCTGACCACTGATTTCCGGATTTCCGAGCTGGTGAATGTCTGGAATTTCGGCCCCCGTGATCGTGCCCGCGAGACACTCACGGCCCGTGCCATCCGACAAGCCGTTCTCTTCGTCATAGGTGAAGATCGTTTCCAACATCAGGCCTTTATGAACTCTGACGACACCATGTGAGCCGTTGTGATCGTGAATCGGCGTCTTCTGGCCTGGGCGCCAGCAGATCACCAGCATCTCAACGGCGGCATTCCGAAAAACCCGATGACGCCAGTAATTGCCTTCTTTAAATCCGATGTATGGCTCAAGATCCGAATCGAGAATTTCAACGCTGGAAACCCAGTCGTTCAACTCTGCAAGTGTCGGCGGACTGGTTTGGCTGTTGAGACGGTCGATCAGATCGGAAAACGTGGAAATGGTAGTTTCGGTATTAATAAGTGTCGACAAGGCTGGGCTCCGGAACGAATCTTAGCCGCGGATTTATGCAGATTGCAAGACGATCCGCAGGTCGCGAACGTTTGTGCCGGTAGGACCGGTGACGATCAGGTCGTTGAGTTGTTCGAAGAAGGTGTAGGAGTCGCTGCGGGCGAGGTATTGTTCGGCGTCGAGGTTTTGACTGCGGGCACGTTGAAGAGTCGTTTCGTCGACGATTGCGCCCGCGGCGGGGCTGTTGCCGTCGATGCCGTCGGTGCCGGCGCTCAGGACGACGACATGTGAGCCGGTCTTTCTTTGATCATCCAGACTGATCGCGCAACGCAAGGCAGTTTCGAGGTTTCTGCCGCCGCGACCGTCACCTCTGACGGGACACGAGAACTCACCGCCTGAAATCGCGCAGCATTGATCGTTTCGATCAATCACGCTCGCGAGCAGCAACTCGCAACCTTCCTGGATTGGTTGTTCGCAAACGTGATCGAGCGTTGCGCATGTGAACGCGAGCTCGCGTGCTTTTTGCGCAGCGGCGTCGATGGCTGTGCGATTGTCCAGCAGAACGACGTGCGATCCGTTGACATCGCGGGAAGAATTTTGCGGACGGCGCACAGCTCTAATGATCGACTCGGGCAACACAGTCTCGAGATGATAGTGCTCGACGACTTCGATCGCGTTTGGTCCGTCTGCCGGTGGTGCGAGTGTTGGTCCGGAAGCGACGCTCGCTTCGTCTCCGGGATTCGTGTCGGAGACGATGAGCGTGAACAGTTGCGCGCGCGGCGCGCGGCGCGCGAGTCCACCTCCTTTGACTGCTGAGAACGCACGCCGCACTGAATTAACTTCCGAGATCCGCGCGCCACACGAGACGAGATCCTGGTTTGCTTTGCACAGATCGTCGAGTGAGATGTCATCGCCGGTGGGCCACTCGATCATCGCTGAGCCGCCGCCCGAGATTAGAAAAATTACGGATGCTTGTTCGGCGTTGGCGCGGTCGAGGAGGGCGAACGCGGCCTGCGCCGCGGCGAGACTGGCTTTGTTTGGTAATGGATGCCCGCCGATGAAGCATTGCCAGCTAGGCGATTGGTGAATGGATGTCGAGACGATTACGCCTGCGGATAACTTGTCGCCAAGCGCGTCTTCGAGCCCAAGCGCCATCGAGGTCGCAGCTTTGCCGATCGCGATTGAGTAGATCCACCGGGATGACGGTTCAATTTGTCTGATCGCCTCTTCGACTGCCGGACGCGGATCGACTGACACGAGGGCGTAATCGAAGATCTCACGAGCGATACGATGAAGCTCTACTTCCACGGCCACAGCCTGAAGCTGAACTCTAAATTTAAACTGAACTCTAAACTTTTGGATTCCGCGTTTAGAGTTCAAGCTTTAGCTTGCTGTTCCCCACCGAGCAGCCTAAAGGCTGAACGCTAAACTTCTTTGTGTTTTTGTGCCTTTTTGTGGCTAAAGTTGTTTCGTGGGCTAAACGTCTGACGACGCCATCTCATCCCACTCAGCCACCATCTCATACGCACGCCCAAGCACCGGTCGAGGACGCGACCCGTCAGCCTGTCCAATCAACCCTTCGCGCTCCATCATGTCGAGAATCGCCGCCGCGCGACCATAGCCGATACGCAACCGCCGTTGCAGCACCGACGTCGAGGCCCTCTTCATCTCAACACAGATCCGCAACGCCTCTTCAAACAACTCATCGTGATCGCCGGAACTCGTTTCAAGTCCCAGCGCGTCTTCTTCAGACTGCGTGATGCTCTCATCGTACGCCGGCGGGCCCTGCGCTTTGATATGCGAGACGATGCGACCAATCTCAGTCTCGTCGATGTATGCGCCATGAACACGGATCAGCCGTGAAGTACCAGGGGGCAGAAACAGCATGTCGCCACGCCCGAGCAGCTGCTCGGCGCCATTCGTGTCGATGATCGTGCGCGAGTCGATCTTCGACGACACGCGGAACGAAATACGCGACGGGAAGTTTGCTTTGATCAGCCCCGTGATCACATCGACTGAAGGTCGCTGTGTTGCGAGCACGAGGTGAATACCGACAGCGCGCGCCATCTGCGCGAGGCGCGTGATCGACTCCTCCACTTCGCGGCCCGACGTCATCATCAGATCGGCAAGCTCATCGATGATGATCACGATGTAAGGCAAAGGCTTCCACGGCTCACCGTTGTCGTCGTATTCCTTGACGAGGTTCCGACGCATGATCTCCGTGTTGTAGCCGTCGATGTTGCGCACGCCCCAACCCGCGAGGTCGCGATATCGCCGCTCCATCTCAGCAACGGCCCACTTGAGCGAGCGCGACGCCAACTTCGGATCGACAATGATCGGCGTCGCCAGGTGTGGAATGTCTTCGTATAGCCCGAGTTCGAGTCGCTTCGGATCGATCAGGATGAACTTCACTTCGTCCGGACGCGCGCGATACAGAATCGAAACGATCAGAGAATTGACGCCGACTGACTTACCGGAACCCGTTGTTCCCGCGATCAGCAGGTGCGGCATCTTCGCGAGGTCCGCGACGTAGTTCAGACCATCGATCGTCTTCCCAAGCGCAATCGTGAGTTTTGAGCCAGACTCCTGAAACGCGCGCGACTCGATCACTTCCCGCAGAAAGATCGTTTCGCGACGCGGGTTTGGCACCTCGATACCGACGTGTGGCTTACCCGGCATGCGGTCGATGCGGATCGACTCCGCTTTCAGCGCCAGGCACAGATCGTCAACGAGCGACACGACACGCGAATACTTCACGCCCGGATCAGGTTTGAACTCGTAAGTCGTAACGACTGGACCAGGACAGATGTGTTTGATCTGCCCAGTGACATTGAACTCTTTGCACTTCTCGGCAAGTCGTGTCGCAAGACTCAGCAACTCAGTATCAGCCTGCTCGCTGTGCGGCGGCGCTTCGTTGAGAAACTCCAGCGGCGGCAATCCGTAATCGCTGTAGTTAACACGACGCGCAGAGTCGAACGGCAATTTACTCGCGGCGGGTGCTTCGGCTTTTACGCGCAACACGGAAGCACCTTTGACCATCTCTTCCGCGTCGTCCTCGTCCGCGACATCCGGGCCCGGAAAGATAGATCGTCTTCCTGATCTTCCGGTGACGACTGTCGCGGCAGGTGTTGCGACGCCAACACCCGCGCCGGCGGCGCTCGCAGTCGCTGCGGCTACACTTGCCTGTGGCTCGACGACCGCAGATTTCGCTTCGCTACGAATCACAGGCGCAGGTTCGGCTACCGGCTTAATCGGATCCTTCATGAAATCCGCGACGCGCTCAGCGGGAGTCAGATTCAACGTTTGCTTCAAGGCGCTCTTCGCCGCTTCGCGTTCAGCCTTGATTGCCGCCTTCGTCTCCTTCTTCAGCCGCGCACGTTCAGCCCGCATCTCTTGCCACGCTCTGAAGCGCGCGGGAATTTTGCCGACAAAGGCGAACCGCGAACCGAGCGCATGCGCGAGAATCTCGTAAAGACGAACAAACGAGAAATTCGTTGCGAGCAGCAGTCCAGTTGCGGCAATCGCTATCAGCAGCACGGTCGCGCCCACCGTGCTCAGCCCACTTGCAAGTCCCTGTGCGACTATGGCGCCGAGCAATCCGCCCGGTTGCACACTCGAGTCGAACAGCGGGCTTAGCTGCGCGATCGACAAAAGCGCCGACGCTGAAACGACGAGGATCACGAGCCCGACCATTCGCATCCACGGCCGGTGAATGTTCGGTGTGTGAAAGCGTCGCCACGCGGCTGCGAACAGGAGTAACGGCAACAGGTATGCGGCAAGGCCGATAAACTGAAACGCCGTGGCGGCAACGTTCGCGCCGATTGATCCGGCCCAGTTGTTGGTCTCACTCGCACCGGCAGAGTTCCATGACGGATCGTTCGGATAGAAAGCGGCCGACACGAGGCAGAGCGTCAGCAGTAATCCCAGCGCGATGAAGAGAATAGCGAGGATCTCGTTGCCGCGACTCGCGCGTGGAAGAATCACGCGCGGCTTTTCTTCAATGTGTGTTGCCATTTAAAAAACTCCAACGCTAACTGAAATGCCTATGCTGCCTTGCGAGCGAACAGATAGGCTTTGATGAAGTCGTCGATGTCGCCGCCGAGCACTGCCTCGACGTTACCTCGTTCCAGCTTAGTGCGAGTGTCTTTTACGAGCTGATAGGGCGCCAGAACGTAGCTTCTGATCTGGGACCCGAATGAAATGTCGGCCTTGTTGGCTTCGAGCTCGGCGGTTTCGGCGCGCCGTCGTTCCAACTCGAGATCATAAAGACGTGAGCGCAGCACCTGCATGGCGACGGCTCGATTTTGATGTTGGGAACGTTGGTTTTGACAGGATACGACGATCCCGGTTGGCATGTGAGTAATACGAACTGCTGAATCGGTGGTGTTGATGTGTTGTCCGCCCGCGCCGGTGGCGCGATAAGTATCTACGCGCAAATCTTTGTCGTTGATCTCTACTTCGATGTCCTCGTCAATTTCGGGATAAACGAAGAGGGAAGCGAATGAAGTGTGTCGTCTGGAAGCCTGGTCAAATGGCGACATGCGGACCAGACGGTGTACACCGGCTTCAGCAGCCAGCAACCCATACGCGTATTCACCTTCAACTCTAAACGTAACGCTCTTCAGTCCCGCTTCCTCGCCTGGTTGATACTCGAGCACCTCGGCTTTGAAGCCATGTTGCTCAGCCCACTTGAGATACATCCGCAGCAGCATCTCAGCCCAGTCCTGTGATTCGGTGCCACCCTGGCCCGGATGAATCGTGCAAAGAGCATTGCGGTGATCGTTTTCGCCGGCGAGTAACATTTCCGTTTCGGCCTGGCTCACCTCGCGATCAAGACGTTCGAGCAGCGATTGCAGTTCCTTGATCGACGATTCGTCTTCTTCGGCAAACTCAAAGAGCACTTCAGCGTCGGCGATCTGCGATTCAAAAAGTTCCTGGCGCTCGATCTTCTTTTCGAGTTGACTGCGAACTTGCAGCAACTTCTGAGCGGCTACCTGATCGCTCCAGAAATCGGGCGACGAGGCTTGGGCTTCGATCCTGTTCAACTCCTCGCGACGTGCAGGGACATCAAAGAAACCTCCCGAGTTGGTCCACACGCGCGCGGAGGGTGTCAAACGAGGTTCGTAGCTCTTGAGTTGATAAAGTCTCCATGTTGTTCGTCAGTTAACTAATCTCTTTCTCCTGATCATCAAGACCAAAACTATCAACGTGATCGCCGCGCAAATCTGCACAAACAAATCGCCGTGCCGCGTGTAAAAAGTGTCTCGCACCTCGCCCGGATAATTGGTCCACACCCGAACATCCGGCTGGAACGGCTCCGTCAGCCCGTGGACATTGCCACTCTCAGTTATCAACGCCGACAAGCCCGTGTTTGTAACACGTAACACCGGGCGCCCGTTTTCGACTGCACGGAAGACGGCATTCGCGAGGTGCTGTCGCATCACGGCGGTCGGTCCGAGATACCCGTCATTCGAGATATTGATCAGCACGCCGGCGCCATCGTGAGCCAGCCGCCGCGCGATCCACGGGTACGCCGACTCGATGCAGATAAAGACACCAGCCTTGCGATCGCCGAACGGCATCAACGTGTAGTTGCTGCCCGGAGTGAACTCACCGACTATTCCACCTATCAAAGAAGCTCCTGGTAACCATTGAGGGAGCGGCACATATTCGCCAAACGGCATTAGGCGAATCTTATCATACTGCGAGATCAGGCGGCCCTCTTCATTTACGAGCAGCGCGGAATTGTATGAGCCATCATTTGGCGCAGACTCGAGCGAGTTGAAGAGCACAGACGTGCGATTCTGTTTCGCGAAGTTCGCGACGAACTCCTGAAACGACTTGTCGGAACCATACGTGAAGTTCATCGGCGACTCAGGCCAGATCACGATTCGTGGTCCGGGAGCATCAGTCGCCATCGCGAGTCCCTTTGTGCTAAGGGCTACGTGTCGTTCCACGAGTGCCTTCATTTCGTCGACACTCTTGACCGGGTTCATCGGCACGTTTGGCTGAACAGCGATTACGCTCACACCGCGTTCAAATTGTCCTACACGACGATCATGCATCGCAGGCCTGGAGCCGCCGATTACGAGCCAGACGGCTGATGCGATCAAGAGGGCTGCGAAGATGGATAATTTTGTCCTACTGATGATCAGCAGGGCGACGGCTGAGTTGATCGCGACGAGAAGAAAGCTGACGGCATAAACGCCACCCCACGAGGCGGGTCCAATGAGTAAAGCGTGGAAGGCCTGCGAGTAACCGAGTGCGTTCCAGAGCTGCCCTGTCACGCCGAGACGAACCCATTCAAGCGCCGTCCAAAACACGGGAGCGAGCAGGACTGCCATGCGACCCCATCTCTGAACGGCGAGCGCTATCGCAGAAGCAAACAGGCCATGAAAGGCGCCGATAACGAGCGCGCCAGGGATGAGTAATAGATAGGCGAGCACGGTGGGCAGGCCGCCATAATGAATCATTGAATAGGTGAGCCAGTAACAGGTGACGTAGAAAAAGACTGACCCGACCGCCCAACCGAGAATGAATGCGCGCAGCGGAGCCGGGCGTTTCGCGATTACGACCAGCAGCGGGACGAGCCCGATCCACGCGAGGAGGTAATACTCGAAGTTTGGGAACGCGAAGATAAGAAGGAGCGCGGTGGCGGCTGCCGCGCCCCCCTCAGAATTCTGAAACCCGATCGGTCTTATCCGCTGCAAAAAAATTTTCCTTAGGCACGAACCATCGTAAAGCTAACGGGTCAAATAGCCAAATTTTGATGCAGAAAGACAGAAACCGTCACTGTCAAAGTGACAAAATTCGTCAAGCGGGGTTATGGCCGCAGATGAACGCGGAAGAATGCACAGCAGATTTAAAAGCGGGAAGACCCGGTCATTTCTGACCAGGTCCACGTTTCGGGGGGAAGCACTGAAGGAACGCTCGGAAGGTTAGCTGGCGCAGCGGCAGGCGGCGCTCAGGGAATGTTGGCGGCGGGGGACATCGGCTAACGATCCTCGTCGTCCGTGTCGTGCCGCGAATCTATGAGCACGCGCCGTGCCACGAAATTCCAGTTTAGAGTTCAGACTTTCGCAGACAGGCTAAAGCCTGAACTCTAAACGTCAGTTGCCCATCGTGACCTGGCGTTGCAGAGCGATTGCTTCCTGATTCTTGGGGTCGATGGCAATCGCACTCAGCGCGTACTTGCGCGCTTCGCCGCGGTCGCCTCGTTCGAGAAAGATTTTTCCAAGGAGAATGTGAGCGTCGATGAGTTTCGGGTCCCAGAAGATTGCCGTCTTCAACGCCGCGATCGCCGCCTCCTGATCGCTGCGACGAAGATTGATGCGGCCACTGAGAAGATACGCTTCGGCGTTTGTCGGCTCGATCATCACTACGCGATGCAACTCGGGTAACGCCTCCTCATCGCGTCCCGCCTGGTAGAGATCTCGAGCTTTCACCAGCAAGTCCTGCGTGGTCGAGCTCGGCGATCCCATCGCCGCGGTGATGTTTGTTTCACGCTGTAGTCCGAACACTTCTTCGCGATTCAGCACATCGCGCATGCGCACGTTGACGCCACTCGTGGTCCCGGACTTTTGCCACTCTGTTTCCCATTTCCCATAGGCAGTGCGGAGATGGCGACGCGCCATATCGTCAGCCGCGGTCGCAGCCTCGGCATTGCCGAGTTTCGCGAGCGATTTAGAGAAAAGAAAATAGGCCTGGCCGTCCTGCTGGTCCGCCGTGATAACAGGACGAAAATGCTCAGCAGCTTCCGCGTACTTGCCCGCCAGAAACAGAGCGTAGCCGTAGTTAAAGTGGACCATCTGATCTGATGGCGCCGACTTCGAAGCTTGACCGAGGAAATCCATGCCCTGGTTCAGCAGACGCGTGCGTTCAGCTTCGTTTTTGTTTTCTCTCGCTGCTTGAACCGCCACCGCGCCGGCATTGTTGTAAACAGCGATCAGCGGCAAATCACTCGAAAGCGGCACGACTGTCGCGAGCGCACGACCGTAATCACCCAGCTTCGTGTAACCGAGACTGGCGTAAAAAGCGGCTTCAGCGTAGTGCGGTTCCTTCTTTTGAAGCTTCGAAAAGTATTCCGTCGCTTCTTTCCAATTGCCAATCTGCATGTAACCGCGGCCTAGCTCGAAAGCAGCTTGCGGATAAACCGCGCCGCCCAGAGACTCCGCGTAGTAACGAAGCGCGTTCTTTAAGTAGTTCGTGCGGACCTCATCGCGCAGTGGTAACTGAACCGCTTTAACATAAGCTTCAAACGCTTTCTGCGGGATCTTGGTAGCTTCCTGCACGAGCTGATTCTGTGAATACGGAAGCGCCTTATCGCGTTGATAGAGAATCTGATAAGCGAGCCAGCCGTGAATCTCCTGAAGTGATGTTAGAGCGTCGCCGCGATCAAACTGTCGCGTGATCCAGTTGCCATCCTTGACTTCACCGAAGTTACGGCCTTCGTTGACCTTAATTACACGAGCCATCACCTGCACATAAGCATCGCCCGGTTGTTTGTCACTATTGCCCTCGGTTTTGGTTCCGTTGGCGGGTGTCACGGAATAACTGCCGATGACGATCATGCTCGCCTTGGCCTGTCGCGCGAGCTTGATTGCCGTGGCTCGCGAGGGAATTACGGTTTCCGGCAAGCGAAGTTGCTGGTAAGCCAGCTCGCGTTCGTCGCTGGAGACGACGACGAGTCCGGGTTTGTTTAGCAGTTCAGCAAGTGCGTCGGCAAAACTCTCGCCGACCCAGTTGTACTCGGGGCGAAATGGTTTTGAGGCGTTTTCAAACGGCAGCACCATGACCACATCAGCCGTGGGATTCGGGGTCTGCGCGTTTGAGACGGCTGGAAGAACGACGACCGTTAATAGAAGGGCAAATATCAGTTTAAGGCTCAAAAATCGCATGTCGTAAATGTAACATGGATGACCCGGATTCCTTTACTGATCGGCGCTAATCACTAATACATTCGTGTAATTCGCGGTTCCAAAACACAAAAACTGCGCTATACTCCTTCTCGCCCAAGGGGGCACTCGTTCTGCCTTCCAACCGAGGCAATTAGACTTTCCGGTGGTCTTGTAGCGACTCCTTTTTACCCAGCGATATTTCCCGTCCAGTAGCCCAGGAGGAATTAAAAATGAAGCTCCGTATTCTTATTGCTGTCAGTGTGCTGTGTATCAGTGCGCTTATCGTTGTTGGACAATCCCGCCGTCGTCCCGCACCGTCACCATCGCCGACCCCCGAGTTCGGCTGGGAAGCCTTTGACGGAGTTAGTTGGCAGAAGGGACCATCCGTTGGGGATCTGGGTGGCACCGCCCAGGTAAACGTCCCCGCTGGTTACGTTTTCGCCGGCGCAAGCGACACACGGGTCATCATGGAAGCCAATCACAATCCGACCACCGGAAGAGAAACAGGTTTTCTCGCTCCCGCCGGTGAGGAATGGTTCGCCGTGTTTGAATTCGACAACGTCGGCTACGTGAAGGACGATGAAAAAGATTCGCTCGATGCGAATGCGTTGCTCGATTCGATCCGCGCCGGTACAGAGGCAGGCAACAAGGAACGCTTGAAGCGTGGTTGGCCCACTATGACAATCCTCGGCTGGGAAACGCCGCCGCGCTACAACGACATGACGCACAATCTCGAATGGGCCATCAGGGCCCAAAGCGAAGGCGATCCAGTCATTAACCACAATACGCGGCTGCTGGGCCGTGGCGGCGTGATGGAAGTTACGCTTGTCATTGATCCAGCCAAACTTTCCGAGACGCTGCCGAAATTCAAGACGATGCTCGAAGGTTTTGAGTTCAAGCAGGGTCATCGTTACGCGGAGTTTCGCGCGGGCGACAGGACGGCGGCTTATGGTCTGACGGGTTTGATTGTCGGCGGAGGCACTGCCGCGCTTGTGAAGACCGGAGCCTTCAAGTGGGTGTGGAAAGCGCTAGTGGCCGGTGCTGTAGGCATTCTGGCCTTGTTGAAGAAGATTTTCTCACGCAACAAGAACGCGTGAACGTTCTCGACCTGATTGGCGAAGGTCAAACACTGCTGCTGATCCTTATCTTGCTCTACCTCTCGGAGTGTGCGATTTGGGTGAAACGGGAGTCTGTTGCGTTCGTGTCAGCGTGGGGACGTCGCTGGCGACTTGCGTTTCCGTCGTCATGGATGGGGAATGCGAGAGGCGGGATTTTGCTTTTGAATCCGTTGCCGCCATCGGGCCGAGTGTTCCTTTCGCACCTCTCGCCGATCTCGATCTCGCCGGCCGGTGTCTGTGCCTATAACCTTCAAACACTTCCCACCGAAGCACGTTCGCCTTATCAAACAGGCCAGTTTTTACCTTTCGGACCCGTGAAAGAGACGGGCGCCGATGGTGCTTACCTGACTATCAACAACGAAAAATTTACGAAATGCGCGACCGCAAAACAGGCACGCGCTCTCGCGACACTGATTGGCGCGATGTCGAAGGCGTCTGCTTCGAAGCGTGAGGCGACGGCGCGGACGTGGGTCGTCAAGCAGTTTGCCGCAGATGATGCTGCCGCGCTCTTGAAGGAGAGTGAGACTCTAATCAAGCCGATTCAACAGATGGGTGTGATCCTGTTTCTGGTTTTGTTTGTATTCACGCCGGGCATCGCCTTCACTTTTGGGACGGCGCCGCTGATCATTCCAGTGGCTGGCGTAATGTTGGCGTTGGCGGTCGAGATTGCGATCATGTTTCACCGCGCGCACAAAAAGCTATACCCGGCGGATTCGTCGGAGCGTCTGGAGAGCATAGTCAAGATGATCCTGTGTCCTCCTGTGTCGATTCGTGCGGCTGACATTCTCACGAAAAACCTGCTCGCGGATTACAGCCCGATCGTGCTGGCGAGTGTGTTGCCGGGATCGGGCGAGCAGCAGTTTGTGCGCAGTGTAATTCTCGATCTGAAACATCCACTCAAGCACGAACTCGTAGACGAAACTGCGCAGCACACGATCACATGGACCGCGCGGGAGCAACTGAACGTTTGTTTGGACCAGGTTAAGAACGGGCGTTATTTAAAGCCGGAAGAGTTGCTGGCGCCCATGCAGCGGGAGGGAAACTCAATCTCTTACTGTCCACGCTGTCGTTGCCAGTTTGTATTGAGTGAAGGCGAGTGTCCGGATTGTCCAGGCGTGGCGCTTGTAGATTTCTAGACACGCTAGTCACTCATTAGGCTCCCGCCACCCGCGATCAATCCCACGAAACATTTCCTCAGTCCGATCCGTAACTTCCAAAGCCGGCGAATTCCAAACGTAATCAACCCCCAGAAGGAGAACCGACTGTGAAGTCCCGCTTACTCGCTGCTGTCGCATTGCTTTGTCTCTACTGTTTCGCACTCTCCATAACAACTTCCGCGAGCGATTGGCCGCAGTGGCGTGGCCCGGATCGTAACGGTATATCGTCCGAAACCGGTCTTCTTAAACAGTGGCCCGCTGAGGGCCCGAAACTCCTCTGGCAACTGAACGACATCGGCGACGGCTATTCAACTCCTGCTGTCGTCGGTAATCGCATTTACCTGATGAGCAATCGCGGGCTCGATAACGAGTTTGTCCAGGCTCTCTCAACGCAGGACGGAAAAGTGATCTGGACCACACGCGTCGGTAACGTCGGCAATCCCAATCAAAATCCGCCATATCCAAAGGCACGCTCTACGCCGACGGTCGATGGCGATTCTATTTACGCGCTCGGCTCCGACGGCGATCTAGCGTGCCTGGAAACAAAGACAGGCAAGATTCGCTGGCAGAAGAACATTCGCAAAGAGTTCGGCGGCCAGCCGGGTGAATGGGCGTATTCAGAGTCGCCATTGGTTGACGGCGACGTTGTAGTTGTTACTCCGGGCGGCGCGCAGGCCACGATCGTTGCGCTCAATAAAAAGACAGGCGCGACGATTTGGAAATCAGCAGTGCCCGGCGGCGAAGCGGCCGGGTATGCCTCGGCGATTGTGGTCCAGGCCCATGGCAAAAAACAGTATGTGCAGTTTCTCAGTAAGGGCCTCGTGAGTGTCGATGCTAAGTCCGGACAGGTTCTCTGGCGCTATGCAGAGGTTGCTAAAGGTCCGGCGCAGATGTGGACACCGATTGCTCGTGGTGACTCAGTTTACGCGGGCGCGAATGGAGTCGGCGGCGGACTTGTTCGTCTGAAAAGCGATGGCAATGCGGTCACAGCAGAGCAGGTTTACTTCGAACGGGGGCTGCCGAACGGTGTTGGCGGCGCGGTGTTGGTTGGCGATCATCTCTACGGCACAGAAACTGGACAAAAGCTTGTCGCAGTTGAGTTTGCTACTGGTAAAGTGAAGTGGCAGGCCGAGACTATCGGTTGGGCATCAGTCGCATACGCGGACGGGCTGTTGTATCTTCACGGTGTGAATGGCGTCATGGCGCTGATCGAAGCGACTCCGGAAGCGTATCGCCTCAAAGGTCGTTTCACTCCCCCCGCCCAGCCGGAGCATAAGAAGGTTGGACCATTCCCCGAAGGTGCGTTTTCTTATCCGGTGATTGCAAACGGCCGGCTTTACATTCGCGATCTCGGCACGTTGTGGGTTTACGACATCAAGGGTTGAGTTCGGACAAGGAAGGGAACAGACATGAATTTCTCGAAGCGATCGAATCTGGTGCTGCTGGTTGTGTTGTGCGCAGTCGTCGGAGTGATGGCGAGCATCTCGCGTGGTAACAGCTCGCGAAGGCCGGAAGAAAGCACGATCCAGGACGTGAGCAGTTTGGATCGACGAATAAGCTTACTCGAACAACGTTTCTACACCGTCGAATCGAGTATCAGCCGGCTTCAGCAATATATCGCTGCGCAGCGACCGTCGGTTTCACAACCAGGCATCAGCGATCGCGAACTCAGTGTGATTCGCGAAGAGATTCAACGACTGAGCCTGCGAATGGCTGAGCTCGAGTGTGGAATGGTTAAGCTAGACGAGAGAACAACACCGGCGGCTCGCAGAAACCCCCAAGCCAGGTCAAACGATCAATGCAGGTTAAATCCTGAGACCCCTGTTCGCCTTTCAACTCGACCGTGACGTAGGAGTTGATTCCGCTGGCTTGCGCAGCGCCTTGTTATCACATCACATCTTGTAGGGGCGGCCCTCCGTGGCCGCCCCTGCATTCATCTTCAATGTGGCAAATCAAAGATCCACAAATTAAACCCATCACACTGGATTTTAGCTCGTCAGGACAAAGTAAGGTCCAGGTGCATCAGCTTATGGCAGACGAGATTGAGCTGATCAACGCAATTGAGTTGGTGGATTGGGATTCTGAAGACACGCAGTTTCTGGTTTGTGAGGCATGTGGATACGTACATTGCAAACGTGGCGATTGGGTAAGTATCCGGCGAACGGATTCGCTGGTATTGATTCTGCCGGCTACTGATTACATTTGGACGGAAGACGAACAAGACAAACTTGAGTATCGACCCCCCTTCTACATCAAGCAGCGAGGCATAGCGTATTTAGATCGATCCACCTACGAGAGTTTGAAATCCATGCATGCCTCATTTCCGGCGATTGATCAGATTCACCCGCTTAGTTTGAAAGAGGCAACACTACTCTTTCACTGGGATGCTCCGCATCGCTTTCTGGGAGACCCGCCAGAGCTTCGTATTCGCAGGGAGATAATCGTCGGCACTTCTGAAGGCAACTACATTGAGCACTTGCAACAAATGGAAAATCTCATTAAGACGCAATACGAAGATGATTCTCTTGCTGAACTGCGTCCTTTGGAGTCGCATGAACACGTAATTTCCTTTTACCTGGACAGTTCGACATTCATCGACTGGAAGGCATTGGTTTTTAACGGGTCCGAATACCGTTTGTTAGTTGATTCAAGGTATGTGA
>DAIOGT010000063.1:0-10046 GCA_036745095.1 Pyrinomonadaceae bacterium
CATCGGCAAGCTGGTCGCACATCTCCTCGATGAGAATCAGCAGCGCCCGACCTGCACCTTCCCGATCCCCGCAACGTTCAGCGAGACGCCGGGCTCGTTCGATTATGGGTTTTGCATTCTGGCGATGCCCCAGACGACAAAGGATTAATCCTTGAGTCGTAAGCGCTTCAGCGAGGAGAGCGTCTTCACCACTGCCCTCAAGTGTGTCAACAGCCTGCCTAATTGAGCCTTCCGCTAAATCGTAGTTGCGAGATGCTGAATATAATTGAGCTAAAGTCTCATCTACTTGGGCGCACCCGATGGTGTCTCCCATTTTCTTAAATATCGCGCGAGCTCTTTTAAGATGGAATTGGGACTCATCAAAGCGACTAAGAATAAGCAAGAGATATCCGCGGTTGTTTTCTACGGCAGCGACATACCGCAAATTCCCCACTCGCTCAAACTGTAGAGCAGCCTCTTCGTAGTGAGCCAGCGCATCGTCAAAATAGTGATTCTGGCCCTCGGCAACCCCAAATGCCTTCAGCGTATTGGCCATTTCAGTTCGAAACCTACCCTTAGTCCATGCGCTATTCATTTTCTCCAGAGAAGGAACGCTCTTGAGAAGGCTGAGTGCTTCATAAAGTCGTCCCGAGTGGCGTTCTACGATTGCTAATCTAATTAAGGCGACTGCGGTTAGCTCTAAATCCTCATCGGTGAGGTGTTGGACACATGACTGTAAAGTGGAATGAGCAAGGTCGAAGAGACCTTGGTGGTAATAGCAACATCCAAGCTCAATGCGGGCCTCCACTACTCTTTTGGACTCGCCCAAGTACTCAAAAAAAGCTATTGCACCGCTGATGAGTGCTTCGGCCAGTCTTTGCCCCCCGATAACTTGCTTGACTCTTGCCACTGAATCGGTCAAACACCCCGTGGTCAACAGCAATTCGGCCGCCGCCGACTGATCGAGACCTTTCTGTTCGGGCCATTCTCCAAGCCGCCACCAAGGAGCCAGAATTGCGCAACCGGAGTCATAATCTCCCACCTCGATCTTCTCGCGTGCGATCGCACAGCATGCGAAGACTTGTTCGCACTCACCCAGCGACTCTTGATTAATTGGGTCCCAATTTATGCTGTTTCGCATAAGACTCATCGTCGCGGACCTGCATACCCGCTATCCACTGATACTCACTTATACAAATGCATGCAAGAAAAAAAACGCGGCATGATATACGGTTTTAAGTGAGCCCGAATCGCACCTACTCAATGTCCCTCTGAATTGTGTAGTCACTAACCACTATTGTTGCCCAAGCATAAACGCCGCCACGCGTAAATTTTTGCGCAAACCCAGCCTATTCAATACTTTGCCCCATACTAATTTTCAATCTTTCTTAACGGCACAGGATTTGAAGTTCTAGATTGAAGTCAGTCAGATGTTTATGTCGGCCCAAAGTATTGTTCAACAGCGCCTCTGAGCCGACCAGTAACCCCAGTCCCTTGATTGAGTAGGAGCAAAACAATGAAGAACGTTAAGTCGGTCATTTACATTTCCATACTGGTTTTTGCAGTATCAAGCTCCACGTTTGGAAAAACAGGAACAATTTCAACCACCAAGGCTGGAACAATTTCAACGACTAGAGCCGGCACCATTTCGACGACCGCTACTCGTTCCGGTACTATCTCTACTAC
The DNA here is from genome assembly GCA_036745095.1 of Pyrinomonadaceae bacterium. Classification (GTDB taxonomy): domain Bacteria; phylum Acidobacteriota; class Blastocatellia; order Pyrinomonadales; family Pyrinomonadaceae; genus PSRF01. The sequence continues at coordinate 1,666 of DAIOGT010000063.1, forward strand.
GCGAACCGGGATTATTTCAACTACTCAATACAGTGTCCCCACCAGCGTTGACCGATTTTCTTTTTATGAGTTGTTAATAGCTGCTTTTCGACTCTGGTAACCATCAGATTGAAGACATTCATTCAAAAACAATTCTCGTCGGTCAAAGTGCTACAAAAATCGTCGGCTTGAGTCCTTAGAAGCCGAATACAAACACGACGCGCAACCCTCATGCCATAGAAAGGACCAGTATGAAGCTGAAAGTCGCCGCGAAAGTCCAAGCACGTTGCGAGACACTACAGGAGATAACCCATTTGAAAGGATTCATTTTTCCCGTTGATTAATTCGAGAGGAGTCTGTGTGAGCAGTCTAGAACTCTACATCCTTAATACATTTTTCGACACGCGTTTGCATTCCCTTCTGTTGCGTCGTTGCGAAAAATATTCTTAATCTTTCAGCTATATGAAGTTTTTCCGTTTTTTCGAGCTGATAACCGAGTTCCTCAAACAGCAAAAGCAAAGCACGGCCCGCCCCCTCATCATAACCACACCTTTCAGCCACACTACAACCCGCGTGAAAGCTGTTTTTAGCTTCGCCGTAACGTCCAAGCTTGCTTTCAATCAATCCCTTAGTCGTCAAAGCTTCAGCTAGCAACGCTTCACCATCAGTGTGCTTGAAGATGTCGACCGATTTATTTATAATATGATGCGCTAATTTATACTGCTTTGTTGCGACATATAGTCGAGCCAATGTTTCATTGACTTGAGCACCACGGACGGCATCCGAAAAGGTTTCGAAAAGCCGGCTTGCCCGAACGAGATGAGTTTCAGCTTCTTGATACGCATTAAGGTTTAACAAAAGAAATCCGATATTGTTTTCAACTACGGCAACGTATCGGTGGTTGCCAACGGCCTCAAATTCATAAAGTGCCTTGTAGTAAAACTGCTTTGCATGGTTGAAATAAGCGACGTTCTCTTCAGCCACTGCTAGGTCCTTGTAAGTTGAAGCCAGTTCTAGATGGCATCGGCCGGTTGCCCATGGACCTGAGAGTTTTACTATATCCTTCGCCTCAATCAATCTTGCGAGTGCATCTTTAAGCCGTCCAGCATGTCGTTCTAAACTTGCCAATCTAATCAATGCAAGGCTGCGAAGCTCCCAATCGTCTTCGGACAGGTCCCTAAGAACTTGAATTAAAGTCGAACGTCCAATGTCAAACAAACCTTGCCGATAATAACAGAGGGCAAGTTCTATTTTCCCTTCGGCAGCTCTTCTTCTAAAACCGAGTTGCTCAAAAAGAGTTATAGAACCAATTACTAACTGTTCGCTGTGCTTTTGTCCTCGAGGCATCTGCTTTGTGCTAGCCACAAATCCGGCTAGTTCGCCGGTGGTAAATAGCAGGTCGGCACACGAGCTTTGACTTAGTCCTTCGAGTTTGGGCCAGTTGCCGAACAGCCACCACGGACCAAGAAGTCTGCATGCACCTTCATAATTTCCCGCATCAATCTGTTCACGGCTAATCGCGCAATAAACCTGTATTTGCTCGCTTGATGTCAGTGCGAGTGAGGCTATTTGTGCTAACAATGGTTGTTCACGCAAACTGTATGCAACCTTGAACTTTGATGGTTCGCAATCCATAAGAATGTTTTCGTCACACAACTGTTGAGTTATTTTGTATGCGGCGTACCATTGGGGGGCGGTGGGGTAGTTGGTTTGCAGTTCGTTGGCGCGCCGGAGTTCCCGCTCCGCGCCTTTCCAGTCCCACTCAAATCGCAGCTTTACACGCGGATCTGCTTCATCCCCGCCCGTTTCAGGGTGATAATCCGCTTCGCCGCCTGTCGCAGGTACATCGTCTTCCGGTGGCAGATAGTTGGTGGCCAATCTCAGGTAACAATCTATGATCCCGGCATAGGCCAACGCATAGTTCGCATCACGCTCAATAGCGCGGTGAAAATGTCGAATCGCCCTCTCGATGCCGCCCCGTGTGTACCTGCTCCAGTGATGACGCCCTTCAAGATACGATTGATACGCTTCCGCATTCTCGGTGTAGCGGGCGGTGATGTGCTTCTCTTCATCGCCGCTCAACTTCAATTTCAAGGTAGCGACGATCTGTCGCGTTATGGTCTCCTGAATTTCGAGAAGGTGCTTTTCCGCTGAATCAAACCGCTCTCCCCATAACTGCCAGCCCGTGGCCGCATTCACCAGCTCTACATCGAGCACATTGTGACCAGGCTGGCCATTGATTTTCCCGACAAGCACGACTTGCGCTCCTAAATCCCTGCCCGCTTTTTGCGGATCTAACTCTTTCGTTTTGTACCGCCAAACGGCGCTGCGTGACATGACGCGCAGTTTGGAAATTCGAGAAAGGTTATTGATGATATTGTCGGTAATTCCATCGACGAGATACTCGCTTTCCGGATCTCTCAGCACATTAGTGAACGGAAGTACTGCAATAACCGGTCTAACGTGAGCACTCAGATTTCGGCCTGCGTGAGCACTCACGCCGTTCGCCAGGTGATTTTCCTCCGCCGCAATAACTCTCACCGTCTCGATAAATCGATACCCACGCCGTTTCACTGTCTCGATGTATTTTGGGCCGGCGGTTTCATCCCCCAATGCTTTCCTTAACGCGAAGATGTGCTGCGCAACGTTGGCTTCCTCCACAAACGTATCGGGCCAAACCTCTTTCAACAGCTCATCTTTTTCAACGAGGTGCCCGGCTTTTGTAATAAGCAGGGCAAGTATGTCGGTTGCTTTTGGCCCCAGTGAAACAGTTTCACCTGCACGTTTGAGCTCGCGATTATTTAAATCGAATCGGTACGGTCCAAATTCGTAGTGAAGGCTGTTGTTATGAGGCATACGTTTGAGAATTGGTTTTAGAGGATCGAAGTGACTACCTTCGCCCAGTTATTTTTTTATCCATCATAGAGTTTCTCAAGCATTAGTTCTTTAAAGAACGAATTAATAATTCTTTGATATTGGATTAAGGATTTCCGTTTGTAGAGTGAGTATATTGCGCTCGTCGTTAAGCGCAATCGCTATTCAATGGACTGCAAGATTTTATGAGCAAGTCTGACGAATGGCAAGATACCGAGAGTGCTTCTCGAGTGGGCGTTTGATTTGGGCCAGTTGAGAGAGGGGGCAAAATCAACTGGTAGGACAGGTGGGTGTCCTTCACCGGATCTGGGTACCTCACCCCGACGACGTTGCTGATCCTTGTGCCTTGTGGCGGCTTCGCCCAGCAAGGCGGTCCGAGGCACAAGGCAGCGTATGGTAACGAACGCTGCTACTTAACCGATCACGACCATCTTTGGCGAGTAAGTTCTGCGACTGATATGCTTTCCGTCTCGAGATGACGGAAACTAATTCCCTACTTAAAGACCGTGTGCGTGCGTTCTGGCAACAGAATCCCTGCGGGACGAAGTTTGCCGATGCGCCACCGGGCTCCCGCCGGTTTTATGAGCTCGTAGAAGAGCATCGTTATAAAAAGGAGTGGCACATTCCGGCGGCTGCCGGATTTGCACAATCAACCAACCTGAGCGTGCTGGAAGTGGGTTGTGGACTCGGGACGGATGGATCTCAGTTTGCCAAAGCCGGTGCGAAATACACCGGCATCGATCTCACCGACGCAGCCGTGGAACTAGCAAAACTTCGCTTCGAATTGTTTGATCTGCCGGGGACTTTTCGCGTTGCTGATGCTGAACGCCTCGACTTTCCCGACAACTCGTTCGACATCGTCTACTCTCACGGCGTACTCCATCACACGCCAGACATCGCCGCCGCGGTGCGCGAGATTCACCGTGTGCTGCGGCCGGGCGGTAAGGCCGTCGTCATGCTCTATAATCGCGACTCTTACAACTATCGCGTGAACATCTCGATGCTCCGCCGCGCTGGCGTAAACCTGTTGAAGTGGAATCCAGGCATCAAACTGGTCCAGATGCTAACAGGCGAAGCGGAAGAGAGTCTCCGCGAACACGCGCACCGATTAAAAACTCAGTCTGCCTACTCAAGCTCAGAAGATTTCCTAAGCAATAACACTGACGGCGCCGGCAATCCCCTCGCGCGTGTCTATTCTCGCGCCGAAGCGCGGGATCTTTTCAAAGACTTCGCGAGCGTAAAGACACGTACATACTTTCTCAACAAGCGCTGGCTACCGCTGCTTGGTCCAATATTGCCACGTTCAGTCGAGTCGCAACTCGCATCACGATGGGGTTGGCACTTGTGGGTTTATGCTACAAAAGAGTGATGAAAAACCTTCTCGTTACTGGCGGGGCCGGCTTTATCGGTTCGCATCTTGTTGATCGCCTGCTTACAACTGACATTACCCGCCTCGCCGTCGTCGATGATTTTAACGATTTCTACGACCCCTCAATTAAACGTGAAAACATCCGCGAGCACCTCAAAGATCCTCGCTACAACGTCCACGAAGTCGACATTCGCGATCGCAACGCACTCGAATCACTCTTCAGACAGACCAGCTTCGACTGCATCGTGCACCTCGCCGCTCGAGCTGGCGTTCGGCCTTCGCTTTCCGAACCTCAGCTTTACACTGAAACAAACATTAACGGCACGCTGAACCTGCTTGAGCTCGCACGCCACCACAAGGTCAAACAGTTCGTCTTCGGCTCATCATCATCTGTCTACGGTATCAATGCCGATGTCCCGTTCAGCGAGAATGATCCGATCCGCCAACCGATTTCGCCGTACGCTGCAACCAAAGCCGCAGGCGAACTCCTCTGTCACACTTACTCGCATCTCTACGGTTTGCGTTGCGTATGCCTGCGTTTTTTCACCGTCTATGGCCCACGACAACGCCCCGATCTCGCGATTCACAAATTTGCAAAGCTGATCAGCCAACGCAAGCCTATACCCGTCTTTGGCGACGGAACGACGCGCCGCGATTACACCTACATCGACGACATTATCGACGGCGTCATTTCGGCAATCCACTACACTGGCAGCGACTACGACATCTTCAATCTCGGCGAATCGCGAACAATCGAGCTCAATGAGCTGATTTCGCTGCTCGAGAAGGAGCTCGACACCAATGCGATTATCGACCGCCAGCTGCCTCAGCCAGGTGATGTTCCGCAAACTTACGCTGACATTTCCAAGGCACGAGCTTCGCTCCATTACAACCCCAAAACGCAGATCGAAGAGGGGCTGCGGCGCTTTGTTGAATGGTTTAGGCTGAGAGGTTTGTGAAAACTGTTTTACAATGGCCTCCGGTGCAGGCGCCCGCAGACGCTACGAACCGTCGCGACTAACCATTCATGAAGATTCTCGACGAACAGGAACAATTAACAGAAAACCGTGCGAGTGTGGCCACCGACACGCCTGATGTCTCGGTTTTTCTGCCGGTTTTCAACGAAGAACCCAACCTCATGCCGCTGCACGCTAAGCTCGACGAAGCGCTCAAAACACTGGGCCGCTCGGCGGAGATCGTTTATGTGGATGATGGTTCCACGGACGGCAGCCTGAAGATTCTTCGCGAGATTTCTCAAATTGATCCGCGAGTTCGCGTCGTTGCACTGCGCCGAAACTATGGCCAAACAGCAGCTATGGCCGCCGGTATCGACGCGGCGAAGGGGAAAGTCCTGATTCCCATGGATGCCGATCTCCAGAATGACCCCGTAGACATCGCGCGTCTCCTCCACAAACTCGACGAGGGTTACGACGTCGTCTCGGGTTGGCGCAAAAATCGAAAAGACAAAATGTTCACCCGCAAGATCCCGTCGATGCTCGCTAATCGTTTGATTTCGTGGATCGGCGGCGTACCGCTTCACGACTACGGTTGTTCATTAAAAGCTTACCGGCGTGAGTCGCTGGAAGATGTTCGTTTGTACGGCGAGATGCATCGCTTCATCCCGATTTACGCAGCCTGGGCGGGCGCGCGCGTGACGGAAATTCCGGTTGAACATCATGCGCGCACGATGGGCAAATCAAAATACGGTCTTTCGCGCACGCTCAAAGTCGTATTTGATCTGATGACCATTAAGTTCATGGCGTCGTATCACACAAAACCAATTTACGTCTTTGGCTCGTTTGGCATGCTCGCGTTTGCAGCGTCGCTTTTAAGTGGGCTCTTTGCCGTTTATCTCAAGCTCACTGACGAAGCCGACTTCGTGCAAACTCCTTTACCAGTTTTGAGCGTCGTGATGTTCGCGGTTGGTGTCCAATTCCTGTTGATGGGCCTACTTGCGGAAATGCTCGTACGCACCTATCACGAATCTCAAGCGAAAGCCATCTACGCCGTGCGCGAACGACTCGGCTTCAACAACTCCCAGACTCACAAATAAAGATCATGTGCGGTATTACTGGTTGGGCCAATCTCAATTCTCGCACGTCGCCACCTGAAGGCGCGCACGAGTTGCTGCATGCGATGTGTGAGCGGATGGTGCATCGTGGTCCTGATTCGGAAGGCGTGTTTGTGACGACCGGTGCAGCGCTTGGCATGCGCCGGCTCGCGATCATCGATCTCGTCACCGGTGAACAACCGGTGTTCAACGAAGACAGAAGCGTCTCGGTTATCCTCAACGGCGAGATCTACAACTATCGCGAGTTGCGTTCCGATCTCGAAAAACGCGGACATGCTTTTCGCAGTGCTTCCGACACCGAAGTTTTGCCGCACCTTTACGAAGAATATGGCGATGGAATGATAGGCAAGCTCAACGGCATGTTTGCGTTCGCTCTCTGGGACAGCCGCCGACGCAGGTTGCTCATCGCACGCGATCGTTTCGGCGAGAAGCCACTCTACTGGGGCATCTTCGACGACACGCTGCTCTTCGCCTCCGAGCCGAAAGTGTTGCTGGCGCATCCCTCGGTTAAGCCGGCCGTGAATCTACAGGCTCTAAGACAGTATCTATCTTTTGATTACGTGCCCGCGCCGCTTTCGATCTACGAGGGCATCAACAAACTTCCGGCAGCCCACAAACTCACACTCGAAGACGGTCGCGTGGAAATCGAAACGTATTGGAAACTCAGTTACAAAACGGCGGAGCCAGTCCCGTCTGAAAATGATGCCGCTGAACACCTGCGCGAATTGCTGGCAGATGCTGTTCGCATGCGTTTGGTGTCAGACGTTCCACTCGGCGTTCTTTTATCCGGTGGTGTTGATTCTTCGGCTGTTGCCGCGCTAGCGGTCGCAGCATCGTCCGAAGCGGTGAAGACGTTTTCGATTTCGTTCGCCGAAGCTTCGTTTGACGAGTCAGCCTACGCGCGCAGTGTCGCGAAGTTTCTCGGCACGGACCATCACGAAGAACGTTTAAGCGCGAACCTGGCAGCAAATCTCGTGAGCGAGATCGGCGCGTGGATGGACGAACCGTTCAGCGATCCCTCCCTCGTACCAACGTATCTGCTTTCGCGCTTCACACGAAAACACGTGACCGTTGCACTTGGCGGCGATGGTGGTGACGAACTGTTTGCCGGATATCCGATGTACGCCGGACTTCGCTGGGCAGAGTTTTATAAACGCGTGCCGGCTTCGATTCGCAGTGCGATCGTTGAACCGCTTGTGCGGCTTCTTCCGGTAAAAACGAAGAATCTGTCTTTCGATTACAAAGCACTGCGATTTGTGACCGGCGCAAAGTACGACACAGTCGCACGACACCACGTTTGGTTTGGGTCTTTCACGCCGGAAGAGCAGTCGCAGTTACTTACACGTGAAGCCTTGGCAGGCACCGATGGCGAGATCTACGCGCAGGCACGCCAGATTGCAGAAGAGTGTGACAACGACGATCTCGTGACGCGCATGCAGAGCGTAGACACGCGCCTATATCTCGCAGAAGACATCTTGACGAAAGTCGATCGCGCGAGCATGGCCGTGTCGCTCGAAGTGCGGGCGCCGTTTCTTGATCCGCGGGTGGCGGAGTTTGCTGCGTCACTTCCGTGCAGTTACAAATTGCGCGGTCAAAAAACGAAATACATCTTGAAGAAAGCAGTTAAGGAAATGCTGCCGCCGTTTGTGACGCGTCGCAGTAAGAAGGGATTTGGAGTCCCGGTGGCGGAATGGTTGAAGGAGAAGTTGCGGCCACTGGCGCGAGATCTGCTCTCGCCCGAGCGCGTGCGACGCGCGGGAGTTTTTAATCCGCATTACGTCGCGCGCCTGCAGGACGAACACGAACGCGGTGTCGCAAATCATCGCAAGTTGCTGTGGACGCTCTTGATGTTTGAGCTTTGGCACGAGAGTTTTGTCGAGACGCCGCGGCGCATCGAGACATCTGTTGGAAGTAGAGAAGGCTAATTGACAAGCCACTCTCTTTTCCAGGCGGCCTATGAACAACTTTTCTCGTGGTGCAAAGAACGTGACTTTGCCGGACACGATCCCTTTGATGCACTGAACAGTCGACTGTTCCAGGCCACACCGCTGACTCAATCACGCACCGCTCGACTATTCTTTACTCAAG
>DAIOGT010000063.1:10146-20356 GCA_036745095.1 Pyrinomonadaceae bacterium
TTCCAGGCCACACCGCTGACTCAATCACGCACCGCTCGACTATTCTTTACTCAAGCCGTCAAAAGATCTCCGGTTGATTTACGTGCAGTCGTGCGTGTGCCGACGGGTCGTAATGCAAAGGCGATGGCGCTGTTCACGCTCGCACAGATTGCCACTCACCGCCGTTTACAAACTCGAGAATCTGCGCGTGAAGTCCGCCCCTTTCTCTTCGCACTGTGGGCAATGAAAATTGGCAACTACAGCGGTGCTTGTTGGGGTTATAACTTCGACTGGCAAAGTCGCAATTTCTTTGCGCCGCGCGGAACGCCTACTATTGTTCCAACGGCGTTCGCCGCGCGGGCGCTGCTCGAAGGGGGACCAGAGGTTTTTTTCGATTCCCCGCCCAATTCAGATCCCAATATCTTCAACGCGAGCCTACTTGCCGCCGAGGCGCGCAGTGTTTGTGACTTCATCCTGACAGACTTGCCGCGACCGGTTGATACCGAAACCGAAGTCTGTTTCAGTTACGCGCCGAACACAGACACGCATATCTTCAACGCCAGCCTTCTCGCCGCTGAAGTGCTAGCGAGCGTCGGCCAACAAACCGGTGAGAACGAGTTGACAGAGCTTGCAGATCGTGCGACTCGTTACGTCGTTAACAACCAGCAGCCGGATGGTTCGTGGCTGTACGGCACAGATCCAAAACAGTCATGGATCGACAGCTTCCACACTGCTTACATACTCTTCTCGCTGAAACGCATAATCGCCAACTCGACACGAAAAAATGAATTCCAACCGGCGCTCGAGCGTGGTTATCAATATTGGAAGAACAACTTCTTTCTTGCGGACGGTTGGCCGAAATACTACGATCACGACCTTTACCCGGCGGATGCGCACGCCGCAGCCAGTGCAATCGTAACTTTCCTCGAGTGTCGTGAGCTCGACAACGACGCCTTGAGGTTGGCCCAGAACGTTGCAACTTGGACGATTCAGAACCTGCGCGATAGTCGAGGTTTCTTTTATTATCAACGACGACGTTTCTACACGGTTCGCAAACCCTACATGCGCTGGACGCAAGCCTGGATGCTTTATGCGCTGTCGCGTTTGCTCGAAGAGTTGAACGGACAAGTAAGCAAAATATGATCAAAGTCGGAGTAATCGGATACGGCTACTGGGGCCCGAACCTCGTGCGAAACTTCATGGCCGCGCCCGGCTCTGCGGTCGCTCGTGTCAGCGATCTGCGCAAAGAACGTCTCTCGTCGTTAGGCAAGATCTATCCTGGACTGAAGACGTGCTCTGATTCCACTGACCTGATCAACGATCCGGAGATTGACGCCGTAGTTATCGCGACTCCAGTCTCTACACATTTCGAGCTGGCAATGTCTGCGCTGAAGGCAGGCAAGCACGTGCTTGTCGAAAAACCCCTCGCGGCGCGATCGGACCAGGCGCGCAAACTCGTTGACGAAGCCGCGGCACGAAATCTCGTACTGCTCGTGGACCACACCTTCGTTTACACCGATGCCGTGCGGAAGATTCGCGAACTGATCGGTTCGGGCCAGCTCGGTGAGATCTACTACTACGACGCTGTGCGCGTTAATCTTGGCCTCTTCCAGCACGACGTAAGCGTCATCTGGGACCTTGCGATTCACGATCTCTCAATCATTGATTACGTGCTTCCGTCAAAACCGGTGGCAGTGTCAGCGACTGGAATCAGCCACGTGCCTGGACAGCCTGAGAACGTCGCTTACATCACGCTCTTTTTCGCGAGTTCTCAAATCGCGCATGTTCACGTGAACTGGTTGACACCGGTGAAAGTGCGTCACACCCTGATCGGCGGCAGTGAAAAGATGATCCTCTACGATGATCTCGAGCCGAGTGAGAAATTGAAGGTCTATGACAAAGGAATTGATGTGACACCGGAGCCCGAAGACGTTTACAAGATGCTCGTCAGCTACCGGCTGGGCGACATGTGGGCGCCACAACTCAGCAATACTGAAGCACTCCAGACTGAAGCACTCCATTTCATCGACTGCATCGAGCACAACAAGCAGCCTGAGACTGATGGACCAGCGGGCTTGCGGATGGTGAACTTGATCGAAGCCGCGGAAATTTCGCTTCGAGATCGCGGCCGGCTCGTTGAGCTCCAGTGAGTTTCAAATGCGCCTCTGGATCGATCTCGCAAACTCTCCGCACGTTCCGTTTTTCAAAGCTCTAAGTAAACGATTTGTTGCTCTGGGTCACGACATCGAGTTCACGGCGAGAGAGTTTGCTGAAACAGTTCCCCTCGCGCAGGCGGCGGGATTCGCGCCGGTGGTTGTTGGTGCGCATGCCGGTCGAGATGTGTCGAAGAAGGCAGGAGGTTTCGTGAGTCGCGCGTGGGCACTCGCCGGCTGGGCGCGCAAGCGCAACTTCGACCTTGCACTCAGTCATAATTCGTATTCGCAAATACTTGGGGCGCGGATGCTGGGCGTAAGGACCGTCACGATGATGGATTACGAGCATCAGCCGGCGAACCACGTCGCATTTCGTTTTGCGTCTCGCGTCATCGTGCCTGCGAGTTTTCCGGCGACGCTTTTGCGACGATACGGCGCGCGTGTTGGGAAGGTGCGTCGGTATCACGGCACGAAAGAGGATGTTTACCTCGCAGATTTTCAGCCGGATCCTTCGTTTGACGCGCGGTTGTGCGAGCTTGGAGTTAAGCCGGATAATGTGTTGGTCCTGGTGCGGCCGCCGGCGCACGATGCTTTGTATCACCGGTTTCAGAACACGCTGTTTGATGAAGTGCTGACGATGTTGCAGCGGCACGAGAATGTGCAGGTTGTGTTGCTGCCGCGAAATGAAGCGCAGCGTGCGCTGTATTCGGGAAGGGAACAAGTGATAATTCCGACAGCGCCGTTGGATGGCGCAAACTTGATTGCCGCGAGTGACCTGGTGATCAGTGCAGGCGGAACGATCAACCGTGAGGCTGCGGCGTTGGGTGTTCCGGCGGCGAGTATTTATGCAGGACGTTGGGCGGCGGTGGATGAGGAACTGGTGAAGGAGGGACGACTACAACGGATTTCAAGTGTCGCGGACTTAAAGGATCTTTCAATCAAGAAGAAGCAGGCGATTAGTCCGCGCCGATCGGTTGATGTTATTGAGGAAGTTGTGCGGCTTATATTTGAATGAATTAAATGCGGGCAGAAAGAATCAGAAAATCGATAATCGATGCGAGCGTTGTGCGAGTGCCCGCACGTGCGCCGCGTTGGATCGTGCCTGCGGTCAAGGTGTTGCTCGTCATCGCCGACGTGTTCGCTGCCGCGCTTTCTTTCATGCTCGCCTTTTACGTGCGCGAACGTGTTTCGGTGTTTGCTACGAGCGGCAGTGGTTTTGCGTGGAGCGATGAATTTGCGCCTTACGGAGCCTTGCTCGTGTTTGTAGTTGCGATTCGCTTGTTGAGCTTTCGGTACTGCGACCTCTATCGCGTCCGCGGCGAGTTTTCATTGTTTGACGACGGCATTCGCATCTTTAAAGCCACTGCAATCGGATCGTTGCTGATCGTCGCCGCGGCGTTCCTTTATCGCGGCGGTTTTGAGTTTCGCGCGTTCTCATACGCACGCAGCGTCTTTGTTGCTGACTTCCTGTTCGTACTTGTCAGCGTCGGTGCGTTGCGATTGGTCATGCGGGCGGTGCAAATGTTTGTGCGCAGCCGGCAGATCAACCTAATTCCCACGCTCGTCGTCGGACGCGGACCCGAAGCCTCGTTGTTCATACGTGAGATGCGCGAACGACCAGCCCTCGGGTACCGCGTGATTGGCGTGGTCGATACGATGCCGGTCGATGCGCAGTTGACCTACGAAGAGATACCAGTAATCGGCACGTTGGATTCGCTACCGGAAGTGATTCGCGATTCCGGCGCAAATGAAGTCATCATCGCAGACGCTGACGTTGACGCGGACGCGTTGTTTGAAGTGATGATGCGTTGCGGACGCCGGCGTGGTGTTGAATTTCGCATCGCGCCGAGTTTGTTCAACTGTTTGCCGCGAAAAACCGAGATCGATCAGATCGGCGTGTTGCCGATGATCCGTCTCTTTCGTGAACCGCTATCAGGCGGCGCGCGGATGTTGAAGCGCACGTTCGATCTGGTCGTTGCGGCGATCGCGATCGTGCTGCTGCTCCCTCTTTGGCTAATCATCGCGCTACTGATCAAGCTCGATTCAAAGGGACCGATTTTTTACACGCAGGAACGCGTCGGGATGGACGGTCGGTTGTTTCTGCTCTACAAGTTTCGGACGATGAAAGCGGGCGCCGATCCGGAACTTCACCGGGAGTATCAAAGGGCGTTCATTGCCGGTCGCGCCGAAGCGAACCTCGGCAACGACAGTAAACCCACTTACAAACTGCTCGCCGATCCACGCATCACGAGGATCGGAAAGCTTTTGCGACGGACAAGCCTGGATGAAGTGCCGCAGCTTCTAAACGTGATGCTGGGCGACATGAGCATTGTTGGACCACGACCACCGATTCCTTATGAGGTTGAAGCGTATGAGTTGTGGCATCGCAAACGGCTCGATATGAAGCCCGGGCTGACGGGGCTGTGGCAGGTGTCGGGAAGAAACCGTTTACCCTTTGAAGAGATGGTGCGGCTGGATCTTTTTTATATCGAAAACTGGTCGTTGTTGCTCGACTTGAAGATCATTCTGCGCACCGGGTTCGTGATGATCGGCGGACAGGGACACTAATTCTGAAGTTTAGAGTTCAGACAAGCTAAAGCTGCTTGAACTCTAAACTATTGCGCGAGTCCCGCCAACGCGACTTCCAGCAACAGAATTTTCTTGATCCCACGGTATAGCGGTTCGATTTCGCAGTTCTCGGTTAATGCGTGTGAGTCGCGGCACGGACCGGCGCCAGTCGAGATCGAAGAAATCCCTTGTAGCAGCGCGGCGCTCGAGTTGTTAGAGCCCGCATTTCCGATCGGCGGATCAAAACCCATCTCGCGATGCACAGCTTCCGCGATCTTCACGAGGTTTGATTCACGATTACCCGGCAGCACCGCAGCCGGCGAAGCAGAAATCACCTCAGTCTTCACCGTCAGTCCCTCGCGTTTAGCTTCTTCCTCAAGTATTGCGGCGATCTTTTTTTCCAGATCTGCAATCACGTCATTACTTGTCGAACGCAGATCCAACGTAAACCACGCATCCGCCGCTTTGGCGTTGACCACTTCAGATCCGCCAAGCATGCCGATGTTCAAGTTTGACGATGGATTCGCCGGCACCTTCAGTTCGTAAATGCGCGCGATCGCACGTGCGAGCGGCAACGTGGCAGAGTAAGGTGGCGTGCGCGAGCGCGTGTGACCGCCTGGCCCAATGAAGTGATGCTTGTACCAGTTGATCCCGATACCAGCATACGTGAATCCTTCGTAGCCGCCGTCAAGTGCGATGTAATAATCCACCTTGCCTTTGTTATCTTTCGTGTACTGCTTCGCGCCCGTCATGCCGGCTTCTTCGTCCGTTGTGAACAGGAAGACGAGATCGCCTTTGGTCTTGATTTTGGCAGCGTCGAGTGCGCGAATTGTCGCAAGCAACGCTTCGATGTTGCGCGTGTCGTCACCTACGCCGGGCGCATAAACGCGTCCCTCGCGGACCGTGGCTTTGATCTTTAACCCCGGTTGGAAAACTGTATCCATGTGAGCGTCAAAAACGGTGACTGGGCCACCGCCGGTTCCTTTGCGCGTTGCGATGAGGTTGCCGGCTGAGTCGTAACGAATGTCCAGCTTGTGTTTTCGAAGCAGGCTTTCGATGTACTTCGCGCGTTCCTGTTCCTGCTCTGAGGGCGCGTTAATCTCTGTAATGGCTATCCACTCACGCAGAATCACGTCGCGATCCTTATCAATGTGATCGAATGCAGCCTTGACACGCGGATCTTCGTGGACTGATTTCACGTAATCCGCGGGCAATTGGGCAAAGGAAGTAGACAGGATTAAAAAGATTGACAGGACTGACAGGATAAAGCGCATAAAATTTCCTACTTGTGAGATGGATTAGTAGACCACCGACATTCTAATATGCCGCGTATGCAGATTTCGACCTGGCTTGAACGAGCAATCGTTGCCTGCCTCTTTCTCGTCGCCACATTCGCGCCTCATTCAATCGCAGTAACTCAAGGGGCGTGGCTACTGGGAATGGTTCTTTGGCTCGCGCGCCTGATCGTTTATCCGCGACCGCAACTCCTACGGTCGCCGGTTGATTACGCGTTGCTCGGATTTTTCGTGCTCAGCGGCGTCTCAGGCATCTTTTCTTACAGTCCTGTTATGTCGATCGGAAAGATGCGTGCCGCGAGTCTGTTCACGATTGTTTACCTCGTCTCGCAAAACGTGCGCTCACTGCGATTCGTGCGGTTGCTGGCGCTGACGTTGATCGCGTCGTGCATGATCAACGTCTTTCTCACCGCCGGGCAACTGGTGATTGGCAGAGGCGTGAAGGTGCAGGGCGTAAAGCCGGAGAGTCCACTCGCAAAGGCAATGTTTCGCACTCGCACCATCATGCAGCCCACACCGATTGTTAATGGCGACACGATCTGGGAAGTTGACGGCCAGCCAATCGGAACGCCGGAACAATTAGCTGCCGCACTGGCGTCCGGACCTGCGACTGCTAAAGTCAGGATCTATCGCGTCGAATGGACACCGGAGCTCGAGCTGCCGCGCGCACAGTTGCTGCCCGGGACAAATGCGTTGGACCAACTCGGAATCAGTACCTGGTCGCGCGGTCGCGACTGGCGCGCCACAGGATTTTTTAATCACTGGGTCACGTATGCGGAAGTGCTTCAACTGATCGCGTCGCTGGCACTCGGAATTTTTCTGGCGCTGAAACAAAAGTTAAGTCTGATGGGCGTGTTGTTGGTGCTGGCGGTCGCGGGACTCGTGTTCGCGCTTGGAATGACGGTCACACGCGCATCGTGGATCGGATTCGCAGTTTCGGTCATGGCGATGTTGTTGTTGACTTCGTCACGTCGCACGATCCTAATCGTCGGCGCGTGTGCGATCCCACTCGTCCTCGCGAGTATTTTTCTGTTACAGCAGCGACGCAGCGTTGGTTTCTTTGATAAGACCGATCAATCGACGAGCTGGCGCGAAATGGTTTGGAAGGAAGGATTTCAACTGCTCGTCAGTAATCCACGCCATTTGCTGGTCGGTGTTGGTATCGATTCCATCAAAGGACACTGGCGCGAATGGGGGCTGTTTGACAACGGGCGGCAACCTATCGGTCACATGCACTCGAACCTGTTGCAGATCGCCTTGGAGCGCGGTGTGCCGGCGTTGATCGTCTGGTTGGTCCTGATAGGAGTTTATCTGCGCCTGCTCTGGCGCATTACTCGCGGCAAAATGGCTGACGATTTCGCGCGAGGTGTGGCCGTCGGCGCGTTAGGCGGCGCGGTGGGATTTTTTGTGAGTGGGCTCGTCCACTACAACTGGGGCGACTCCGAGGTTGTCACCGTTTTCTATTTCATCATGGGCCTGTGTTTGGTAGTTGAAAGAACCAATCAACAAGTTTCCGATTCACGTGTCCGGATTTGACGGATGTTGATATCGTTCGATGTCGTCGCCGTCGTACGAGCCCGTGTGAGAACAACTCGAACACTCGACCACGTAGGTTGCCTTAATCTTTGTCTGGCCTCGCGACAAATCCGCGAAGAGGATTTCTTTCTCCTGACAGTGTTCGCAGGTAAAACGGAGATACCATTGGCCGGGGGTTAGCGTGCGCATGCTTTGGTCCTTCGATTACGAATTCGGCGGGAGGAACGGGGCTACAGTGCTGCTCTTATAAGGCGAGAAGCGAGCTTAGGTCAAGCGATATAAACGGGACCGGACCGACCGGTCCTGTTTTCTTCATTTTCCGGCCGAGATGATCCTCTCGATCAGCTTTGGATCATCCGGCAGCAGGCCCGATTTCGGCAGGCGCGGCGTGAGAGTAATCCAGTTTCGGTCCATCGCGAACACGCGCCGAAACAGCGGCAACGACTCCTCAACCCGGCCCATGTTAACCAGCGCAACCGCGTGCCAGTAGATCATCTCAGCGTTATTCGGCACTAACTTTTCCGCCGCCGAGTATTCCCGCAGCGCGCCTTCGTTGTCTTTCTTTTCGACGGCGAGATCACCGGCGTTCATGTGATTGTAGGCGCGTTGTAGTTTCGCCAGGCGGCGAAGCTCGACCAACGGTTCGGGGCTATCATCAACGCGCAGATCGAAAGTCCGATCTTTCCACGCCTGTCCCGTCGGCTTTCCGGTCACTACGATCATCGCGGCTGACTGCCGCCCACGAATGTCACCACCCGCTGCTTGAGCAGCGTCGAGCGCCGCGAGCATCCGGTCGGCGAGATCGCCTTTGGCATTTTCAAATGCGCGTGCCATCGCCGGCCAAACCTTGTCGTTCAGCATCAGGTTGGCCTGCACCGAGAAATTGTTACCAACGATATGGCCCGCTGCTTGAATGTCGTTCTTTCCGGTCCATGCCTCTACGCGACCCTGCGCGTCGATCATTGCCACTTGCCTGACTTCTCGTCCTTCGTCTTTTGCCAGCAATTCCTTCAACGTGTCAGGCGCACTCTTACCCGCTCGCATCAAGTCGAGCCCGTTCTTTCCATAACTAGGATCGACAAACGACTGTGTCGCGATTGCGCCGACTCCCGCCTCAGCCCACGCCACGATTGGTCCAACTGAAAACCAGTGTGACTGCACGGCAACACCCAGCTCACCTGTCGCCGCGTCGCGCGCAACGATCGAATAAGTATGAACCGGTCGCAGAGGAACTGCCGGAGTGTCAGACGCAACACCCGAAACAGCTAGTTGCGAGAAGACGAGCGTGAGCAATACGAGAGCAACAACGACTGCGCGCATGATTCAACACCTCTCTATGAAACAAACGGATAAAACGGCGTGTTACGAAAAATCCAGAACGAAACGACGACAAAGAATAACGCGTAAATGTACGGGGCCGGCATCGCATTCTGACGTGGCACGTCCCCTCGCATCACGGTAATGCTGTAACGCAGCAGCGCAAACAAGAGGAAGGGAATCGCCAGCAGCAGAAGCGGATTGAGCATGAACGCGTCTGCGAAATGACCGTGAAGAACCTGGTGCATCGCACGCGTTGAACCGCAGCCCGGACACGTCAATCCGGTAACGAGGCGAAACATGCAGACGGGGAAAAAACCGCTTCTGCCTGGCTCAAACACAAACAAGTACGCCGCGCCCGCCAGTAACAACGACCAAAGAGCGAAAACGGTCGAGCGCCGGTAGATCCACTGCTGATCCATGAAACGATTATGCGGCGAGGGCTGCCGGATACAAAGTGAGGCCGCGCTTCGGAAAACTTCGCAAGACGCTGGGCCGCGCGAACGGTTAAAACCAGCCTTTCTTGTTCTGAATGTAAGTTCTCACGAACTCTTCATCTGACTTGGTTAGATAAATAATGCCTTCGATGATGCTGAGAATACTCGTGAGCCCGCAACTGATCACGCCCAGCACGAGCTGAATAATTCCCTCGGTCGTGTATCCCAGGATGAACTTGTGCACTCCGAGCCAGCCAACCAGAATTGCACAGATGCCCGCCGTGATCTTCTTATCGGCTCCCAAGGCTTTCCAGTCGGTCATGGCGCCGGGATGCACGGACTGCATTGGTTCATATCCAGTACTCACGGACGTGAGTGGGGCCTGACAGTTCGTACAATACTGCGCCACCTCATCATTTACGGCGCCGCATTTTGTGCAGTATCTGCTCATGTCGATTTATGTCTCCAACGCGTTCAAAGCTACCGGGCTGAGTCGATCAGCCCGGCGCATAAAGTTCGAAGCTGAATAGTGCTGTTCGTCTAAAGGGATCGTTTGCTAGAAGTTCGCGTTACCGCTACTTCCGGCGAGACCCATGCCCACACCCATGAGCACTAAGATCACATAGCAGATAACTCCGAGTACTCCTAGACCCAGAGCGATGAAGCTGAACATCTTCGCCTTCTTCGAAGCATCAAGCGCACCCGCGGTGTCGCCCGCAGCGACTTTTCCATTCACCTGCGCTGCAAAGATGACGGCGACAACGCCAAGCGGTAAACAACAGAACAGCGAGATGATTGCCGGTACCAGGTAATTAGGAACGCTGATAGGGGCGCCCGAGCTGGGCGGGGGAGTCCATTCTTGAGACATTAGTTTCTCCTGAAGACTAAATTGAAAGATTCCGGCGATAGATAAGAATTGCTGGAT
>DAIOGT010000063.1:20456-23729 GCA_036745095.1 Pyrinomonadaceae bacterium
CGAAGCGCCCTGAATAACTAACAAAGCAAGCGGGGAATGTCAATAATTTGCAGCTTTATTTTGTGACCCGAGATTTCCGCGATCCGTGAGATCTGTGGCACAGTATGGTTCGATGTACGAATTTGCAGTCACTCCAGCCGTTACCAACATTCGCCGCCGTGGGGTGGAAATCTGCGATGTTGCGCCGGCCAGTCTCGGTGCGGAGATGGATCTCGAAAGTGGAGACCGGATAATAAAGGTCAATGGCCGGGTGGTTCGCGATTATCTCGATTTCCGGTTTCAAACCGCCGGCGAAACCGAGCTGGTTCTCGAAGTCCGCAAGAAGACCGGCGAAGATTGGGAAGTCGAGCTTGAGCGTGCTGAAGGTGAAGACTTCGGACTCTCGTTTGAACCGATCGTTCCGCGACAATGTGCGAATGAATGTATCTTCTGTTTCTGTAACGGCAATCCGGCCGATGCACGACCCTCGCTATTTATAAAGGACGAGGACATCCGTCTCTCTTTCCTTTATGGCAACTACACAACGCTGACTTCGATTACGGAAGACGAGATGCGTCGCATCGTAGAACAGCGACTCTCACCTCAGTATGTCTCCGTCCATGCGACGGATCTCGACGTGCGCGCTTACATGCTCGGCATCGACAAGCAGCGCGCGGAAATTTCACATAAAATCGCGCGGCTGCTAAACGCGGGAATCGAAGTGCATGCGCAGGTCGTGTTGTGTCCGGGAATCAACGACGACGAAGTGTTGAAGAAAACAATCTTCGATCTCGCGGCTGAGTATCCGCGCATAACGAGTGTTGCGATCGTGCCGCTCGGTCTTACTCGTTACAACACGGATGCACGTCTAACACGTGTAACGCCTGATTTTTGTCGTGACGTGATCGATCAAGTCGGCGCCATTCAGAAAGAACTAAAGACAAAGCTCGGGACAAACTTTGCTTTGCTAGGTGACGAGATCTACTTGCGAGCCGGTCGACGTATTCCCGGCCGATCGCATTACGGCGACTATCCACAGATCGAAGATGGCGTCGGCATGGTCCGATCGTTTGAGAACGAGTTTACGCGTCTCATGCGCCGCCTCGAGCGTGAAGGTTGGACGAGCGCGAACCAAACGTCAGCAACGGTCTTTACTGGAACGCTCTTCGCGCCTGTGTTGAAGAAAATGATCGACACGTTCAACACCCGATTTGGAACACGACTGATTGTCGAGCCCCTCGAGAATTCTTATTTTGGTGGCGATGTTTCCGTGGCCGGATTATTAACGGGCCAGGATCTTTTGAACGCACGTGGGAGAGCTGTTGGCGAGTTTGTTTGCATACCGAAGCAGATGCTGAAGAGCGACGAAGCGATCATGTTGGATGGAATGAACATCGACGAGGTGTCGCTCGCGCTGGGCCAACCTGTTCACGCCGTAAACCTGCAAGAGTTGGCATCCCTGCTTAAATAGTCAAGCATGCTTGATACTACCAGGAAGATCCTCGACGTCGGTTGTGGTCAGAACAAATTTCCGGGAGCTATCGGTATCGATGCGAACCGGCGCAGTCATGCTGACGTCATTCACGATCTGGGAACGTTCCCGTATCCGTTTGCTGATAACGAATTCGAAGAGATAATTTGTCGACACGTGATCGAGCATGTTCCCGATGTGCTTGGGTTCGTCACTGAGCTGCATCGCATTACCAAGTCCGGCGGCAAATTAAAGATCGTCACACCCCATTATTCGAATCCTGATTGGGCGACCGATCCAACACACCGGAATCACTTCAACAGTTATTCATTCACTTGCTTCATTCCGTCGCGAACGCCGTTTCCGTTTTACACCACGGCCGAATTAAAGCCGGTTAGGACGCATGTGAGTCTTGCGAATCTGTGGAAGGCGTTGGGTCTTGAGTTCGTGGTGAATCTCGATCAGCGTTGGCCATCGATGCGCTTCACGCGGAAGTTTTGGGAGTTTTACCTCTCCACGATTTTTCGGGGGAAGGAACTGTCCTTCGAATTCGAGGTCGTCAAATAGGATCGTGGCAGACCAGCAAAACCCGCGATTTTCCTAAAAAACAGCCAACCCCCGTTCATTTATTTGAATAGAAATCCAGAAACTTGTAAGCTGTGCCCCGCCTTCGTTCCATGAAATGAGCACATTCTGTAGCTTTTTGCCCGGTCGTCGGTTGGCTCAGTAATTGCTTCGAGCTCTGACGAACCTGCACATTTCATTGAGCGGGCACTCCTTTATACCAGTCACAGTACGTTGGTTCGGCTTCTTCATCAGAACAAGATGCTGAGCAAAGTCTTCGTTTGTTTAGCATGGGCTAAAACTATTTTCGGAGGATTACGTGATGAGAAACGGTTTACAGAAGTACCTTCTAGTACTCCTGACCGTTGGTCTTTGCGCGCTCCCGGCGTTTGGACAAAGTTCCTCGACAGGTTCACTGTCAGGCACTGTGACTGACCCGAAGGGGGCCGTGGTAGCCGGTGCTACCGTGACCGTGAAAAACGCTGCTACCAATCAGGAGTTTTCCACACAGACCAACAACAACGGAGCTTACAGCATTCCCACGCTCTCGTCGGGAGTGTATACGGCCACGATAGCAGCCACAGGCTTTAAACAGGCTGCGGTCACCGACATTAAGATAGACGTCGGCAAGGCCTCGACTATTAACGTCGAACTCGAAATCGGATCGGCAAGTGAGACTGTCACCGTCGTCGGCGGCGGTGAATTGCTGCAAACGCAATCCGCCACTGTCGGCACTACTTTGACCGGCAGACAGATCAGCGATTTGCCAACCGCGTCTCGCGACGCTCTCGACCTTGTGCTGGCAATGCCAGGCACGGCCACCCCCGGACGGCCACGAACTTCATCCGTCAACGGCCTGCCGAA
Organism: Pyrinomonadaceae bacterium; assembly: GCA_036745095.1. Classification (GTDB taxonomy): domain Bacteria; phylum Acidobacteriota; class Blastocatellia; order Pyrinomonadales; family Pyrinomonadaceae; genus PSRF01. Next base: position 23,335 of record DAIOGT010000063.1, read on the forward strand.
GGGTGCTCTCAACATCACTCTCGACGGAATCAACGTGCAAGACAACCTGCTCAAATCGAGTGACGGTTTCTTCACTTACATCAGACCCAGAACCGACGCGATCAGCGAGGTCACTGTCTCCACTTCGACTCCCGGCGCCGAAAGCTCCGCCGAAGGCGCGGTGCAGATCAAGTTCGTTACGCAGGGTGGTTCAAACCAGTATCACGGTGGTCTGTACTGGTATCACCGCAATCCCGCGCTCAATGCGAACTACTGGTTCAACAATCGCGACCTTGCTGCCGATCCGGTAACGGGTAAAGCGCCGCAACAGCGCATCCTATTGAACCAGCCCGGCGGCAAAATTGGTGGTCCAATCAGCATCCCCGGCTTGTTCAGCGGCAAAGACAGAGCGTTCT
>DAIOGT010000064.1:0-14446 GCA_036745095.1 Pyrinomonadaceae bacterium
GTGCGTCCAGCCGCTGAGGCTGCCAGAATACACTAGCGTCGCCGGCATATAGAAGTCACTACTTTCGTAGACACTGGCACGTACCCCTGTGGATCGCGAAATTTCGTACTGAAGTAGTAAGCTGACCTCGCTATATTGACGTCGTGAGGAGATCCAAATGGAAGAGAATTCAGAGCCGACGTTTGGCGGCACGCCGACGATTCCGCCGCCGGAAGTGTTCGAGCGGGCGCAACAGAACAATCCCGGCTGGTACCAGGTCCTATATAAAGCGTACGAACAGTTTGCTCAGCGACCGGAGAACGCCGGCATCTATGCCGTTCCGGGACAACGTGGCGCCACCATCCAACAGATATGGCTCCTGCACACAGCCCTCTGGGGTATTGATCCTTACTGCGTGGTCGCAAAACCGTTACCCCAAACCGCGACGCAGCGCGTTACACGCCTCGTGAACTGTTCAGCGGCACAACTGGTCGAGTGGCTCGAAGTAATCCAGAACGCAGACAACAAAGTCATCGCCGCCCTCGCCTATCACGACGGCAGGATGGGACATTGCATCACGATCAAGAGTTACGATCCTGAACGCGATCGCTTTATCTATCAAGACCCGTGGCCCGAGCGCAGTTTACTGGCAATTGAAAACAACGCCGCTGAAGTAAATGCTCTTCCTGAGAACGACGCTGAAACATTGTGGAGCGTAACCGCTCAGGAACTCGAGCGCGTGGCGTTCGCGACCTTCCTCATGCCGTGGCAGTACGCGAGGATTCAGGAGCTGGAGTTCGAGCTCTTCGACAGTGAGTGGAGAGAAAGCGAGTTCTTCAAATTCTTTCACTTGAAACAGCTCGAAGAAAACGTCGAAGGCGACCGCGTGATTCGCAAATTCGCGGCGGGCCCATTTAAAGAAGACATTGCTCTATGGGTAGTTGCAGATAACGATTCAGGCAGGATTCGCCGATCATCTTTGCGCGTAAGAAACGAGTGGTTCATCAATAATCACTCTCTGGCGTTAGACATTGCGAAGAGCTTCATAACGTCTTTTGCGCCTCCGCCTGATCAGTCAACTTACGCTGAGATCGCAAACGCGTTGTGGAAACTTCGGGATCCGCGTTTCCTTCTCCAGGCGAAGAACTCTGATCCGAACGAATCAAACGCACTAAGCTGCATACACGCACTTATGGGATCGCTCGATCGTGCCGATGTCACCACAGACTTCGCGAAGTTGTCGATTGAAGGAGTGAAGGACGACTCCAGCAGCTGGCGCTCCATTGAATTTCTGCTGCTGTGAACCCCGCGGGACGGCTGCTCACTCAAGCTCCAGGATCAGCCCGTCCTCAGCGTTGGTTGGAAACGTAATATCGAAATCCTGGAACTCATCATTTACGACATCGGCCTTCGACTCACCCCACGGGCGAGTCGTGTCGCCACTGTAGTTGAACAGCAGATGCGGTCGTTTGCGCGAGTATCGCAAGATACGCAAGAGCGCCTGGTGATCGGGATGACGAGGTCTGCCTGATCCGTCCGTTGAGATCAGGTAGCGGCTGCAATCAACTGACTCAAGCACGGCCTGCGTGAGATTTTTTGCGCTGCCGTGATGCGGTAGCTTGAAGGCATCGACCGGGAAAGCAGTTGAAAGCATTTTGCGTTCACTCAAGAGTCGCTTTAATGCCGCGGCGATGTCGGGCGCGTGAGCGTCACCGGTGAGGAGGAGGGCGTGTTCACGATACTCCGCAAGCAGCATGATGCTGGAACCGTTGGCAAATGACGAGTCACGCTTTTCACCGTCTTTCCAAACCGGCGGCCAGGTATCTGAAGGTCCGAGAACGTCGGCAGGCGTAGCCGGCATCGTGGACGAATCTTCCGTGCCGCCCAACACGTCGGGCCAGGCGGTGCAGAGCTTGTAAAGACGAGCGAGTGTTGGACCAAGAATCGTAAGCTTGAGTTCGTCAAGCTTTCTGGTTGGCAGCTCTCCCGTTTCCGGGATCATCACGGCTGCGCCATTCCAACTCACGTTCCACGGCATCCCGCTCGAGGTAAGTAATTGCGACAACTGATCGCTTTCATGCCGCCCCAGGACATCCGCCGGCGACGTTAGCGTGGTGAAAGCACCTAACGATTCGTTGTCCTCAGCATTATCGTCCTCATCACCTCCCAAAACATCCGCGGGGCGACTCGAGCGTGGTGGCGGGCCTTCAAGATCATCGTCTTCAAGCGAGCTCGGTGTCGGCAGACGCTTGAGCTGCGGCAGACCATTGAACCAGATTTCTTTGATGTGCAGGAACGGCGGCGGGGCCTTGAGCAACTCGATGATCCCCACGATGTGATCGTTGTCGATGTGAGTAACAACGAGCAGTTCCACTTCGAGCTTCGCGCCTCCTCGCTCGCGATAAGCTGCCTCGAGACGTGAGCGAAGAACTTTCGCAGTCTTACCTAACCCGCCGTCGATGATCACGAGACGAGTGGCGGGAGGAGTTCCGTATTCGAGCCAGAGACAATCGCCGCAACCGGCGGGCAACATTTCGAGTCTCAACATCATTCACCTCCGAGCAGCCAGTCGCCGTCGCCAAACCCCACGATTCCCATCACTCCCGGATGGCCTTTACGCAATAGTTCTCGGCGCAGGACCGGGAGCAACTCGCCGAAGGTGGTCGGCTCCGGCCTCGCGAGTCGCTCGGCAAGAACCTGGGCAATTCGTTTGGCGATCGGGACCGCGTCTGCACCACGGATCGTCGCGACGGGGGCCAACACGATGCTCACGCCGGCATCGCGGAATCGCTCGGGGTACGGTTGAAAATCCTCCGTCACTTCTGCAACCGAGCAACCAAGCAGGATGAGCAGTTGAGGCTGGCCGGCGGCGCCGCTAAGATCGGCTTTAATTTCCTGGTATCCCAAAAACCTTTTGTCACCAATTTCAAGCGATCGCACACCGCGATGTTTCTCAGCATGGACCACCAGCACCAGTAAATTCGGATTGCTTTTTACTTCTTCACGCCACTTGTCCCAGTCAGCGGCGTCAGTAGTCGTGGAAATCCCCGCCAGCTCCTTGATCAGGGCTGCACGCTCCGCCTGTCTGGCTTGCGGATCGTTCTCGTATAAGAACGCTCGATCGCTGGCTGCAAACAACGTCCTTCGAAACTTACCGTATGGCTGCTTGCTCGGGACGCTAACGGGCGCCGGCTGTGTTGCATCCGATACCGATGCCGGCTGAATGGCGCCGCTGCGTTCGATAAGTTTCTTGAATCCCCAAAAGTGCATCGGGCAAACAAACTTGGGATCATCCTGGTTCGGGCACTTTGTAATTCCAGCCGGTGTTTCCACCGCTTTATCGCAACTTTCGCGTTCAAGAGCACCGAGAATATTTGGACAAACTCCAGCATCGGATCTGGGCGGCGGGCCTTCATATACATATTCGAGCGGCAAAAACTCGTTGGTTGCCGGAACGAGATGGATTCGCTTCCAGTCGTTCACTGTATCTCCGCATTTTTTCCGAAGATGTTGTTCGAGCGCGGAACCGCTCGCGGCCAGCGTGTAGAGATTATCTGTGAAGGTCGCCTGCTCGGCCATCGATTTCGAATGGTCCCAGTTTACGGAAGCCGCCTCGAGCGCTTTGCGAAGATCGGAAATCGGGCTGCCAAGATCGTCTAGTTGAACCGGCACTGTTTGACCGTCGTGCTGAATCGTAAGGTGCAACTTTCCGCCAATGTCGCTGACCAAAATGGCAACGTCGTATTCGCGACGCTCTTCGAGATCATCATAGCGGGGGTGGATCGGCACTTCTGCAACTACATCGAGTCCGTTTCCTTCGTCGGGAACAGCGCCCGTCAGAATCGATATATGTGCCGTCTGCAAAATCCGGTTGTTGTGGATAATCGCAACGCGGCCTTCTACCTCTGTAACATTTTCCCGTGGTCGCACGGCAAACGGAGCGAGTGTGCTGTTGCCAACTTGCGGCAGCGTAATCTCAGCAGAACCAACCGCTACTGGCCCAGTGGATTCCTCCGTGTGCGCGATTTGCGACAGTGCGTCACGAAACCGGCCCATCACGCGCTCGCGCTCGCTTCTGCTCGAAAGCATATCAACGTTCAAAATGGATGGGTCGACCGGCATGAGGTCGGTTCCGTGAATCTCCAACTGTACCGTGACGTCTACGTCGCCTTTGCTAAAGTCAACGGAGCGTTCAGGAAAAGGAGCGTCAAAACGGCGCTGCTCGGTTGGTCCGATGTGTACCGTGAGTAAGTTCCACTGATCCGGAGCGAGTGAGGGTGCTTGTCGTTGAGGAGCATCTGGTCGCCATGCATTCACCTGAATCCAGCGCGGCTCAAGCATGTGTGCGATATCGTCCTCACGCTGGTTAAGATCTTCAGCCGAGCTCACACCATCGACGCTCTCTGCAGTAAACATTCGTTCGCGCAGTTCATCGGCAAGTCGTTTTTGTAGACTGCGAGGCAACGGCGGCGACGGCGGCGACGGTGGTGGCGGAGGTTCAACCGGTAACCCACCACCAAACGTGGGCTCTTCGTCCAGGGGAAGGTGGACTGACTTTGACTTTTCAGTGTCCCCCAACTGGGCCTCGCGGTCGTACTCGAGCAGTTCGGCGACGTGATCCTGGCGTTTAGCAAGGGCCAGGACCCGGCATTGATCGAGTGCCTGCGGACTGCCTATTGTCACCGGATCGCGATTCAGCTTCCTTCGCGTCGAAGCACACACGGCTGCGTGGATCGGCATATCGTGGGAGAGGTCATGCAAGACAGCCCTGAACCATTCCCCGAGCTCCTGAGAGTTGTCGAGATCACCTATCAATGACAATCCCGCAGCGTGCAAACGATTGCGCAATTCGCGATGGCTCTCGCTGATTTCAAAGCGAGGTGAGGGTGGATCTTCCAGACAAACAACGAAGCGGGCGCGGATGCGGGTTCGAGATTTATCAAGAAGTTCCTCGACTGCGGATCTGTTCAGAATCAGGAGGTCACACGAGTCACGGCTGCCTCCTACTATGTAGCATCGCGACAGGAACTCGACCCAATGTTCCCGGCCTTGCGCATTTTTTAAAGCCGAAAGGATCCAGTCATCAGTTCCGAGCGGGATGCCAACTCGTAAGGGCCAGTGCCACGCCCCAACGAACCGGCTTGTTAGCCGGTCTGCAAGTACGAGGGCATCGAGTCCGACCGCATCCTGATTGAGCCAGTTGTACAGGTCGTTAAAGTCAAACAGGTTCGAACGATTTCGCCAGCTTAGGGGAATGCCAAGTCGCGGTGTTTGTCGCTCATGTTGGATCGTGCTTCGATACTCCGACCACGCGTCGGCCAACACAGCGGCATCTTGATACGCGCTCTCGCGCCAGGATTCAATTGTGGTCAATCCGTGGTCATAGGCGCCTCGCCAAATCAGGGTGCGCTCACCCCTCGCCAATTCCTTTTCGATCGCACTCGCGAGCTCGGCAGGATTGGAACTCGGGCGAGGTTGAATATGAGTGGACTGAAGTACGCCCAGTGCCGCGAGCGCACGGGCGTAGTCGCCATCAGACAGCTCGGATCCCCAATCACCGACGATGTTCTTCTGCACGAAAACACCTCCCACCTAAATTCATTACTTAATGAGATTTGACCAAGGATTTATTAAAGAACCTCGCGACGGTCGCAGGCGAGTTTGAGCAGGCAGACAATATATCTACAGCAACTTTGAGGTCAAGATTTCGGCCAGGTCCTTACGACTCAGAGGATCCCCCTCTTCAGCGACTGCATCACCGCTTCAGTACGACTCCTCGTGTGAAGCTTCTGATTGATGTGAGAAATATGATTGCGGAGCGTGCTCACACTGATCTGAAGCTCCTCTGCCACTTCCTTCGTGGCTTTACCCGCCACGAAAAGACCAAGAATCTTCTTCTCCTGGGCTGTCAGCGGAATGACTGGAGACAGCTCACCTGATTGCTCCGCATTGCTGACCAAATCTTTGGCTAGCCTGAACATCTCGTTCGTCAGTTGCTCCGCCTTCTTCCTTTGCCGGATGTCGCGCATCAGGTGAATGATCAGGCATCGCTCAGTGTGTTCGTCGTATGTCACGAGTAGCGAGACGTTGACCCAAACACGCCGTCCTGCGCGGGTGCTGATCTCCATATCAAAGTTGGAAACGTCTTGACCGGCCCGCACACATTCGATCACGTCACAAGATTCGCAGCACACGGGCGCCCGGCCATCTACCCTGCATCCGACGAATGATGTGCATGGTTTCCCGAGCGCGTGTGAAGCAGGATGGCCAAAGAGGCTTTCGGCCGCTTTATTCCAGGTCCGAATCTCGCCTTGAAGGTCCACGGTGAAAGCCGCGTCCGCTGTTCCCTCAAGCAGTTCCGCTAATTGTCGCTCAAGCATTTATCGACACCGTGACGATCGTCTAGTAGAACGTGACGAAACTCCCATTGACCGTGCGCTCGCCCATCTGTCAGCCTTCAGTTGAGGAAACAATACTCGTTTACGGCCGAGAAAGACAGAGCATGCGTGGGACGTGGGCGCGTAGAGACTTTGCGTTCGGGAGGCAATCATGAAGCTAAAACATCTCATTCTCACAACGTTGGTCTTACTGTGTCTCGCAGGCGCAGCACACGCCGGCGAATTGGTATTTTCGCAGTTGCGCGACAATTTATCCACTTATGGACCAAGCCAAACGTGGTCTGTTACCGGGACCAATAGCGAAGTGGCGGATGACTTCGTGGTAACCGGAAGAATTGACCGAGTAGTGGCTGAGGGTGTTGCGTGGAAAGCCGCTGATTTTCGTGGCGTGTATGTTCGGTTCTATGAGTTCGGAGCCAACAGCGCACCGGGCGCGCTCCAGCAGGAATATTTTCTGGCCGCAGGCGACCCGAACCTCAGCCATAACTCGGCGGGAACCATCAGCGTCAACTTGTCACCCGGGTTTTGGGCCACGGGACGGCATTTCATCTCCGTGCAGGCCCTCAGCAACGAGTGGTATTGGTGGAGTTCAAATTCGGGCGCTTATTTCGGGCAAAGCTTTTATTTCCGCAGTCTCGCCGAGGGTCAGACGGTCTGGCAAAAGGGCGACAACCAGGTCTTCTCCGAACCGCAGGCAGATGTATCGTTCTCGCTTTACGGCGCCGTCACCACTCCCGGCATGATTGAGTCACTGTCTGCCAGTACCCTGCCGAGAAGTGGCTTCCTCGAAATCTTCGGCAGCAACTTCGGAGGTAGTGGTGAAGTTGTAATCGGCGGCCAACCGGCGCCCGTTTCTTACTGGAGCGGCACGCGCATTATCGCTTACGTACCGGAAACTGCGCCGCTGACGACGGTGGACGTGCAAATTATTAACGCTGTCGGCGCGAGCAACACGCTGAACGTGAACGTCACTGAGCGCCCGGCGGCAAACGGCCGTGTCAACTGGCGCTTTCGTATGGATGCGCCCTACTCGGTGGTGCGTCCCGTGATTGGTCCCGACGGCACAATTTACGTCGTCGATGTGTTCCAGCATCTCTACGCGCTCGCCCCGGACGGCGGTTTGAAATGGATTGCCAACGACGCAGGTGACAAAGGCGTTGCCGTCGGCGCAGACGGCTCGATCTACGCCGCCTCCGAAAGTCACATCAAAGCGTTCAACCCCGATGGATCATTGAAATGGACCTTCGTGCAGGACCCGCGCGCGTTCATCTGTCTCGGCGTCGCGGTCGGGCCGGATGGCAACATCTATTCGGTTGGCGTGCAAGGTCTCGGCGTATTCTCGCTCACGCCTGCTGGTGAATTGAGGTGGGCGGTACCGGAACCATACGACCGGCTCATCGTCGATTATGCTGAAATCGTTTTCGGAATGAACGGAAGCACTCAGCAACTTTATTTCGGAGCAAACTCACACACTCGCGCACTCCGTCTTGACGGCACCCCGGTGTTTACGCTCGGCGGCACTTTTCAACCAGCCATCGGACCTGACGGCAGCGTGCACAGTCCGCTAGCGGCGTTTTCGCCCAATGGCTCCAAGCTCTGGAGTTTTGTCTCACCGTATCCGTATAACGACCTCTCACCTGCGGACGTCGGTTGGAACGGCGTTCACTACGTTACGCAGAATCTGATCCAGCTTTTTGCTTTCAACGCGAACGGATCGGTGTTATGGAAGGCCACCCTTAATAACAAGGCAGGAGGGCCAGTCGTCGATCCCTCCAATAGCGTACTGGTCCTGGGCGGTGCGAACCCGTTGAGTTTTCCCGGAACGATTCAGGGCGTCAGCGCGACGAGTGGCAAAGCGCTCTGGCTCCTAACGCTACCGGCGGAAGACCCGACGACCTTTAACGCAAGCTTCGGCATTTATGGTTTCAACCAGGGCGTGAGCACTCGCGGACGTTTCTCGCCGGACGGACAGGCGGTCTATTTCATAACCTACACGGCCACGGGCGACAACAACACGAGCCGCTCGTTTGTCTATTCGATCAATCCAACCGCAGGCAGTACAACGCCTCCACCACCGGTCCCGGCACAGCTTATGAGGAGCACTGATATTTTGCTCACCACGAAGCTCTCGAAAAATGCTGTGAACGTGTCGGCGAGTGTCGTCGTCAAGGACGAGAACGGCGCGAGCGTTCCGAACGCGGCCGTTGGAGTGAGTTGGAAGTTGCCGGACGGCACGTCTCTGAACCAAACCGCCAACACATCGAGCGGTGGCGTGGCCAAGTTCAGCACGCGAAGCAGTCGCGGCACATACACCGTGACCGTCAACAATATCACGAAGTCCGGCTTTACTTTTGACCGGGCTAACAGCGTCTTGAGTAACACAGTGACGAGGTAGCTGGCCCCATTTAGATCCTTTCCAAATCCCACGACGAGGGGATGATTCTGTTCGGTCGCGTTTGAGCAATCAAACACCTCCGGCAGCAATCATCCCCGGTGGCGACTACAAAGACTTCAAGTACTCGACCAGATCCTTTTTCTCCTGCTCAGTCAGGCTCAAATTCTTGAAACCATCGTAGTGATTAACTACGTCGAGCAACGTTGGAAAACGACCGTCGTGGTAAAAGCCACGCTTCATGTGCGAGAAGAGTCCGCGCAACGGCGCGGTGCGATAGGAGTTATCCGGCGATCGACTCGCGTGAAAATCGTCGATGCCGATCTCTTCGGCCTTGTGTGTGTTCCAACCCGGTTCAGTAAAGAGCGGCGGCACGTGACACTGCGCGCAGGTTGCCTTGCCGTTGAAGATCGCTTCTCCACGCGTGGCAGCTGCGCGATCAAAACTGCCTTCGGGCGGCGTCGGCGCCGGGATCGCCAGTTGGTAGAACTGAAGCGCCGCCAATTTCCCGGTCACCAGGTCCACATCGCTACGTTTGTTCCCGAATCCCGCGCGCGCTGCGACTGGATACTTCACCGGGTCATTCAGTCGTGCGTCGAAGAAAGTTCCCTGCCCTTGCAGCTCAAGGTTAGCGACGTAAGCGTTCCAGTAAGTAACGCCACCCCAGCCTCCGCCCCACGTATGTAAGTTAACCCCAGCCTGTCCGAAGGCAGGCGGGATGAGCACCGCAGCCGTTTTTCCGTCAGGTCGAAATGCCTTGCCGTCGAGATTCAACTCGGCGTCAAACTTTCCTGGTCCCCAACTGGCAAGCACTGTCTTGACTGTCGCTTCGTCGACTCCCAGCAAGTTTGTGATCGCGCTGAGATCCGGGGCCAGCGACACGATGGCGCCCACGTTTAAATCCTGGTTGGACCAGCCGTCGAGACGACGACCAATACCCGGAGCGAAAGCGTCGTCAACCGTCGAATGACAGACAGCACAAGTAAGGCCCACTGCCTTAAGACTTCCGTTCGGATTGAAGGTTCCCTTCACTCCAAGCACTGCATCAAGCTTAATTAGCGCCAGCGTGGTTGCCGGGTCGTCGAGGTCCACCTTGCCTTGCTTGATCTGGTTGATCAACGTTTGAGGCAAAGCATCCATGTCTACCTTCAATCCGACGGCGAGTGCGGTCTTTGGGCTCACGCCCGGACCGACGCCACCGAACTTCGTTCCCTGAATTGCGTTATGTAGTTTTAGTTTATCGGACCAGTAAATCTCATCGCCGAACGTGTCGTAGCGAAAGATCTGTTTCCCCTGGTCCATCATCTGTTGAGCGTTTTCGCTGATCCGCCGATCGAAACTCTGAGTCCTTTGATCTGAGAGTTGGGCGCGGCTGCGAGCAGCAAGATATCCGAGCGCGAAGGTCAAACTCACCGCCAACAATAAAATTTTTATTACTGTCGTGTTGTTCCGGATCTTCGTGTCCTTACGCGCTCTCGTGGCGTCGTCTTTAGAGTTAATACCGTCCTGGTTTCTTTCCGACATAACGATCTCCTTTAGCAACCGCTCAAAATTTCAAGCGCTGTTGCTTAGCTAAATTCCGATGGTGGAAGGGCCGACCCGGGACGCGGCAAAGCCCCCGCTCAATGCCGCGTCCCTTTCGCGTCGCGCCCTTCCGCCACCAGATCCATCAAGCACTTCGGACATGTGCCGCGTGAATTCGAGCGGATGTCCGGGTGCATCGGGCAGACATAACTGATTGCTTTCCGCGACCGGGCTGGCTTCCGCTGAGATTTCACTCTTTGCCGGGCCGCGCGGTTGCGCCGGCTGGTGGCGTGTCGATGTTTTGAACGCTGATGCTGATCTTGAATCGCAGTGGCTCTCGGCAACTCACCTAATGTGAGTGCCAGAACGACGGCGATGCAGCACGCGACAGCTCCGAAGATTTTTCTTGCCATTGCAAACCTCCCATCTACACCCGAGCGGGCTTTGCAGCGCCCGTACAGCCCGGTTCCTGGTTGCGTAACTACCGTCTTGATATGGAATCGCTACCGGAGTTCGTAACCCAGATGCCGCCCGCGGTGACGGCGATTCCATACGGACTAATGCCAACCTTCATCGTGTTGACTAACGTGCCGTCTTTACCCAACACGGAGATGCTGTTGCTGCCGTTGTTGACAACCAGAATATCGCTGCCGTTGATTGCGATACCCGATGCGCCATCGCCCACAGCGGCCTTGGCGATTACAGAGCCGTCATTCGGATCCAACTTCATCACGGTGCCGCTGAAGAAGTTCGTAACCCAGATGCCGGTCCCATCAAACGCAAGGCCGAATGGACCATCGCCTACGGCGTAAGTACCTAGCACCGCGCCTTCTGCGGACAGCTTCATCACGCTGTCGCTGTGGTTGTTTGCAACCCAGATGTTTGTCCCATCTGTGGCCAGCGCGACGGGACGCCGCCCGACCTTAAAGGTTCCGACGAGGGCGCCGGCACTCGAAAGTTTTGTCACTGTGTCGCCTTTTTCATTCGCGACCCAGATGTATTTGCCGGCAATCAATACCGCTTGCGGACCATTGCCAACCGTGAAAGTGCCGAGCCTCACACCATCAGTCGATAACTTCGTGACAGTGTTGTCGGCATTGTTCGCCACCCACACGCTCACCCCGTCGGAGGCAACGCCGATCGGATTTTTGCCGGTGGCGTATCTGCCCAGCACGGCGCCGTTGTTAGCCACCTTCATCACGGTGTTGCTGAATTGGTTCGTCACCCAAATGCTGGCGCCGTCGAAGGCAACACCGGTTGGACCATCACCCACGGCAACTTCAATGGCCGAGGACAAGTCGGAACTTGCCGCCACCTTTGTTGCCGTCACAGTCGTGTCATCTGCTGTTTGAGCAGATGACACGACGGGGGACAACAGCAGGGCAGCCGCGAAAAACAGTGTGCTTATCAGAAGATTTTTTCCTGGACCATTCGTATTCATCTTGATTCTCCTTTGCCGCTTGTGGGCCTATCTACCCAGCTAATTGATTCGGCCATCCAACTGGCTTTGGATAACCCCGGGCACGAGCCCCACAGTTGCAGGGCCTCGTTGCCATAGCGAACGTTACCGATGTGGTTCGACTTGTCCGCATCAAGCTTCGGATCCGGATCAGTGAAACCCAGCTTGCGCCGGAGCAACTCCATGTCCGCAGGCGTGCCTGTTAAAAACGTCCAGCCTTTTTTCGCGTGGTAGGCTTTGGCGTATCTGCTTAGCACCTCGGGTGAATCCTCTTCCGGCTTGAGCGTGAACGAGTACATGAAGATGTCTCGCCCCAGCCGGCTGCCGAGTAGCTTTTGAAGTTTCACCAGATTCGCAGTGATGCCGGGGCAGACGCCATCACATTTCACGTACATGAAGTTGATAACCACGATCTTGTCCTTGATCAGGTCGTCGTAGAACCGTACCTTCTTGCCCTCGTGGGTAGTAAGGAGGACGTTCGGAAAATGACGCTCTCGGATACGCTCACGCGCCGAATCACTCTTGACCAACGGCGCGATTGCCTGCGCCTGCGCCCGCGCCAGTAATGGACCAGCGAACGCTCCAGCCCCGATCAAAGCCATCACACTTCTTCTACTGATGTTCGTCATAGTTCAGTCCTTTCTGCACAGTTCGGGCTCAGCAAATTAAGGATTAGTTTTCTTGTCGCCCGTGTCGTTGATCTCGAGGAGCACCATCATCGCGTGATCTTCGTGAACGACGTTGTGGCAATGTATGGGGTAGCGCCCGACAAAATCGCGGAATCGGAAAAACATTTCCGCCTCCATGTTGTGCTCGAGTCTGAGCACGTCCTTGCGTCCGGCCGTAATAATCCCGGAGCTCTTCGGCGCCTGTTCGTTGATCCTCAAGGTCTGAAACTCCTCGAAGTGCATGTGAATCGGGTGCTGCCACCCGCCCGAGTTGTTTTGGAAGATCCATTTCTCGGCCGTGTTACGCTTGATGGCGAAGCGCGTCTCATCGCAGGTCGCGAATTTGCCGTTCACAGCCCACTGACCGTTATTTCTCTCGAACCTGAAAATGCGTGTCACTACCGGAGTCGCAGTCGTGGTTGGGAAGTCGTAGAAATAGACGGGTTGAGTCGCGGGAATATTCGCCGGGTTAATACTGTTATCGGCGACGACTGGACCATCCACCAAAATTTTCAGGATCTTATCGCCCTGACCGGGACTGAATACATCACCGGTTGGACCACGCCCGTCCTCCTGCTCCAGACGATTCTCGATATAGAACGTCTTTCCCTGGAGTCCGGTGAAGTCAACGATCACATCGACGCGCTCAGCCACCGAGATGCGGCAACCGTTCGGCACGAGGACCGGTTTCTTCAGGAGATTTCCATCGACGCTGATCTGCCAGATCGGTTTGCTGGAATTGTTCGTCGGATCGAGCAGGGATAACTGGTAGAAGCGCGAAGGACCCATGTTCAACCAGCGAAATCGATAGCGACGCGGGCTGACGTGAAGCACCGGCTGAACCTTGCCGTTTACGAGCATCTTGTCACCGAGGATGCCGTCGAGATTGAAAAGATCGAATGCTAATTGGTCGGTCTGTGCGTCATAGACCGCATCGTTGAAGACCATGTTGATGTCATAGTCAGGGAAGCTCGGCAGGCGAAAGCCTGTATTCTCATTTCCTGTGTCGTACGCTGAGTCTTCCGGATGGAACAAGTTGTACATTCCGGCGAGGCCCTTGTAGACGTTCTGCGCCGTGTAGTCGATACGATGGTCGTGGTACCAGAGCGTGTGCATCGACTCGCGAATGTCACCCGTACCGGGATGAGTGGAGTTGATACCGGCCAGCACGTTCGGATAGTGATAGTCGTAGAATTTACCGCTGGGGTTGAAGAAGCATGGAAACCCATCCGATTCCGACGGAGTGTGCCCGTTGTGTAAGTGTGTCGTTACCGAGTTTATGCCGAAGCCGTTGTTCTGGGCCGGCAGCTCATTGAATTGACGGACGAGGATCGGCTCGCCGTATCGCGCGACGAGGAGTGGACCAGGGAAAATCCCGTCGAAGCCCCACAAGGTCGTCGGCTGAACGAAGTCCGGGGACGACTTGGCCAGAAACGCTTTCTGGTGCATCTCATAAAACTTCTGCGGCGGAAACTGCGCGTACGCCTGATGCGCGACTGTGCGGCTCTCTCCACCCGCGGTGTTTGGAGCGATTTGTGGGGCCGGACCAGTCAACGTTGTGGTCGGTTGCTTGATAACCAAACGCGGCATGTCCTCGATGAACGCTCTGGTGGGACGGCTCTGCGGCGTGTCGTCCAGAAAACCGGAACTGCTCAGCGGACGCGCGCTCAAGCCGATCTTAGGAATGAGCATCCCGGCGCTGGTCAATAGCCCCATCTTCAACATGTCGCGCCTATTCAGACCAGCTGCAATAAGTTCCCGCCTGTTTTTCGCTGCTACGATGGATGCTTTCTCTCTTGTCTTATCTCTCTTTGGTTTATTTGCCATTGTGTTGTGCTCTCCTTCTGCTTGCAGAGATAAAGGATTGCTGATTGCGAATTTGCGTATGCGAACGCTGTTGAAATTGGCAATCAGCAACCGTAAATGCCTAGTCGCACCAGTCGCCCGTTAGTCGTAAACAGTTGAAGTTTTTGCGCAGCGCTGGAAAGACTGAGGTACCGTCGGCGCGTCTCACGTCGCGGATAAA